>DASPKT010000026.1:0-8215 GCA_035627915.1 Azospirillaceae bacterium
AACCGCCGGCTGGCCGCCTCGCTCGCCGACAAGGAGCTGCTGTTCCGGGAGATGCACCACCGCATCAAGAACAACCTGCAGATCGTCAGCAGCCTCCTGCAGATCCAGCGTACCCAGTTCGACGACGCCGCGGTGCAGGCCGCCTTCGAGGAGACGGCCAGCCGCATCCGCACCATCGGCATCGTCCACCAGACGCTCTACCAGTCGGAAAGCTCCGCTGAGGTGGAGTGCGGGCAGTTCCTGCGGCCGCTGGTGGAGGGCATGGCGGAGACCTACGGCGCCCGCCAGCGCGGCGTCGCCGTGACGCTGGACGTGCAGCCCTGGCGTACCGACCTGGACCGCGCGGTGACCCTGGCGCTGATCGTGACGGAGGTGCTGACCAACGCCTTCAAGCACGCCTTCCCGCCCGGCCGCGGCGGTGAGATCCGCCTGGCCGGCGCCCGCGAGGCCGACGCCTACCTGCTGGAGGTGCGCGACACCGGCCGCGGCATGCCCGAGGGGGCCGGCAACGGCACCTCCATCGGCCTGACGCTGATCCGCTCGCTGTCGGCGCAGCTGAACGCCTCGCACGGGTTCGAGACGGCGGACGGGACCCTGTTCCGGCTGCGCGTCCCCCTGGGCCCCGGGGGCTGAAAAGGGTCGTGCCACCGACCCGTGGCGGCTGTTTAGGATTTCAAGGGAATGGCAGGGAACCGCTCGGCGCAGTGGACAAGGGCTGCCGGCGGCGACAAGCTTCCCGTCGAATGACCGCAGCCGCCCGCCGCGGCGGCCCTGCCGGGAGACCGTTTCCATGAACAGCCAGCGCCCCCTCCTCCAGTCCGGCACGTCAGAGGTGACCAGCCTGGACCCCGTCTGGACCCGCATCCGCCAGGAGGCCGAGGAGGCCGTGCGGACGGAACCGATGCTGGCCAGCCTGATGTGCGCCGCCATCCTGAACCAGGACACGCTGGAGCAGGCGGTCGCGCACCGCATCGCGTCCCGCCTGCACCACGCCGACGTCTCGGGCGAGCTGATCGTCCAGGCGTTCGAGGACGCCATCGAGGCCGACCCCGCGATCGGCCAGGCGTTCCGCGCCGACATCAGCGCCGTGCTGGACCGCGACCCCGCCTGCAACCGGTCGCTGGAGCCGGTGCTCTACTTCAAGGGCTTCCACGCGCTCCAGACGCACCGCCTCGCCCACCAGCTCTGGACCATGGGGCGGCGCGACATGGCGCTCTACCTGCAGAGCCGCAGCTCCGCCGTATTCGGGGTCGACATCCACCCGAACGCGCGCTTCGGCAAGGGCGTGCTGATCGACCACGGCACCGGCGTCGTCATCGGCGAGACGGCCGTGGTCGGCGACAACGTCTCCATGCTGCACGGGGTGAACCTGGGCGGCAACGGCAAGGAGCACGGCGACCGCCACCCGAAGATCGGCAACGGCGTGCTGCTGGGCGCCTACTGCAAGGTGCTGGGCAACATCACGGTCGGCAACGGCTCGCGCGTCGGCGCGGGCTCGGTGGTGCTGAAGCCGGTGCCGCCCTGCGTGACGGTGGCCGGCATGCCCGCGCGCATCGTCGGCCAGGCCGGCTGCGCCGAACCGGCGCGCGCCATGGACCACGTGTTCGGCGAGTTCCACGACGCCGGCGCCGACATCTGAAGGCGGGGGCGGCGCGGGCCCACTGTCCCACTCTCCCCCCCGTCCGTCATTCCGGCGAAAGCCGGAATCCGGGAGTGCCTCGCCGTCGCGCCGGCGGCCCTGGACCTCGACTTTCGTCGGGGTGACGGAAAGTGGTGGGAAGGTAGTGCGGCATCCTCCTGGCGTCCCGCCCCTTTTCCGTCATTCCGGCGAAAGCCGGAATCCAGGAAAGGCTCACCGCAGCGCCTGTAGCCCCTTGGACCCCGGCATTCGCCGGGGTGACGGAAAGGGGTCTAGAAAGCCCGCGCGGTGTGGGCAGGCTGCCGGCGGGAAGAGGCCCCCCGCGGCGCTCAGTCCTCCAGCATGGAGGAGAGCTTCAGGGCGATGCCCATGTTGCCCTGGACCTTCAGCTTGCCCATGGTGAAGGCCAGTGTCGGGTTCAGCTTGCCGTTCACCAGCTTCACGAAGTCGTCGAGCTTGATCTTCAGCGTCGTGTCGGGCGCGTCGCCGTCCCGGCTGATCTTGGGCATGCCGGCCTTGGCGTCCAGGAACAGGCTGCCGGCGTCGCCGAAGTCGAAGCGCACCTTGGCGCCCAGCCCGGCGAAGTTGGCGGCCTTGGACCGCATCTCGGTCTCGATCTGGTCGATGGTCATCCACTGGTCCTTCGTTCTGTCCCCGCAACGGCTCGTCCCGGTGCGGGGGCCGTCCTGGGAGCCATGGTAGCGCGGGCGGGACGTCCCGGCTACGGCGCCAGCAGCGACAGGAAGCGCGCGGTCGCCTCCAGGTCGGCGCGCAGCGAGGCGCGCCGCTTCGCCGCCTCGGCGTCCTCGCCCCATTTCTCGATCTGGAAGGTCTCGTCCAGCTGGGACAGCTCGAAAGCCGTTCCGGCATCGATACGACGCTCGTAAAGCGCCAGCGCGATGATAATGGAGCCGGCCAGCGCCGTGGCGTTCTGCACCCCCGTCAGCTGCCAGTCGTCGAGCGCGTCCACCGCGTTGCGCAGCGCCTTCAGCGCGTCCTCCGGCTGGGCGCGGTGGACGATGCCCGAGGTCGCCTGCAGCAGCGCGTCGTAGCGGTGCGCCGCCCAGTCCAGCAGCGGCTGCCACTCCCGGGCCTGCCGCTCCGCCAGCTCGCGCGGGTGGTCGGCGCGGTAGCACAGCAGGTCGGAGCCGGCATAGGCGGCGACGCCGTCCACGATGGCGGCCCGCTGCGGCCCGACCCGGTCGACCGCGGTGCTGGCCAGCTGCATGACCGGCATGGTGTCGGGCTTCACCTCGTCCGCCTGCGCGTCCCACTCGGCGGCGACGGCCTCCGCCATGGCGCGCGTGGGCAGCACCAGCGGCGCCTTGGCGGGGCTGCGCAGCGCGCGCCCGTCCAGCCTGACCTCCCAGCCGTCCCCGGCCTCGGCGACGCCGACGGCCTTGTAGACCCGCTTCATGCCATTCCTCCAACGCTCGCCGCGGACCCCGCCAGCGCCGCCACGGCGTCCGGCACCTCGGCCCAGTCCCGGCACAGCCGCCCGGCGCCGGCCGCCAGCAGCTCCGCCCCGTCATGGTATCCCCAGGACACGCCCACCGCGGGCACCCGGGCGTTGCGCGCCATCATCACGTCGTAGGTGGTGTCGCCGATCACCACCGTCCCGTCCCGCTCCGCCCCCGTTTCCGCCATGGCGTGCAGCACCATGTCCGGGTGCGGCTTGCCGGCGACCAGGTCGCTGGTCTGCAGGGTGGAGAAGCGGTCCAGCAGCCCGTGGTGGGTCAGGATCGCCACCAGCCCGCGCCGGGACTTGCCCGTCGCCACGCCCAGCAGCCAGCCCTCGCCCTCCAGCCGGTCCAGCGCCTCGACCACGCCGGGATAGAGCGGCTCCAGGTAGCGCCCGCTCTGGCGGTTCTCGAAGAAGGCGGCCTTGTAGGTGTCCGACATCTCCACGTGCAGGGCGGGGTCGGCCTCCGGCAGCAGCGCCGCGATGGCGTCGACCAGCGGCAGCCCGACGATGCGCCGCACCCGCTCGGCGGCCGGCGGCTCCAGACCCGCGCCCCGGAAGGCGGCGGTCATGGCGGCGACGATGGCGTGCTGGCTGTCGACCAGCGTGCCGTCGCAGTCGAACAAAGCGAGGCGGAGGGGGGAGGATCGCTGGATCATGGCGTCACCGGCGGCGGAAACCTGCGGCTGTTTAGCCGAAGCCGGACCCGGTGACCAAAGGAAAAGGGCGCCCGGAGGCGCCCTTTCCCCGAACGTGCAGGCCGCTCAGACGGCCTTGAGGTTCACGGCGGAGGTCTTGCCGCGGCGCGCGTCGCGCTCGACCTCGAAGGACAGCTGCTGCCCCTCGTTCAGGCTGCCCAGGCCGGACCGCTCGACGGCGGAGATGTGGACGAACACGTCGGCCGTCCCGTCCTGCGGCTGGATGAAGCCGTAACCCTTGGTGCTGTTGAACCACTTCACGGTGCCGACGGGCATCGGAGCCTCCAATAGATAGTGCGGTCGCCCCACGCGGATCGCGGGACGTTCAAGTCGTCGACCAGGGATGACACCGAAGACGGCGCCGGACACCCGTCGGAGTATTTCACGATTTCGGGTGTTCCAAGGCAGATTGACGGTTCATTAACCGCCCTTTGCCCCGCGAATGCAAGCGCATATGCGGGAGTACCCCCTGGGTGCGGGGAACGCCGGTTCCTGCATCGGACGGCAGTCCCCGTCAGTCCGGGCGGCGCAGCGCCGCCTCCACCCAGTCGAGCCGGTCCTGCCCGAAAAACATCGCGCCGCCGACGAAGAAGGTGGGCACGCCGAAGGCGCCGCGGGCCTCCGCCTCCGCCGTGGCGGCGCGCAGCGCCTCCTTCACGGGCGCCGTCCGCGCCTCCGCCATGAGCGCGTCGGCGTCCAGGCCCGCCTCGCGCAGGACGCCCGCGACCACGCCGGGGTCGGCCATGTCGAGGCCGCGCCCGAACATGCCGCCGTAGACCGCGTCGCCGTACGCCGCCAGCACGCCCGCGCGCTCCGCCGCCACCGCCCCGCGCATGAGCTCCAGCGAGTTCACGGGGAAACCCGGCGGCCAGGCCAGCGGCACGCCGTAGCGGTCGGCGAAGCGCTCCAGGTCGGCGCGGAACCAGCGCCCCTTGGCCGGGATCTCCACGGGCGAGCGGTTGCCGAGCGCCTTGAACAGCCCGCCCAGCAGGATCGGGCGGAAGACGACCCGGGCCCCGGTGCGCGCCGCCAGGCCGGGCATCCGCGTCCAGGCGAGGTAGGCGGCCGGGCTGGCGAGGTCGAACAGGAACTCCACCGTGGCCGGCATAGGCCGCCTACTCCACCCCGGCGAAGGGGTCGCCGTCGTCGTTGGGGCTGAAGCCGAAATAGCTCCAGGTCTGGGCCATGTGCCTGGGCAGCGGGGCCGAGACGTCGACCGTGCCGCCGCGCGGGTGCGGGATGACGATGCGGCGGGCGTGCAGGTGCAGCTGGCGCGGCAGCTCCGCACCGCCGGCCAGGAACGCGTCCTGTCCCGCATATTTGCCGTCGCCCAGGATCGGCGTGCCGATGAGGTTCATGTGGACGCGCAGCTGGTGGGTGCGCCCGGTCAGCGGCCACATCGCCACGAAGGCGGCCTTCTTGTGGACCTGCTCCACCACCTGGTAGAGGGTGACGGCCTTCACGCCCTCGTCCTCGTCCACCGCCATGCGCTCGCCGCGGGTGCCGGCCTCCTTGCCGATGGGCGCGTCGATCTTGCCCTGGTGGGGCTTCGGCACGCCCACCGTCACCGCCCAATAGTACTTGCGCGCGTCGCGGCCGCGGAACGCGGCGGTCAGCCGGGTGGCCGCGAAGGAGTTGCGGGCCAGCACCAGGCAGCCGCTGGTGTCCTTGTCCAGCCGGTGGACCAGCTTCGGCCGCTCCTTCCCGTCGAAGGTCAGCGCGTCCAGCATGGCGTCCAGGTGCTTGCCGCCCTGCCCCGTGCCGCCCTGCACGGCGAGGCCGGCGGGCTTGTTCAGCACGATGACGTCGGCGTCGCGGTGCAGCACCAGCGCGCGCAGCTCCCGCGCCTCCTTCTCCGAGGGGCCGGACGGCTTCGGCTTCGCGGCGGCGGGGTTCAGCGGGGGCTGGTCGGGCAGCGGGGGCACGCGGACGACCTGGCCCGCGGCCAGCCGCTCCGCCGCCTTCACCCGGCCGCCGTCGACGCGGACCTGGCCGGTGCGCAGCAGCTTCTCCAGCTGGATGTGGGACAGAAGGGGGAAATGCCGCTTGAACCAGCGGTCCAGCCGCATGTCGGCCTCGTCGGGGGCGACCGTCCGGTTCTCTACCTTGCTCATGCCAACACCATCCTGGTTGCGGCGACGCCCGCGAGGAGCCCGCCGACGCAAAGGAGCACCGACGCCGCCACATAGGCAAGTGCTGTCCCCGCCTCCCCGCGTTGCAGAAGGGCCGCGGCGTCCAGCGAGAAGGTGGAAAAGGTGGTGAACCCGCCCAGCACGCCCACCGCCAGCAGGGCCCGCATCTCCTCCGACGGCTGCCAGGCGGTGGCCGCGGCCTCCGCCAGCACGCCCATGGCGGCGGAGCCCAGCAGGTTGACCAGCAGCGTGCCCCAGGGGAAGCCCGTCCCCGCCCACTGCGCCACCAGCCCGGTGAGGAGATAGCGGGCGACCGACCCCGCCGCCCCGCCCAGCGCCACCGCCAGGATCGTCTTCATGCCCCCACCCCGAATATCCAGCCCTCGCGTCGGGCCATGTCCGGCTCCAGCCCCCGCGGCGACCAGACCGCGGGATCGCCGGCCAGCGCCCGCAGGCCGGCGGCGGAGATCATGGCGTCGCCCAGATGGTCGTCGAAGCGCTGCGGCACCTCCGCCGCCAGGGTGGCGCCCAGGCGCTCCACCGCGTCGGCCAGCACGTCGCGCTCCGTGATCTTGTCGATGCGGCCGCCGGCGCGGCGGCGGAACAGGGTGGGGAATATCTCCGTCACCACGGAGCGTCCCTCAGGCGCCTCCGCCGGCCACACCGCCAGGGCGTCCCCCGCCTCCCGCCTCAGCCGCCGCAGCGCCCGCATGCCGGCAAGCGAGGCCTTGCCCACCTGCTTGGGCCCCGCCGCCAGGTTCAGGACCGAGACGGGGTTGCCCACCCGCGTCTCCGCCGCCACCAGCTCCGCCCGCCGCCGCTTGGTGGAGCCGTCGCCCCAATGCGCCGGCTTGGTGCCCCGAACCCAGAAGCTGGGGGAAAAGCGCGGGTCGGCCACGCAGGCGCCGGCGAAATGGTCGGGCGCGCCGCCGGACGCCTCCTCCACCAGGTCCCAGAGGTCGAAGAGGTCCCGCGCGAAGGGCACCCGCCCGTCGAGATAGCCCTCGCCCGGCACCCAGGGCAGCGCGAAGGCGCAGTCGATGCCGACCAGCAGCCGGCCGCCCCGGCGCAGCCGCGCCAGCAGCCAGTCCACCGCCTCGTCCCGGCGCCAATGGCGGCCCGGGGAAAGCACGGGCGCCACCCGGCCGGCCGCGTCCGCCTCGGCCACGGCGACGCCGCGGGCCGGCTGCGCGCCGGTCCAGTCGATGCCGACATACGCGTCGAAGGCTTGTCCGGTACCGGCTGGCACGCTGTCCTCCGCAGGGTCCGGGCGACGGTAGGCGGCGCCCCCGCGCCGGTCAACCGGCGGCACGATGCTTGGCGCACACGCACGGGTTGGGTACCCTCACCGGACGGGACGGGATGGAGCGGCGGCATCGTGATCGGTGAGTGGTTGAACGAGGCGGTCGCCCATCATGCCGCCGGCCGGCTCCAGCCCGCCGAAGCCCTTTACCGCCGCATCCTGGGCGCCGACCCCAGCCAGAAGGACGCGCTGAACCTGCTGGGCGTCGCCTTCGCCCAGCAGGGCCGCCCCGAGGAAGCGCTGGTTCTGATGGACCGCGCGGTCGCCGCCGATCCGGGTTTCCCCGATTTCCACGCCAACCGCGGCAACGTGCTGGCCGCCCTCGGCCGCAAGGGGGAGGCCGCGGTCGCCTACCACACCGCCCTGCGCCTCGACCCCGCCGACGGATCGGTGTGGGAGCGGCTGGGCCGGCTGCTCCGGGAGGGGGGCGATCGGGTGGGGGCCGCCACGGCCTTGGCGGAGGCGGCGCGGCGGACGCCGGGCGACGGCCCCCTCGCCGCCGAGGCCCGCGCGGCTGAAGCCGCCGTTGCCGCCCTGCTCGACCGGGTCACCGTCGTGCGGCCCTGCCGGGGCGCCGAGCTGCGCTTCATCCCGCACGACGCCTTCGTCGGCAGGGCGCTCGACCTCTACGGGGAGTTCTCGCCCGAGGAGGGACGGATGCTGGCGCAGCTGGCGCCACCGGGAGGCACGGTGCTGGAAGTCGGCGCCAACATCGGCGCCCACACGGTGGCGCTGGCGAAGGCGGTCGGGCCGAAGGGCCGCGTCGTCGCATGGGAACCGCAGGGGCTGATCCACCGCATCCTGGCCGACAACCTCGCCCGCAACGGACTGGGCTGGGCCGAGGCGCGGCGGGCCGGTGCCGGCGCGGAGGCCGGCTTCCTCGCCGTGCCGGAGGTCGACTACGCCAGCCCGAGCAATTTCGGCGAGTTGGCGCTGGGAACGGCGGGTGGATCGGTGGTGCCGGTGGAGCGCATAGACGAT
>DASPKT010000027.1:0-27858 GCA_035627915.1 Azospirillaceae bacterium
CATCCTGAGCTTGTCGAAGCCTCGTCCTGAGCTTGTCGAAGCCTCATCCTGAGCTTGTCGAAACCTCATCCTGAGCTTGTCGAAGCCTCATCCTGAGCTTGTCGAAGCCTCATCCTGAGCTTGTCGAAGGACGCACTGCCCCACAGCCGCACCGAAGCTCCCCCCCGGATGCGCGAAGGGCGCGCCCGGTTTCCCGGACGCGCCCTCCAACCGGTGCCGTTGGCGGCCCGGCTCACTTCCAGCCGGCGCGGTCCATGATCTTCAGCGCCTCGGCGTTGTTGCGGCCGTAGACGGCGGCGTTCAGCGGGTCGGCCTTGAAGGTGCCCCAGGCCGCCACGACCGGGTGCGGCGGCGTGTCGGCGACGACGGGGAACTCGTAGTTGCCCTCGGCGAAGATCTTCTGCGCCTCGGGGCCGGTCAGGAACTCGATGAACTTGACCGCGTCGGCCTTGTTGGGCGCGTTCGCGGCGACGGCGGCGCCGCTGATGTTCACGTGGGCGCCGCGGTCCTTCTGGTTGGGGAAGAAGACGGCCAGCTTCTCCGCCACCTTCTTGTCCTCCGGCTTCTGCGAGGCCTGCAGGCGGGCGAGGTAGTAGGTGTTGGAGAGCGCCACGTCGCCCTCGCCGGCGGCCACCGCCTTCAGCTGGTCGGTGTCGCCGCCCTGCGGCGGGCGGGCGAGGTTGGCGGCGACGCCCTTGGCCCAGGCCTCGGTCTTCTCCGGCCCGTGGGCGGCCAGCAGGGCGCCGGTCAGGGACTGGTTGTAGATGTTGGTGGAGGAGCGCACCAGCAGCCGGCCCTTCCACTTGGGATCGGCCAGGTCCTCGTAGGTGGAGAGGTCCGACGCCTTCACCCGGTCCTTGTTGTAGACGATGACGCGGGCGCGGGTGGACAGGCCGAACCAGTGGCCGTTCGGCTCGCGGTACTGGGCCGGGATCGCCTTCTCCAGCACGTCGCTGCGCACCGGCTGCAGCACCCCCGCCTCCTGCGCGCGCCACAGGCGGCCGGCGTCGACGGCGACCAGCACGTCGGCCGGGCTGTTGCGCCCCTCGGCCTTCATGCGCTCGATCAGCTCGTCGTCCTTGCCCTCGATCAGGTTGACCTTGATCCCGGTCTTCTCGGTGAAGGCCTTGTAGAGCTGCTGGTCGGTGTCGTAGTGGCGCGAGGAGTAGACGTTGACGTCCGCCGACGCGGCCGACGACGTCACCAGGGCCGCCCCCATCGACAGGGCGCCGAGGAGGGCCGCCAGGGACATGCGCGCTTGGAAAGCCATGGGGAACTCCCGTGAAGGTATTGTTGCGAGCCGTTCGCAATGAGGCCGGAACCTTCGGACGCCGCGGCCGCCTTGTCAAGCCGGTTCGAGAACGACTCTCAGTCGCGCGCTCCCGGCCGCGGCCTCAGGGCGTCCGCTCCGCCAGCGAGACGCCACGGGTGTGGTTCTCGATGATGGCCTTGATGCGGCCCTCGCGGCGCATCCGCTCCACCGCCCGGTCGAAGCCGGCGCGGAAAGCGGCGAGGCCGGGGATGTCGGCGCCCTTGCGGTAGCCGAGATAGCCCTGGTTGCCGGCGACCGGCTGCACCAGCACCAGCTCCGCCCGGTGCTCGCGCGGGGGCAGGGCGGCCAGCCCGGCCTCGATGGCATGGCGGTCGTTGACGTAGCAGTCGGCGCCGCGGTCGACCAGCCGGCGCACCGCGTCCTCGGTGCCCGGCATCTCCATCAGCGTCACCTTGCCCTGCCGCGCCATCTCCAGCAGGCCCGGCCCCGGCGCCAGCGAGCCCAGGTTGTTGAGGAACACCAGCCCGGCATAGTCGGTGGGGTACTGGCGCCGGTCCAGGTCGGGCACGTCGGCGCGACAGACCAGGACGATGCTCTCCACCAGGATCGGCGCCGAATAGTCCATCCACGGCCGCTCCTGCGGCCAGAAGTAGGGCGGGAACACCGCCGCGGCCTGGCCCTGCTCCACCGTCTTCAGGGCGCGCTTCCAGGGCATCACCTCGATGCGCGCCTCGACGCCCGGCATCATCGCCAGCGCCTCGCGGATCACGTCGACATAGATGCCGGCGGGCTCCCCGCCGCGGTCGTAGGAGAAGGGCGGGTGCGCCTCGTCGCCGACCAGCAGCAGCGGCTCCGCCCGGGCGGCCGGTGGGGCCGCGGACAGGCCGAGGAAGAGGGCGCAGGCAAGGGCGCAGGCAAGGGCGACGCGCCGCACCACCATGGCTCCCCCCTTGCTGACGCCGGCCGATGGCAGGACTTTATCCCCAGCCCGGCGGGGGCGCAATCCGTCCCCGGGGTGCGTCCCCGGGGTGCGTCCCCGGGGTGCGTCCTCGGGCCGGACCCGGCCTCAGCGCGGCGCCTTGCGGCTGGCGAGGCGCCACTGGCTGGCCTGGCTGAAGCGCTTGGCCAGGAAGTGGTAGGTCTTCTTGAGGAGCGCGTCCATCTCCGGGCCCTTCTCCTCCGTCACCGCGGCCCATTCCTCGGGCAGGTCGCCCCAGGGCATCAGGCACTGGTGCAGGTCGTCGCGCATCTCCCTGATATAGCTGACGTTCTGGTCGAACGCCTTCAGCATGACCAGGATCTCGCCGGTCTGGGCGTCGATCTGGGAGAAGCGCTGCTCCATGTCCACGATGGGGGGCAGGCAGAGGGTCTGCATGCGCACGATCTCCTCCTTGGTCGTGCGCTCGCGCCCGTAGAGGCGGTGGGCCAGGTCCAGGCCCTTGCGGACGTGGTGCAGCCCGGCGGTCTTCTCCCGCAGCGCCTCGATGTAGGAGAGCTCCTTCGCCAGCTTGTCGATGCGCTTGCCGACCTCCTCCTCGCCGTCGCCGGACAGGGCGAGGCGGTTGGCGATCATCTTGAAGGCGTCGTGCACGCGCTGCTTGGTCAGCGGGTCCTCGACGATCTGGGCCAGCTGCTCGGGCGAGGAGATGACCGTCTCGCCGCCGGTCAGCCAGGTGACCAGCTGCACCGTCAGGCGGCCGCGGGCGATGTCGAAGTGGCGCTCGTCCACCCGCCACGAGGCGGTGCCGTCCAGCAGCTCGTTAGGGATGGTGTCGCCCGGGCGGATCTCCCGCACGTACTTCAGCCCCTTGGCCGCCATGTCCAGCAGCTGCCCGTCGAAGGAGCGCGGCTGGATGTTGAACTCGGAGCAGATCTTCTCGATCGGCACCTCGACCTCGATCTTGCCAAGCATCATGCGCATCACCGGCTCGTCCGTCGCGCGCGACAGGACGAATCGGCAGCTCTGCACCGTGAAGACCTTGTGCTCGAAGATGAAGTGGGTGCTGCGGTTGGGACCGGGCTGTATGCCTTGGCTCATGGAAGACGCCGGGATTCCTGATGCTCTGGGCTCGTCTGCCGGGCCGGGCGGCGCCATCGGGGTACGGCCGGCCCGCATTCTACCGCGCAGGCGGGCGGGACTGCCACGTCCTTGTGCGCGATGCCCGTCGCCGTTGAAAGGGAAACTTGGTATTTCGGCTGCGGGTCGATGGAAATACGGCCGATTCGGCTGAGGAAAATGTCTTCCTGTCCGCGGCCTCGGAAGCTAGCCTTCCATCACCGCAAAATGTCCCAGGACCGTCGCCCGCCCATGTCCAGCGCCCCGCTGCCCGCCGCCTCGGCCGACCCTGCCGCCAACGCCATCGTCGTGGAGGATCTGCACAAGCGGTTCGGCCAGCTGGAGGTGCTGAAGGGCGTGTCGCTGACCGCCCGGGACGGCGACGTGATCAGCCTCATCGGCTCCTCGGGCTCGGGCAAGAGCACGCTGCTGCGCTGCATCAACCTGCTGGAGACCCCGGACGAGGGCCGGGTGTGGGTCACGGGCGAGCTCATCCGCATGGGCCGCGACCAGCAGGGCAGGGCGGTCCCCGCCGACCGCCGCCAGGTCGACCAGATCCGCCGCCGCCTCGGCATGGTGTTCCAGGGCTTCAACCTCTGGACCCACATGACGGTCCTGGAGAACGTCATCGAGGCGCCGGTCCACCTGCTGCGCCAGCCCCGGCGCGAGGCGGTGGAGCGGGCCGAGGAGCTGCTGCGCAAGGTCGGCCTGTACGAGAAGCGCGACGCCTATCCCAGCCACCTCTCCGGCGGCCAGCAGCAGCGCGCCGACATCGCCCGCATGCTGGCGATGCAGCCGCGGGTCATGCTGTTCGACGAGCCCACCTCCGCGCTCGACCCCGAGCTGGTGGGCGAGGTGCTGCGCGTCATCCGCCAGCTGGCGGAGGAAGGCAGCACCATGCTGATCGTGACGCACGAGATGGCCTTCGCGCGCGAGGTCTCCTCCCAGGTGGTCTTCCTGCACCAGGGCCGGGTGGAGGAGCAGGGCACCCCGCAGGAGCTGTTCGGCAGCCCGCGCAGCGAGCGGTGCCGGCAGTTCCTGGCGCACACCAAGTAGCGGCACGCGGGTCCAGTCCGCGCGTGACCCCGGGGTCGCGCGTGTTATGAAGAAGAAAGTCACAGGGTCTTGGGAGACGATCGGATGAGCAAGCGGTTCGTGGCGGCGGCGCTGGTGATGGGCGCCCTGCTGGCGGGATGCGGCGACGAGGGCCAGAAGCAGGGCGCCGACGGTCAGGCGGTCCCCGACCCGGTGCGCATCGCGACCGAGGGCGCCTACCCGCCCTTCAACTACTTCGACCCGTCGGGCAAGGTCATCGGCTTCGACATCGACATCGTGAACGAGATGTGCCGGCGCATGGCCGTGCGCTGCGAGGTCGCGCCGCAGAACTGGGACGGCATCATCCCGGGCCTGCAGGCCGGCAAGTACGACGCCATCATCGCCGGCATGTCGATCACCGAGGAGCGCAAGCAGGCCGTCAACTTCACCCAGGGCTACGCCACCGTGCCCGGCTACCTGGTCGCGCTGAAGGACAGCCCGCTGCACCAGGTGCCGTTCGAGCTGAAGCGCGTCGACCTCGACCAGATCGACCCGGCGGAGCAGGCGGCGCTCGACAAGCTGAAGGAAACGCTGAAGGGCAAGACCATCGGCGTCCAGGGCTCCACCATCCACGCCAACTTCCTGGAGAAGTACCTGGCGGACACGGTCACCATCCGCCGCTACGACACGCAGGAGAACCTGGCGCTCGACCTCGCCTCCAACCGCATCGACGCGGGCCTGGCCGACGTCATCGCCTGGAAGCCCTTCCTGGAGAGCCAGGCCGGCCAGAACGCCGCCACCTTCGGCCCCGGCCTGTCGGGCGACGTGTTCGGCGCCGGCATGGGCATCGCCGTGCGCAAGAGCGACGCGAAGCTGCTGGAGGCGATGAACAAGGCGCTGACCGAGATGAAGCAGGACGGCACGCTGAAGCGCCTGTCCGAGACGGCGGTCGGCTTCGACGCCAGCATGCCGTGATCCGGGGCCGGGCATGCTGGACCTGCTGAGCTACGGCGACGGCGGCTGGGGGGACGAGATCCTCCGCGGCGCCGGCGTGACCGTCATGGTCGCGGTGCTCTCCTTCCTGTTCGGCATCGCGCTGGGCGGGCTGGGGGCGGCCGGCAAGCTGTCGCGCAGCCGGACCGCGCGCGGCGCCGCGGACGTCTACACGACGATCATCCGCGGCGTCCCGGCGCTTCTCATCATCTGGCTGCTGTTCTTCGGCGGCAGCGGTGCCGTCACCTGGGTCGCCGGCCTGTTCGGCTACGGCGGCCGGATCGAGGTCGGCGCCTTCGCGGTCGGCGTGCTGGCGGTCGGCACCGTCTCCGGCGCCTATTCGACCGAGGTGCTGCGCGGCGCCGTCCAGGCGGTGCCGGCCGGCCAGCTGGAGGCGGCCAAGGCGCTCGGCATGCCGCGCTTCCTGATGTTCCGCCGCATCCTGGTGCCGCAGACCCTGCGCTACGCCCTGCCGGGCCTGGGCAACGTCTGGCAGCTCACCCTGAAGGACACCTCGCTGGTGTCGGTGGCTTCGCTGGAGGAGCTGATGCGCATGTCGCACCTCGCCAGCGGCGCCACCCGGCAGCCCTTCTTCTTCTTCGCGGTGGCGGCGGCGCTGTACCTGCTGATGACCACGGCGTCCAACGCGGCCTTCGCCCGGGCGGAGCGCCATGCCAACCGCGGCGTGAGGCGGGCCGGCGCATGAACCTGCAACTGATCCTGGACAGCCTGCCGGCCCTGCTCGCGGGTACGCTGGAGACCCTGCGGCTGGTGGTGCTGTCGCTGCTGGCCGGCTTCGCGCTGGCCATCGGCGTCGCCATGATGCGGCTGTCGTCGGTCCGGCCGGTGGCCGCCGCCGCCGACGCCTACACCTTCTTCTTCCGCTCCACGCCGCTGCTGGTGCAGATCTTCCTGATCTACTACGGGCTGGGCCAGTTCGAGGCGGTGCGGGAGAGCATCCTCTGGCCCGTCCTGCGCGAGCCCTACTGGTGCGCCATCCTGGCGCTGACCCTGAACTCCGCCGCCTACACGGGCGAGATCATCCGCGGCGGCATCCAGGCGGTGCCCTTCGGGCAGATAGAGGCGGCGCGGGCCTGCGGCATGTCGGGCGCGCTGCTCTACCGCCGCATCATCCTGCCCCAGGCGTTCCGCCTGGCGCTGCCGGCCTACGGGAACGAGATGATCCTGATGGTCCAGGCCTCGGCGCTCGCCAGCACCATCACCATCATGGAGCTGACCGGCACCGCCCGCGCCATCGCGTCGCGCACCTTCCAGCCGGTGGAGGCGTTCGTCATCGCCGGCGCCATCTACCTGGCGCTCAACTTCCTCATCAGCCGCGGCGTCAAGCTGGCGGAGGCGCGGCTGAGCCACGCGCAGCGCTGACCGGCCGGGGCTTCAGCCCCAGCGTCGCGCCGGGATAGTCGATCACCAGGTCGTAGCGGCCGAGCAGCCCCATGCCGGCGCTGGCGACGTGCCGGTCGGTCATGGGCTTCGATCCCAGGATGAAGCTGGTCGGCACGCCCGCCGTCTCCGCCCCGCCCAGCGTGACCCCGGACAGGCCGGCCTCCCGCGTCTCCAGCAGGCCGTTCACCTGGCAGACCCGCCGCGCCGCGGCCCCCTCCGGCGGGGCGAGGCCGGCGGAGGCGGCGACGACGTTCAGCCCGGCGGTGGAGCCGGTGTCGAGATGCACCAGCCCCGCCGTCTCCCGCCCGTCGGCGAGGCGGACCGTCCCCTCGGCGAAGACGTGGCCGTTCTCCTCCGTCAGCGGCAGGGTGGGCACGCCGGGGTCGCGGCGGTAGGCGGCGGGGTCGTGCAGGCGCAGCACCTGCCGGCCGAAATCCATCTCGACCACGAAGCGGCGGAACAGGTCGCGGCCGATCACCCCCTGGAAGCCGATGCCTGCCACCCGGTCGGTGCAGGGCATGGTGGACAGCGGGATGCCCACCGCCGGCATCCCCTCCAGGCTGAGCGGGCCGAAATCCAGGGTGAAGCCGAAGCGGAAGGCGCCCACCGGCGTGGACGCCTCGTCGGGGTCGCCCAGCTTGCGCGCGTCGCTGAGGTCGAGCGCCAGCGCCGCCGTGCCCGGCCCGTCCAGCAGCACGGTGACCGGCGCGCCGGTGTCCAGCACGAAGTCCAGCATCGCCTGCCGTCCCGGCCCGGCCGTGACGGTGACGGGCACCAGCACCAGCCCGCCCGCCTGCCGGAACGGCACCTCCAGCGGCAGCGGCGCCCGGACAATATGGGCCGCAGACTGCTGGGCGGCGCTCATCCGCGCGGCGTCCATCAGCAGGCACCCCGGCAGCCCGGCCAGGGCGGTGGCGAGCAGCGCCGCGCGGGCGATGCGGGAGAGGCGGGACTGGGGCATGGCATACCTCCTTCGATCACATGTGACATATCACATGTGAGAAGGTACATTTCAACCGGCGAATCGGAAAGGAGGGGGCGGATGGCCCTGCGCATGGCGATCCTGGGCCTGCTGGCGGAGCGGGAGATGAGCGGCTACGACCTGATGCGGGAGTTCGACCGCGGCAACAGCCTGATCTGGCCCGCCCCCCGCAACGAGGTGTACCGGGAGCTGCGGCGGCTGCTGGAGGCGGGCCTCATCGCGCAGACGGCGCTGGGTGCCCGCAACCGCAAGAGCTACGCCGCGACACAGGCGGGGATCGCGGCGCTGCGGGACTGGATGGGGAGCCCGCCCGACTACGGCCTCAGCTACGAGCCGATGCTGCGCTCGGTGTTCCTGGACCTGCTGCCGGCGGCGGAGCGCCGGAACCGGCTGGCCGCCGACCGCGACTTCTTCGCGGCCCAGCTGGCCGTGCTGGAGGCGGCGGGGGAGGAGGGGCCGATCCCCGGCCGCCGGCCGGCGCTGCACATGGTCCGGGGCTTCTACCGGGCGATGCTGGACTGGGCGGAGGCGGAACTGGCCCGGACGCCGCCCGACGCGAACTGACTAGCGCGTCGGCTTCTTGGTGTTCTCCTTGGTGACCTTCAGGGCCACCTGCTCCCCCACCATCTGCAGGCTCTTGGCGGCCTTGGTGGGGAGCGGGATCTTGTTCTGGATGCAGTAGAAGATCAGCGCCGCCGCCAGCACCGGCTCCTCCAGCACGAGGATCTGGCGGGCGCCGTCGGCGTCCAGCGCCACGTGCAGGGACAGCTTGATCTGCTGGTCCACCTTCTCCGGCGCGCAGCGGATGACGTTGCCGGGCGGCAGCGGGTTCGCGGTCCGCTTGTGGTACTCGACCACGGCCCGCATGACCTCGTCGTTGGTGAAGATGATGTGACGGATTTCGGTCGGCATGGCGCGGGCGGCTGCGGCGGGAGGCGCATCATAGGGAGAGGGCCGCGGCGGTTCAACACCCGACACGACGTAGAAAGGCGAAGCCGCGAGCGGCCGGCCCCGGCGGTGATGCTGGAATGTCCCTGGGAGGGAAGTTGGTGGAGCCGAGGAGGATCGAACTCCCGACCTACGCATTGCGAACGCGTCGCTCTCCCAGCTGAGCTACGGCCCCACACGCGGCAAGCCCTGGGGTTTGGCCTGCCGAAGTGGGCGGGATAATGGGCATGCGGCGGGCCCCTGTCAAGCCCGTCGAACGGGGGCCGCGCGCATCCCTGAAAAGTCACCCGCGATGGGCCCTCCGGAGGGGTGCCGGGCCCCGCGCTGGACAGGGCGGGATGCGCGCATTAGGGTGCGGGCGCCTGGAAATCGAAGGGACGGGGCGTCATGGACCCACTTTTCCGCACCATCTTCGAGCTGCTCTACGTGGTGCTGGACCTGTACAGCTGGATCCTCATCATCTCCGCCATCCTGAGCTGGCTGATCGCCTTCGGCGTGATCAACACGCGCAACCAGTTCGTCTACACCGTGTCGGAGATGCTGTACCGGCTGACGGAGCCGGTGCTGCGGCCGATCCGGCGGGTGATCCCCAACCTGGGCGGGATCGACATCTCGCCCATCATCGCCCTGCTCCTGATCTTCGCGCTGCAGCGCCTCATCATCAATTTCGGCCTGCTGGGCTGAGATGGCGGCCCGCCCGCCGGTGGAGGCCGCCGAGGGCGGCGTCCGCGTGGCGCTGCGGGTGACGCCCAGGGCGTCGCGCGCCGCCGTCACCGGCCTGATGGAGCTGCCCGACGGGCGGACGGCCGTGAAGGTGGCCGTCACGGTCGTGCCGGAGGGCGGAAAGGCCAACGCCGCCGTGGTGGAGCTGCTGGCGAAGCAGTGGCGCGTGCCGAAGTCCAGCATCGCGGTCGTCGCGGGTTCCACCGACCGGTCGAAGATAGTACACGTCACCGGCGACACGGCGGCCCTGCTGCCGTTGATCGCGGCGTGGGCGCAGGCGCTGCCCGCGCGCTGAGCATCCGGCAGAAGGGGAGCGGCACCATGTCCGAGGCACGGATCATCGACGGCAAGGCCTTCGCGGCGGGCCTGAGGGAGCGCATCCGCGGCGCGGTATCGGCGCTGAAGGACGGGCACGGCCTGACCCCCGGCCTGGCCGTGGTGCTGGTGGGCGAGGACCCGGCCAGCCAGGTCTATGTCCGCAACAAGGGCGAGCAGACCCGCGAGTCGGGCATGCACTCCGTCACCCACCGGCTGGACGCTTCCACCTCGGAGGCCGACCTGCTGGCCCTGGTGGAGACGCTGAACCGCGACCCCGCCATCCACGGCATCCTGGTGCAGCTGCCGCTGCCCGGCCACATCGACAGCGCCAAGGTGCTGGCCGCCATCGACCCGGACAAGGACGTGGACGGCTTCCACGTGGTGAACGCGGGGCGCCTGGCGGTCGGCCTGCCGGGGCTGGTGCCCTGCACCCCGCTCGGCTGCATGATGCTGCTGCGCGACGTGCTGGGCGCCGAGGGCCTGCGCGGCAAGAATGCGGTGGTGCTCGGCCGCTCCAACATCGTGGGCAAGCCGATGGCGCAGCTGCTGCTGCAGGCCGACTGCACGGTGACGGTCGCCCATTCCCGCACCCGCAACCTGCAGGCCGTCTGCCGCTCCGCCGACATCCTGGTCGCCGCCGTCGGTCGGCCGGAGATGGTGCGCGCCGACTGGATCCGCGAGGGCGCCGTCGTCATCGACGTCGGCATCAACCGCGTCCCGGCCCGCGACCCGGCCGCGGCGGCCGCCGGCAAGACGCGCCTCTGCGGCGACGTGCTGTACGAGGAGGCGATGGGCGTCGCCGCCGCCGTCACCCCCGTCCCGGGCGGCGTCGGCCCCATGACCATCGCCTGCCTGCTGCTGAACACGCTCACCGCCGCCTGCCGCACCACCGGCGTGCCCGTGCCCGAGGGCGTGGCGCCGGGGCATTGACCGGCGGGGCGTCCGGCCGCACGGTGGTCGGGCCAGGTGCGGCTGAGAGGCCGTGCGTGCTTCGACAGGCTCGGTCCAGGCTGGCGGCCATGGGCCGGGGGCGCTTTCTTGACAACTGTTTCCCGTCATTCCGGCGAAAGCCGGAATCCAGGGACGACCGGCCTTGCGCCTGAGGCCCCTGGACCCCGGCTTTCGCCGGGGTGACGAATGGATGATGGGGTACGATCAAGCGAGAACAGCTCCCCAGCCTGGGCCCATCGATGCCCGCACCCCCGCCGCCCCCCACCACCACGAGGAACCCACCCATGACCGGCACCATCGCGGACCTGGCCCTGGCGGCGGCGTTCCTGCTGGCGACGCATTTCGGCATCTCCAGCACCGGCCTGCGCCCGGCCCTGGTGGACCGGGTGGGCGAGCAGGCCTACCGCGGGCTCTACTCCCTGCTGGCCGCCGCGGCGCTGGCCTGGCTGGTCCTGGCCTGGCGGGACGCGCCCTACCTGCCGCTGTGGGACCATGCGCCCTGGCAGAACTGGGTCCCGGTGGCGGTCATGCCGCTGGCCCTGATGCTGGTCGTGGGCGGGCTGACCGTGCGCAACCCGAGCGCGGTCGGGCAGGAGAAGGCGCTGACCGCGGCGGAGCCGGCCCAGGGTCTGCTGCGGGTGACCCGCAACCCCTTCCTCTGGGGCGTCGGACTGTGGGCGCTGGCGCACATGGTGCCGAACGGCGATGCGGCGGGGCTGCTGTTCTTCGGTGCGCTGGCGGCGCTGGCGCTGGTCGGCACCGTCCTGATCGACGCCAAGAACCGGGCGCGCCGCGGCCTGGACTGGGAGCGGTTCGAGCAGGCCACGGGCAACATCCCGCTCGCCGCCGTCCTCCAGGGCCGCCAGAGCCTCGCCCGCGCCGCGGCCGAGTTCGGGACCTGGCGCCTGCTGGTCACGGTGGCGCTCTACGGCGCGCTGCTGCACCTGCACGGCTGGATCGTCGGCGTGGGGGCGATCCCGGCGGGGTGACACTTTCCAACCGTCATGCCCGCGGAGGCGGGAATGACGGGAAAAGGAAATGGGCCGGCCCGGAAAGACCGGACCGGCCCGTCCTTCACCTCACACCAGCAGCTCGGCGATCTGCACGGCGTTCAGCGCGGCGCCCTTCAGCAGCTGGTCGCCGGCGACGAACAGGCAGAAGCTGCGGCCGGTGGGGTCGCTGAGGTCGGCGCGGATGCGGCCCACCAGGATGTCGTCGGTGCCGGAGGCATCCTTCGGCATCGGGAAGTAGTTGGCCTCGCGGTCGTCGACGATCCTCACGCCCGGCGCGTCGCTGAGGATGGCGCGCACCTCCTCCGGGGTGATCGGCCGCTCGCACTCCACCGTCAGCGCCTCGGAATGCGCGCGCAGCACGGGCACGCGCACGCAGGTGGCGGCGATGCGGATGGCGTCGTCGCCGAAGATCTTCTTCGTCTCCTTCACCATCTTCATCTCCTCCTCATTGTACCCGTTGTCCGGGTCCACCTTGGCGTTGTGGCTGAAGAGGTTGAAGGCGTAGGGGTGCGGCAGGACGGTGTTCTTGAACTCCCGCCCGTCCAGGTAGGCGCGCGTGGACTCCTCCAGCTCCTCCATCGCCGCCGCCCCGGCGCCCGAGGCCGCCTGGTAGGTGGAGGCGATCAGCCGGGTCACGCGGTTGCGCCTGTGGATGGGCCACAGCGGCGTGATGGCGATGATGGTGGAGCAGTTGGGGTTGGCGATGATGCCCTTGTGGGCGCGCACGGCCTCCGGGTTGATCTCCGGGATGACCAGCGGCACGTCGGGGTCCTGGCGGAAGGCGGAGGAGTTGTCCACCACCACGGCCCCGGCGCGGGCGGCGATGGGGCCGAACCTCTTGGAGATGGAGCCGCCGGCCGAGAAGAGGGCGATGTCGACGCCCTCGAAGCTGTCCTCGGTCAGCTCCGCGACGGTCACGTCCTTGCCTTTGAAGGTCATGGTCTTGCCCGCGGAACGGGCGGAGGCCAGCAGGCGAAGGTCGGACAGGGGGAAGTTGCGCTGCTCAAGGCACTTCAGCAGCTCCACCCCCACGGCGCCGGTGGCACCAACCACCGCAACGACGGGCGCGGACATCGAGGACTCCTTCAGGTAATACCGTTACCCCGGAATGGGGCGGGCATCCTCGAATGTTGCGGTGCGGCATGTCAACCGGCAGCATTGTGATAAGGGGTGTGCGCCGGGGACAGGGGAGGGGACCTATCCCGCGGCCGCCACCACCGCCAGCGCCGCCGCCAGCAGCACCAGCACGGTCCAGACCGGGCGGAGCTGGCGGTCCAGGTGGCGGTCGCGGCGCTCCACCAGCTCGCGGATGCTGTCGGGATGGATGCGCAGGCCTCCGTCGGCGACGGTGGCCGACGCCCGCTCCAGGTCGCGCAGCAGGTCGGGCAGCCGCGCCACCACCCGGGTCAGGGCGCCCGCGGCGTTGGCGACGCGCGCCTCCGGCCCGCGGTTCTCCCGCATCCAGTCCTCGATCAGCGGGCGGGCCAGCTCCCACATGTTGACCGAGGGGTTCAGCGCGCGGCCCACCCCCTCGGCGGTCAGCATGCTCTTCTGCAGCAGCAGCAGCTGGGGCTGGGTCTCCATCTCGAACCGCTCGGTCACGGCGAAGAGCTGGGCCAGCAGCCGGCCGACGGAGATCTCGTGCAGCGGCTTGTTGTGGACCTGCTCGCCGATGGCGCGGCAGGCCTGCATGAACAGCTCGCGGTTCTGGTGCTCGGGCACGTAGCCGGCGTCGAAATGCACGTCGGCGACCAGCCGGTAGTCCCGGTTCAGGAAGCCCACCAGCATGTCGGCGAGGTAGAGCCGCGTCTGCTGGTCGAGCCGCCCCATGATGCCGAAATCGACGGCCGCCAGGTTGCCGTCCTGGTTCACGAACAGGTTGCCCGGGTGCAGGTCGGCGTGGAAGAAGCCGTCGCGGAAGACCTGGTTGAAGAAGGCGGTCGCGGCCTGGCGCAGCACGTCGTCGGGATCGAAGCCCGACGCCCGGATGCCGGGCACGTCGTCCACGGGGATGCCGCGGATGCGGTCGATGGTCAGCACCCGCTGGGCGGTGCGGTCCCAGTCCACCGCGGGGACGTTGAAGCCGTCGTCGCCGCGGAAGTTCTCCGCCAGCTCCGACGCGGCGGCGCCCTCCATGCGCAGGTCCATCTCCAGCTTCACCGTGTCAGCGAAGGTGTCGACGACGGCGACGGGCTTCAGCCGCTTCAGCCGGGGCTGCACCGCCAGCGCCCAGTCGGCCAGCCAGTACATCAGGTCGATGTCGCGGCGGAACGCCACCTCGATGCCGGGCCGCAGCACCTTGACCGCGACCTCGCGCCCCTCCGCCGTGACGGCGAAATGGACCTGGGCGATGGAGGCGGCGGCGACCGCGTCGTCGTCGAAGGCCTGGAACAGGGCCGGCACCGGTCGGCCCAGTTCCTGCTCGATGATGGCGCGCGCCGCCGTGCCGGGGAAGGGCGGCAGCCGGTCGCGCAGCAGCGCCAGGTCGGCCGCGATCTCGTCGCCCACCAGGTCGGAGCGGGTGGAGAGCGCCTGGCCCAGCTTGATGAAGCTCGGCCCCAGCTCCTGGAGCGCGCGGGCCAGCCGCTGGCCGGGCCGGCCGGGGGCGCGCGGGTTGTTCAGCCGCCGCAGCACCCAGGCGATGCCCGGCGCCACGTCGCGGATCTCGTCGGTGAACAGCGCCCCGTTGCGGCCGAGCGTGCGCACGATCACGGCCAGTCGGGACAGGTTTCTCAGCGTGCGGATCATGGGCGGACGCTCAGACCCGCCAGGCCGAGTGGATGGCGGCGATGCCGCCGGTCAGGTTGCGGTAGCGGGCGCTGGTGAAGCCGGCCGCCTCCAGCCGGCCGCACAGGGCCTTCTGCTGGGGGAAGCGGCGGATGCTCTCCACCAGGTACTGGTAGCTGTCGCGGTCGCCGGCGACCAGCTGGCCCAGGCGCGGCAGCACGTCGAAGGAATAGCGGTCGTAGAGCCGGTCCAACACCGGCACCGAGACGTGGCTGAACTCCAGGCAGAAGAAGCGCCCGCCCGGCTTCAGCACGCGCCGCGCCTCGGCCAGCGCCTTGTCGATGCGGGTCACGTTGCGCAGACCGAAGGCAATGGTGTAGGCGTCCATGGAGCGCGAGGGGAAGGGCAGGTCCTCGGCGTTGCCGACGGTCCAGTCGACGCCGGCCAGCAGCCCCCGGTCGATGCCGCGGTCGCGGCCCACCCGGACCATCGCCTCGGTCAGGTCGCACACCGTCACCCGCGCGCCGGGCGCCCGGTCCTTCAGGCGGAAGGCGATGTCGCCGGTGCCGCCGGCCACGTCCAGCAGGTGCTCCCCCGCCCGCGGCGCCACCAGGTCGGCGAAGGTGGACTTCCACAGCCGGTGCACGCCGCCCGACATGAGGTCGTTCATCAGGTCGTAGCTGGACGCGACGCTGGAGAAGACCCCGCGCACCAGCGGCGTCTTCTCCTCCGGATCGACCTCGCGGAAGCCGAAATAGCGGGACTCCGGGCCCGTTCCCTGATGCTCTGCCATGGCGCGCACCATAGGCCGGGAAACGCCGATAGGGAAGCGGGTGCGGCGTTCAGTCTGTGGCGAGGTCCAGCGCGTAGCCCGCGGAGCGCACGGTGCGGATCACGTCCGCCTCGGTCTCCTCGTTCAGCGCCTTTCGCAGCCGGCGGATGTGGACGTCGACCGTGCGCGGCTCCACGTAGACGTCGTGGCCCCAGACGATGTCCAGCAGCTGCTCGCGCGAGAAGACGCGGCCGGGGTGCTGCATGAAGTGGCGCAGCAGGCGGAACTCGGTCGGGCCCAGGTGGATGTCGCGGCCGGAGCGGCGCACCCGGTGCGCGGCGAGGTCCATCACCACGTCGGCGAAGCGCAACTGCTCCTCCGACAGGGACGGGGCGGCGCGGCGCAGCACGGCGCGGATGCGGGCGACCAGCTCGGTCGGGCTGAAGGGCTTGGAGATGTAGTCGTCAGCGCCGGAGTTCAGGCCCCGCACCTTGTCCTGCTCCTCGCCCCGGGCGGTCAGCATGATGACCGGCACGTCGCGGGTCTTCGGGCCGCGGCGCAGCTGGCGGCAGACCTCCAGCCCGCTCATCAGCGGCAGCATCCAGTCCAGCAGCACCAGGTGCGGCGGCTGCTCCTCGGCGATCAGCAGGGCCTCCTCGCCGTCGTTGGCGACGAGGACGCGGAAGCCCTCCTTCTCCAGGTTGTAGCGCAGCAGGGTGACCAGGTCGGCCTCGTCCTCGACGATCAGGACCAGGGGCTTCAGCGCGGCGTTCATCGTGGTTCGCTCTCGGGGGCTGACGTCGTGCATGGGTCGGGAGCCTCTGCGGTTCTGGCCTAGGCGGGTCAGGCGTCGTCGGGCTCGGGCGAGACGACGGCGAAGCTCGACTGGTCGCGCTTCGGCCGGGCCTCCGCCAGGGGAACGCCCTTGACCAGGAAGTGGACCGTCTCGGCGATGTTGGTGGCGTGGTCGCCCGCGCGCTCCAGGTTCTTGGCGATGAACAGCAGGTGCGTGCAGGGGGTGATGTTGCGCGGATCCTCCATCATGTAGGTCAGGACCTCGCGGAACAGGCTGGTGTAGAGCCCGTCCAGCTCCTCGTCGCGGTGCCAGGCCTGCACCGCCTTGGTCACGTCGCGGGCGACGTAGGCGTCCAGCACGTCCTTCAGCATCTCCTGCACGATGCGGCCCATGCGCGGCACCGCGGCGGCCGGGCGCACGGCGGGAAGCTGCGACATGGCGATGGAGCGCTTGGCGATGTTGGCGGCGTAGTCGCCGGTGCGCTCCAGGTCGGCGGAGATCTTCAGCGCCGACAGGATCTCGCGCAGGTCGATGCCCATGGGCTGGCGCAACGCCAGCATGCGCAGCGTGTCCTGCTCGACCAGCCGCTCGTACTCGTCCAGCTTCGCGTCGGACTGCATGACCTGGGCGGCCAGCTCCATGTCGCGGCGGGCGACGGCCTGGACGGCGGCGTCGATCTGCGCCTCGGCGAAGCCGCCCATCTGGGAGATGCGGTCGGACAGGCGGCGCAGCTCCTGCTCGAAGGACTTCACGGTGTGCTCGGGGGGCATTCGGATCTCGCGGCTGGGGTCCGGTGGGCGGGGGTCAGCCGTAGCGGCCGGTGATGTAGCCCTGGGTGCGCTCGTCCCGGGGGTTGGTGAAGATCTCCTCGGTGTCGCCCACCTCCACCAGGTCGCCCAGGTGGAAGAACGCGGTGCGCTGGGACACGCGGGCCGCCTGCTGCATGTTGTGGGTGACGATCACGATGGTGAAGTTCTCGCGCAGCTCGTCGATCAGCTCCTCGATGTGCGCCGTCGCGATGGGGTCGAGCGCCGAGCAGGGCTCGTCCATCAGGATGACCTCGGGGCTGACCGCGATGGCGCGGGCGATGCAGAGGCGCTGCTGCTGGCCGCCGGACAGGCCGGTGCCGGGCTCCAGCAGCCGGTCCTTCACCTCGTTCCACAGGCCGGCCCGCTTCAGGCTGGTCTCGACGATGTGGTCGAACTCGTCCTTGCGGGTGGCGAGCCCGTGCAGCTTCGGGCCGTAGGTGATGTTGTCGTAGATCGACTTCGGGAAGGGGTTCGGCTTCTGGAAGACCATGCCGACCCGGGCGCGCAGCTGCACCACGTCCAGCCGGGGATCGTAAATGTCCTCCCCGTCCAGCAGGATGGTGCCCTCGACGCGGGCGCTGTCGATGGTGTCGTTCATGCGGTTCAGGGTCCGCAGGAAGGTCGACTTGCCGCAGCCGGACGGGCCGATCAGGGCCAGCACCTCGTTGGCGCGGATGTCGGCGGACACGCCGTGCAGGGCGCGCTTCTCGCCGTAGAACACCTTGACGCCCCTGGCGGACATCTTGGGCTTCGCCATGGCCGAATTCTCCGGGTGGGCGGGATTGAGGAGTTGGCTCGTGGTCATCTCGGGCTCGGTCCTACCAGCGGCGTTCGAACTTGCGGCGCAGCCAGATGGCGGTGCCGTTCATCAGGATCAGGAAGACCAGCAGCACCAGGATCGCGGCGGAGGTCAGCTCCTGGAAGCCGCGCTCGGGCTTGTCGGCCCAGATGTAGACCTGCACCGGCAGCGCCGCGGCGCTGTCCAGCAGGCCGCTGGGCGGCTCGGTCACGAAGGCGTTCATGCCGATCATCAGCAGCGGCGCCGTCTCGCCCAGCGCGTGGGCCATGGCGATGATGGTGCCTGTCATGATGCCGGGCATGGCCAGCGGCAGCACATGGTGCATGACCGTCTGCAGCCTGGAGGCGCCCATGCCCAGCGCCGCCTCCCGGATCGAGGGCGGCACCGCCTTCAGCGCGGCGCGGGCCGCGATGATGATGGTGGAGAGCACCAGCAGCGCCAGCACGATGCCGCCGACCAGCGGGGCCGAGCGCGGCATGCCGAAGAAGTTCAGGAACACCGCCAGCCCCAGCAGGCCGAACACGATGGAGGGCACGGCCGCGAGGTTGTTGATGTTCACCTCGATGAG
This sequence comes from Azospirillaceae bacterium, assembly GCA_035627915.1. GTDB lineage: Bacteria > Pseudomonadota > Alphaproteobacteria > Azospirillales > Azospirillaceae > DASPKT01. Next base: position 18,168 of record DASPKT010000027.1, read on the forward strand.
GTCGGTCAGCCGGTTCTTCGGCGCGAACTCCTCCAGGTAGATGGCGGCGGCGACGCCGATGGGCAGCGCCAGCAGCAGCGTCACCAGCATGGCGTAGAGCGAGCCCACCAGCGCGCCGCGGATGCCCGCCAGCTCGGGGTAGTTGCTGTCGGAACCGGTGAAGAAGGTCCTGTTGAACACCGTCACCGCGGCGTCGCGCTCCACCAGGCTGTCGTACCAGGCGATCTGCCGGTCGTTCAGCGGGCGGGAGGCGGCGGGGGCGTCGCGGTCGACATTGCCCTTGGCGAGCTGGCTGACCGCGTCGGAGGCCGGCACGCCGACGACGACGGTGCGGCCCACCAGCGACGGGTCGGCCGCCACCACGGGCGCCACCACGGCGCCGGCGACGGGGCTCACCAGCCCGCGCAGGTCGCGCCGCTCGGCCCGGCCGGAGGCGTCGGGGAACAGCTTGTACAGCGCCTCGTGCACCAGCTCCTGGTAGGCGCCGCGGTCGAAGCGGGCGGGGTCGCCGGTGCCCTCCGGGTCGATCTTGGCGGCCTCCAGCGTCACCTCCAGCCGCAGCTCGGTGCGCCAGAAGGCGCCGAAGCCGTTCTGCAGGATCGTGAACAGCAGCCAGGCCAGCATCGCCACCGCGACCGAGATCGCGGCCACGCCGTAGGCCTTGAAGCGGCGCTCGGCGGCATAGCGGCGGCGCAGGCGCGCCTGCGCGGCGGCGGAGGTGTGGAAGGAGATCGGCGTCGGGGCGGCGGAGGCCGCCGGGGCCGCGTCGGTCAGGGGCAGGTCGGTCATGGGTCGGTCCCCCGGCTCAATCATACTTCTCGCGGTATTTCCGCACGACCTTCAGCGCCACCATGTTGAGCGCCAGGGTCACCAGGAACAGCACCAGGCCCAGCGCGAAGACGGACAGGGTCTTGGGGCTGTCGAACTCCTGGTCGCCGACCAGGATCGACTTGATCTGCACCGTCACCGTGGTGACGCTCTCCAGCGGGTCGGCGGTCAGGTTGGCCTGCAGGCCGGCGGCCATGACCACGATCATGGTCTCGCCGATGGCGCGGCTGACGGCCAGCAGCATGGCGCCCATGATGCCCGGCAGCGCCGCCGGCAGGATCACCTGCCGGATCGTCTCCGACCGCGTGGCCCCCAGCCCCAGCGAGCCGTCGCGCAGCGACTGCGGCACCGCGTTGATGACGTCGTCGGACAGCGAGGAGACGAAGGGCACGATCATGATGCCCATCACCAGCCCCGCCGCCAGCGCGCTCTGCGAGGAGATCGACAGGCCCACCATGGCGCCCAGGTCGCGGATGGCCGGGGCGACCGTCAGGATGGCGAAGAAGCCGTAGACCACGGTCGGGATGCCGGCCAGGATCTCCAGGATCGGCTTCACCGTCGCGCGCACCCGGCGCGGCGCGTAGTCCGACAGGTAGATGGCCGACATCAGCCCCAGCGGGGCCGCCACCACCATGGCGATGGTGGCGATCAGCAGCGTGCCGGTGAACAGCGGCACCGCGCCGAAGGCGCCGGACGAGCCCGCCTGGTCGGCGCGCATGGCGGTCTGCGGGCTCCAGTGCAGGCCGAACAGGAACTCCGTCAGCGACACCCGGGCGAAGAAGCGGACGCTCTCGAACAGCAGCGACAGGACGATGCCCAGCGTCGTCAGGATGGCGATGGTGGAGCACAGGATCAGCAGCGCCGTGACCACCCGCTCCACCCGGTTGCGGGCGCGGAAGGCGGCGGTGACGCGGGCGCGCGCGGCCAGCAGGCCGGCGGTCGCCAGCGCCATGCAGACGGCGAACAGGGCCCAGCCCGACAGCGCGTCGAAATTGGCGTAGCGCGCGGCGGCCGGGCCCAGCACCTCGACCACGGCGGGGTTCAGGTAGCCGGTCTGGCCGGCGGCCAGGTTGCGGATGTTGATGAGGAGCAGCTGCTCCTGCGTCCGGTTCAGCGCGCCGGCGCCGTCGGCGGCCAGGCGCGCCAGCGCGTCCTGCTGGTCGGCCGGCGGCAGCATCACCGCCGCCCAGGCGCGCAGCGCCTCGGCCTCCATGCCGCCCAGCACCACCGCCTCCATGACCGGCTGCTTCAGCGCCAGCCAGAACAGCACCAGGATCAGGGCCGGCAGCCCCGCCCAGATGGCGACGAAGGAGCCGTAGTAGGCGGGCACGGAGTGCAGGGACGCGATGCGCCCCCCCGCCACCGCGACCGCGCGCGAGCGGCCCAGGAAGAAGCCCAGGGAGGAGAGGATCAGCAGGACGCCGACCGTGAGGGACGCATTCATCGCTTGGGTCCAGCCGATGCCGTTAGGGGATCACGCGGGCGCCGGTAGAAAGGGGTCCGGCGGCGCCCCCGGGGGGGGGGCGCCGCCGTTCCGGTGACGGGGATCAGGAGGCCGGGGCGTTCATCGGGGTGAGCGACTTGGCCGCGTTCTGGACCTTCGACAGCTCCTCCTTGGGCAGCGCGACCAGGCCCTTGTCGGCCAGGTAGCCCTCGTCGCCCATGGAGCGCTCGCTGGTGTACTCGGCCACGAACTCCTTCAGGCCCGGGATCACGCCGACATGCTGGTTCTTCACATAGACGAACAGCGGGCGGGAGATCGGGTACTGGCCGGACGCGATGGTCTCGTAGGTCGGGGCGACGCCGCCGACGTTGGCGCCCTGCACCTTGTCGGTGTTCTCCTCCAGGAAGGAGTAGCCGAAGATGCCGAAGGCGTTCGGGTTGGCCTCGAGGCGCTGGACGATCAGGTTGTCGTTCTCGCCGGCCTCGATGAAGGCGCCGTCCTCGCGCATGGTCTTGCAGACGGCGGCGTGGCGGTCCTTGGCGAGGTTCTTGATCGCCGGGAACTCCTTGCAGCCCTCCTCCATGACCAGCTCGACCCAGGCGTCGCGGGTGCCGGACGTCGGGGGCGGGCCCAGAACCTCGATGGCGGTGCCGGGCAGCGAAGCGTCGATGTCCGACCACTTCTTGTAGGGGTTGGCGACGATCTGGCCGTTGACCTCGACCTCCTTCGCCAGCGCCTGGAAGAGCTGCGTCTTCGTCAGGTTGACCGGCTTGGACTTCTTGCTCTGGGCGAAGGCGATGCCGTCGTAGCCGATCTTGATCTCGGTCACGGCCTCGACGCCGTTCTTCTTGCAGGTCGTGAACTCGCTGACCTTCATGGCGCGCGACGCGCCGGTGATGTCCGGGTTCTCGGCGCCGACGCCGGCGCAGAACAGCTTCATGCCGCCGCCGGTGCCCGTGGACTCCAGGATCGGCGCCGGGAACTTGGCGGTCTGGCCGAAGCGCTCGACCACCGTCGCGGTGAAGGGGAACACGGTCGAGGAGCCGACGATGCGGATCTGCTCGCGCGCCTGCGCGGTGCCGACCAGCGCGACGGTCGATGCCGTGGCCAGCACGGCGGCGAGGGCAAGCTTCTTCATGGACACGACGATGCCTCCGGATTCTGGCGACTTGGGAGGGCGGGTAGCCCGTCTGCCCCGGGGGGATCATCCCACCGGGCGGGCCGGACCATAGCGGCGCCGCGCGATACAAATACTACGAACAGGCTACAGTTTTGTGACGGCCGGGGGCGGTATCCGGGCACCGGGAGAGGAGCGGCGCCCCTTTTTCGTCCCAGGGCTCAGGCGGCGCTCTCCCCCGCCCCGGCGCGGCGCGCCTCCTCGGCCCCGGCGCGGCGCGCCTCTTCGGCGGCAGGCAGGTGGACCGTGAAGGTGCTGCCCTGGCCGACGGTGCTGTCGATGGAGAGGCGGCCGCGGTGGCGGTTCACGATGTGCTTCACGATGGCGAGGCCGAGGCCGGTGCCGCCGACCGCCCGCGACCGCGCCGCGTCCACCCGGTAGAACCGCTCGGTCAGGCGGGGCAGGTGGATGCGCGGGATGCCCTCGCCCCGGTCGGCGACCGACACCGCGACCAGCTTCGCCGGCCGCCGCCCGCCGGCCGCGGCGGCGGGGCCCTCGGCGACGGACAGGGCGACCGTCACCTCCGTCCCCTCGCGCGTGTACTTGACCGCGTTGTCGATCAGGTTCTGGAAGACCTGGGTCAGCTGGTCCTCGTCCCCGGCGACCGGCGGCAGGGCGTCGGGCCCCTCCACCCGCAGCCGGATCTTCCGGGCGGCGGCCTTCAGCTCCAGCATGGCGACGACGGTGCGCACGATGCGGGCGACGTCGGCCTGGCCGGTCGGCGGCGTGTGCTCGTCCAGCTCGATGCGCGACAGCGACAGCAGGTCGCTGACCAGCCGGGACATGCGGCTCGCCTGGTCGTGCATGATGGCGAGGAAGCGGTCGTGCGCCTCCACGTCGTCGCGGGCCGGGCCGCGCAGCGTCTCCACGAAGCCGATCAGGGTGGAGAGCGGCGTGCGCAGCTCGTGGCTGGCGTTGGCGACGAAGTCGGCGCGCATCTGCTCGGAGCGCTTGATGGTGGTGATGTCGTGCAGCGACAGCATCGCCACCAGCTCCGCCGCCCCGCGCCGGGCGCCGGAGCGCAGCGGCCGCGGGAAGGGCTTCACCCGCGCCTCCATCACCCGCTCCACGGGGACGGGCAGGGTGAACTCCACGCTGCGGGACGCGCCGCCGGCCAGCACCGCGTCGACGGCGTCCAGCACCGCCGGCGCCCGCAGCGTCACGGCGAGGTCGCGGCCCGCCATGGCGTCGCCGAACAGCCCCCGCGCGGCGGCGTTGGCGAGGTCCACGCGGCGGTCGGAATCGACCAGGACCAGGGGGTCGTGCAGCGCCTCCAGCACCGCCTCGTCGGCGCGCAGGCGGCCCTGCATCTCCTCCACCCGGGCCAGCCAGGCGGCGTGCAGCCGGGCGATGCCGGACAGCAGCGACTGGCCGGTGCCGGTGGCGGACACCGGAGGCGGCACCGCCACCTCCGTCTCCGCCAGCCGGTCCACGTGCTCCGCGATCAGCCGGGCGTCGTGCAGCACGGTGCGCAGGATCAGCACCGCCATGCCGCCGGTCAGGATCAGGGCGGCGACCACCCCGCTCCAGCCGATGCGGCCGGCCAGCGCCAGCCCGACCAGCAGCAGGGCTGTCGGGGTCATCAGCAGGGCGCCGATGACCACGAAGCGGAAGGGGCTGATGTCGTGCCGGCTCATGTTCGTCCACCGGGATCGGTCGGGTGCGGGTCCGCCACCATACAGGGTGCCGGGCCCGCCGGCCCGCGCCGTAACCGAAACTTCACGGGGCGGCGCCGGCGCGGGCCGCCTCAGCCCGCCTCAGCCCGCCAGGGCGTCGTGCGCCGCCAGCGCCGCGGCGGTGACCAGGTCGTTCGCCGTGGCCCCCATCTGGACCACCTGCGCCGGCTTGTCGAGGCCGATCAGCAGCGGCCCCACCAGCGTGCCGCCGCCGATCTTCTGCAGCAGCTTGGCCCCGATGTTGGCGGCGTGCAGCGCCGGCATGACCAGCACGTTGGCCGGGCCCGACAGGCGGCAGAACGGGTAGAGCCGGCGCATCAGGCCGTGGTCCAGCGCCACGTCCACCGACATCTCGCCGTCATACTCGAAGTCGGCGTCGCCGCGCCGGTCCAGCAGCGCCACCGCGTCGCGGACGTGCTGCGCGCGCTCCCGCATCGGCTGGCCGAAGTTGGAGAAGGACAGGAACGCCACCCGGGGCTCGTGCCCCATCTGCCGGGCGGTCCGCGCCGACTGGATGGCGATGTCCACCAGCTGCTCCGGGCTCGGGCGCTCGTGCACGGTGGTGTCGGCGATGAAGACGGTCTGGTTGCGCGACGCGATGACCGACAGGCCGAACACCAGGTGCCCGGGCCTGGGGTCGATGACCCGCGCGATGTCTTCGTAGGAGACGAAGAAGCTGCGGGTCAGGCCGGTCACCATGGCATCGGCGTCGCCGGTCGCCACCATGCAGGCGGCGAAGACGTTGCGGCTCTGGTTCACCAGGCGCTGGCAGTCGCGGTGCAGGAAGCCCTTGCGCTGGAGCCGGCCGTAGAGGAATTCGGCGTAGCGTGCGTTGTTGTGGGACATCCGCGCGTTGTGGATCTCCAGCCCGTCGGGGGTGCCGAGGCCGGCCGCCTGGATGCGCTCGCGCACCACCTCCTCGCGCGCGATCAGCACGGGGATGCCGTAGCCGGCGGCGCGGAAGGCCAGGGCCGCGCGGATGGTCCGCTCCTCCTCGCCCTCGGCGAAGACGACGCGGCGCTTGTTGGCCTTCACCTTCTCGAAGATCAGCTGCAGGCTGTCCGCGGTCGGGTCGAGCCGCAGGCGCAGCGCGCGGCGGTAGCCGTCCATGTCGACGATGGGCCGGCGCGCCACCCCCGTCTCCATCGCCGCGGTGGCGACGGCGGCCGGGATCTTCACGATCAGGCGGGGGTCGAAGGGGACCGGGATGATGTATTCCGGCCCGTAGCAGAGCCGGCGCCCGTAGGCGGCGTCCACCTCGTCCGGCACGTCCTCGCGCGCCAGCTCGGCCAGCGCGTTGGCGGCGGCGATCTTCATCGCCTCGTTGATGGTGGAGGCGCGCACGTCCAGCGCGCCGCGGAAGATGTAGGGGAAGCCCAGGACGTTGTTGACCTGGTTGGGATAGTCGCTGCGCCCGGTGGCGACGATGGCGTCGTCGCGCACGGCGCGGACCTCCTCCGGCGTGATCTCCGGGTCGGGGTTGGCCATGGCGAAGATGATCGGCTTCGGCGCCATGGAGCGGACCATCTCCCGCGTCACCGCCCCCTTCACCGACAGGCCCATGAACACGTCGGCGCCCCGCATCGCCTCCTCCAGCGTGCGGGCGTCGGTGCGCACGGCGTGCGCCGACTTCCACTGGTTCATGCCCTCGGTGCGGCCCTGGTAGACCACGCCCTTGGTGTCGCAGAGGATGACGTTGTCGTGCGGCAGGCCCATCGCCTTGATGAGTTCCACGCAGGCGATGGCGGCCGCACCCGCCCCGTTCACCACCATGCGCACGTCCTGCATGCGCCGGCCGGTCAGGTGCAGGGCGTTGATGAAGCCGGCGGCGGCGATGATGGCGGTGCCGTGCTGGTCGTCGTGGAAGACCGGGATGTCCATCAGCTCGCGCAGGCGCTGCTCGATGATGAAGCAGTCCGGCGCCTTGATGTCCTCCAGGTTGATGCCGCCGAAGCTGGGGCCGAGGTAGCGCACCGCGTTCACGAACTCGTCCACGTCGCGGGTGTCGACCTCCAGGTCGATGCCGTCGACGTCGGCGAAGCGCTTGAACAGGACGGCCTTGCCCTCCATCACGGGCTTGGAGGCGAGCGCACCCAGGTCGCCCAGCCCCAGCACCGCGGTGCCGTTGGAGATGACCGCCACCAGGTTGCCCTTGGCCGTGTAGTCGTAGGCGGTGGAGGGGTCCTCGTGGATGCGCAGGCAGGGGACGGCGACGCCCGGCGAATAGGCCAGCGACAGGTCGCGCTGGGTCGCCATCGGCTTGGTCGGGGTGATCTCCAGCTTGCCCGGCCGGCCGCCGCTGTGCAGCAGCAGCGCCTCTTCCTCGGTCACCCGCTTCTCGGACTCCGCCATGCCTTTCCTCTCCCCTGGTGCCGGGACCGGCCCGCGCGCGGCCGGACTCCGCCTGTTTCGGGCCATGGTAGACGGCGGCGCGGAGTACCGCCAGTGGTGCGGGTGCGCCCGGCGGTCGCGGCCACCATGCACGCCGGCTATGGAGACGATCTCCGCGGGTGGGATTACCCCGCGGCGGCCCCGCGGGCATCATCGGTCCCGCGGGGCGCCGGCGCGGGGCCGGGGCCCAGGGACGGGAGGGCTGGACCCATGATCATGCTGCGCGCCGGTGCCGCGTTTCTCCTCTATCTCTGCCTGGCGGCCGCCGCGGTCGCCTGGGCGCCCGTGGTGGCCTGAGCCGGGGGCTCCCGAGGGGCTTGCCAACCGGCGGGGTGGGCCGGATTATCGCCGGCCCACCGCCGGGAGGACCGCCCCGCCATGCAGACGCCGCCGCCATGCCCCGGCCCGCTTTCCGGCATCACGGTGCTGGACCTGACGCGCCTGCTGCCGGGGCCGATGTGCACCCGGCACCTGGCCGACCTCGGCGCCGACGTCCTGAAGATCGAGGAGCCCGGCGGCGACCCGGCCCGCCGGCTGGCCCCGGCCGCCTTCCGGGCGCTGAACCGGGGCAAGCGATCCCTGGTGCTGGACCTTTCCGCGGAGGAGGGACGGGACCTGTTCCTGGCGCTGGCCCGCACCGCCGATGTGGTGGTCGAGGGGTTCCGGCCCGGCGTCGCCGACCGGCTGGGCGTCGGCGCCGCCGCCGTGGCCGCAGCCAATCCCGCCGCCGTCCATTGCAGCATCACCGGCTACGGTGCCACCGGCCCCTGGGCCGGGCGCGCCGGGCACGACATCAACTACCTCGCCGTCACCGGCGTGCTGGACGCAACGGGGACGGAGGGCGGGCCGCCCGCGGTGCCGGGCTTCCAGCTGGCCGACATCGCCGGCGGGGCGCTGACCGCCGCCATGACGATCTGCGCCGCCCTGGTGGAGGCGCGCGCCACCGGCCGCGGCCGCCGCATCGACGTCGCCATGGCGGACTCTGTGCTGGCCCACCAGCCGGTGGCGCTGGACGCGCTGGAGACGGACGGCGCCGCCCCGGCCCGCGGCGGGGGACGGCTGACCGGCGGCCTGCCCTGCTACGGGGTCTACCCCACCGCCGACGGGCGCTGGCTGGCGCTGGGCGCGCTGGAGCCGAAGTTCTGGGCCGCCTTCTGCGACAGGCTGGGCCGCCCCGACCTGATCCCCCACGGCCATGCCGCGGGCGTGCAGGGCGCGCGGGTGCGCGCCGAGGTGGCGGCGGTCCTGGGCGCCCGGCCGCTGGCGCACTGGACCGCGCATTTCGAGGGGACGGACTGCTGCCTCACCCCGGTCCTCACCTTCGCCGAGGCGCTGGCGCACGAGCAGGCGGCCGCGCGCGGCATCGTGGCGGCGGAGGCTGACGGCCTGCATTTCGCCTTTCCCGCCCTGCTGGACGGGGAGCGCCCGGGCGCCGGCGGCCCGGCGCCGGCCCCGGGGGAGCATGCCGACGCTGTCCTGGCCGGCCTCGGCCTGGACGCGGACGCCGTCGCCGGCCTGCGCGCCCGGGGCGTGGTTTAGCGATGGCGGGCGTCGCCCTGCCGCCGGCGCGGCCGCTCGCCACCCGGCGCCTCGCCCTCGACCCGCTGCGGCCCGGCGACGCCGCCGCCCTGCACCCGGTCTTCGCCGATCCGGAGGTCATGCGCTGGGTCGGCGAGGCGGACGGCTGCGAGGAGGAGACGGCGCTTAGGCTGCTGCGGGCGGCGTCCGGCGATTGCGCCGCCACCACCCGCGGCTGGGTGGTCCGGCAGGACGGCGCCGTGGCCGGCCTGGTCTCCCTCGACCGCATCCTGGACGGCATGGCCGACCTCACCTGCCTGTTCCTGCCGGCCCGCTGGGGCCGGGGGCTGGCGGCGGAGGCGGCGGGCGCGGTGCTGGGCTTCGCCTTCCGCGACCTCGGCCTGCACCGGGTGCAGCTACGCAGCGACCCGGAGAACGGCCGCGCCCACCGGCTGGCGGAGCGGCTGGGCTTCACCAGGGAGACCCGCACCCGGCAATCGAACCGGCTTCGTAACGAGTGGCGGGACGAGGTCACCCACGGGCTGCTGTCGCGGGAGTGGCGGGGCTGACGGGGCCCGATCCGGATCGATCGTTCCGGCTCCTTCGTTCCGACCCCTTCGTTCCGGCCCGTTCATTCCGGCAGACGTTCATCCCGAA
>DASPKT010000028.1:0-20580 GCA_035627915.1 Azospirillaceae bacterium
AGAGGGTGGCGCGGTCGCGGGCCGGGCTGCGGCAGACCTGGCAGGGGTCGGTGGTGTCGAGGTTGCCGCACTCCGCGCAGGTGCGGATGCTGGCGGAGGCCGCCGCCATCGCCTCGGCAAGCGGCTCCATCAGCCCGTCGCGGCGCTTGATGAGATACAGCGCGGCGCGCCTTGCCGACCGGGGACCGAGGCCCGGGAGCTTGGCGAGCAGCTGGATGAGGCGGTCGATGTCGGAACCGATCATGGCCGCCAGAATATGGGCGAGTCCCCGTTTTGTTCCAGTGGAATCCGCTGGGTAACCGGCGGTCAGGCGGCCATCCCGAAGGCCGCGGCGAAGGCGAGCGCGGCGCCGCCTCCCGCCGCGGAGAGCGCCGTTCCGGCCAGCCCCGCCGCCCCCGGCCGCCCGGCCCTCAGCGCCGCCACGGCGGCCACCGCCAGCAGCACCGACAGCCAGGGCAGCAGCGCCAGCGGGCGCCAGGCGGCGGGCAGGCCGAACATGGGCAGGATCGGGTTCGCCGCCACCGCGTCCATGACCGCCGCCGCCAGCCCCGCCACCGAGGCCAGCCCGGCCAGCGCCGCGGCGAGGGAGAGTGCCGCCGCCGCCCGGCCCCCGGCCCGGCGCAGCGAGAGGGCGGACAGCAGTGCTGCGCCGGCCAGCGCCAGGGGCAGCAGCGCGGCGGCCGCCGCCAGCGCCGGGTCGCGCCCGTGCAGGGTGGCGCGCACCAGGCTCCGCAGGCCCGGGACGACCCAGAGGCCGGTCACGAAGGCCGGGCGCGGCACCAGGCAGTCGGGCACCGGGGCCGTGTCCGGGGCGTCCAGGAAGGCGGCGGCCAGGCGGTCGGCGCAGTCGCTGCCCGGCCCCACCCCATGCGTCCCGCCGGGCAGCAGCAGGTAGTGCGCCCGGCCCAGCCGCCACGCCATCTCCTCCGCCAGCGGCGGGGAGGTCACGGGGTCGAACTCCCCGGACAGGATCAGGGTCGGGACGGGGGAGGCGTCGGGGAAGGCGGGGGCCGGCACGCCGCCGAACAGCTCCTCGTCCCGGCAGACCTCCGCCGCCCCCTCGTCCACCACCCAGCGGGCGTAGAGCAGGGGCCAGCGCGCGGCCACGGCGGCGTAGTCCTCGGGCCGGGTGGCGCGGTAGCGCTCGACGCAGCGGACCAGCAGGTGCTGGCCGGCGGCGATCCCGTCCTCGGCGCCGGCGCCGCGGCCCCGCCCGCCGGCCGCCAGCTCCAGCACCGGCGCCAGCATCGCCTCCTCCCGCCGGGCGGCGGCGTGCAGCACCGCCGGCAGCAACTGCGGCCCGCCCGGCTCGCGCAGCAGCAGGGCCAGCAGCCGCACGAAGGTCACGGCGTCCACGGCGGGCGGCCGGGCATCGCCGCCGGCCGGCCCGAAAGAGGGGAGCGGCAGCGGCCAGGCGTCCAGCTGGTCGAGCGCGCGGGTCAGGTCGCCCCAGGGGTCGGGGTAGGCTGCGGCGCAGGCCGGTTCCGCCCGGCACGCCTCCGCCGCACCCGACAGGGCCCCGGCCAGCGCCGCGAAGGCGTCGGCGTCGGTGGCCAGGGGTGAGTCCGGGCTGTCCAGCACCACCGCGCGCACCCCGAGGGGGTCCGCCTGCATCAGCGCCAGCGCCACCACCGCCCCGTAGGAGGCGGCGTGCAGGTTCCAGCGCGCGATGCCCAGCGCCCGGCGCAGGTCGCCGGCGTCCGCGGCGATGGCCCGGGCATGGTAGGCGGTGGGGTCGCCCCCTTCGTCCGCCAGCTGGGCGCGGCAGAACAGGATGGAGGCGGTCGCCACCTCCGCCTCGCCGACGAAGGGGCAAAGGGGCGGGCCGGACAGGCCGCTGCCCCGCTGGTCCATCAGCACGATGTCGCGGCCGCGCCCCATCCCGGCGTCCAGGAAGGCCCGGTAGCGCGCCACCGCGCCGGCCCCTGGCCCGCCCTGGAGGTAGAGCACCGGGTCGTCCCGCCGCTCCGGCCCGGCCGCGCTCACCACGGCCACCGCCAGCGACAGGGTGCGCGTGGGCCCGCCGCCCCGGCTCTCCGGCACAAGCAGGGTCCCGCAGGCCAGGCGGGCGCGCTCGGCCGGCGACAGCTCGGCGTCGAAGGGGCAGGGGGCGGGCGTGAAGGCGGGTTCCGCCCGGGCGTCGGACGGCAGGGCAAGCATCAGCGCGGCCAGCAGCAGCCAAGCCGGCAGCGATGCAGGCGCGGCGGCCAGCGCCGCCGCCCGCACTCCCACCCGCAGCAGGTCGGTCGCGCCCATGGGCGAAGCCTAGCCCGTAACGGGATCGTCACGCCAGGGTCCCGCCATGCGCATTGCCCCTGGCGGCGGCGGCGGGTTAGAAACGGCCGGAGCCTCCTCCCCTTCCCGCTGCCAAGGGACACGCGACCCGCATGACCGCCCCCGACGCTCCGAAGCTGTCCGTGACCCATGACGAGTGGCTGACCAAGGCGCGCACCCTGTCGGAGGCGCTGCCCTACATGCGCCGCTACGCCGGCAAGACCTTCGTCATCAAGTATGGCGGCCACGCCATGGGCAACCCGGAGCTGGGCGCCCTGTTCGCGCGCGACATCGTGCTGCTGAAGCAGGTCGGCATCAACCCGGTGGTGGTCCATGGCGGCGGCCCGCAGATCGCCCAGATGCTGGAGCGGCTGAAGATCAAGTCGGAGTTCGTCGACGGGCTGCGCGTCACCGACCGCGATACGGTCGAGGTCGTGGAGATGGTCCTGTCCGGCTCCATCAACAAGCAGCTGGTGCAGAGCATCAACGACCAGGGCGGCCGCGCCATCGGCCTGTCCGGCAAGGACGGCGAGCTGATCGAGGCCCGCAAGGTCACCCGCACCAAGCGCGACCCCGACAGCAACATCGAGAAGGTGCTGGACCTGGGCTTCGTCGGCGATCCCTGGAAGGTGAACCCGGAGATCATCCGGCGCGTCCAGGCCGCCGACCTGATCCCGGTCATCGCCCCCATCGGCTTCGGCCCGGACGGGGAGACCTACAACATCAACGCCGACACCGCCGCCGGCGCCATCGCCGGGGCGCTCGGCGCCACCCGCCTGCTGCTGCTGACCGACGTGGCGGGCGTCATGGACAAGGACAAGAAGGTCCTGGCCGAGCTGACCGTGGAGCAGGCCCGCGGCATGATCGCCGACGGCACTGCCAGCGGCGGCATGATCCCCAAGATCGAGACCTGCCTGGACGCGGTGGAGCGCGGGGTGGAGGCCGTCGTCATCCTGGACGGCCGCGTCCCCCACGCCATCCTGATCGAGATATTCACCGAGGGCGGCGCCGGCACGCTGATCGGGCGGAAGTAGGGGGCACTCCCCCTCTCCCCTTGGGGGAGAGGGAAGGGGCCTGCGGCGGAGCCGTGGGAAGGGTGAGGGGACGGCCGCGGGGCAGCGGCGCTGTCGTGCGGCCTTCGACAGGCTCAGGCTGAGGATCGTTGTGATGCTCCCAGTGGAGATTGCTGATCCTGGACTACACCGGGCCTGGCATCTACCCTCCCTCTTGCTGAGCTTGTCGAAGCACGCACCCCCTCTCAGCCGCACCTCTCGACCATAGCCGCACCCCTTCGGCCCCCGCGCAACCCTCCCCCATCCTACCGGCGCTTGACCGCCCCGGCGTCGGGGCTTATCTGCCCGCGGTGAAAGGGGTATCATCCCCCGCCCGGACCACCCCTGACCGAACGCGCGACGCCATGGCCCTGCTGCCCATCCTCACCATCCCCGACCAGCGCCTGAAGACCAAGTGCAAGCCGCTCGACAACGTCGACGGCCGCGTGGCCCGGCTGATGGACGACATGCTGGAGACCATGTACAAGGCCCCCGGCATCGGCTTGGCCGCCCCGCAGATCGGGGTGCTGGAGCGGGTGATCGTGGTCGACGTCTCCGACCACAAGGAGGGCGGCAAGCAGCCCCTCGCCATGGTGAACCCGGAGCTCATCTGGACCTCCGACGAGCTGTCGGTCACCAACGAGGGCTGCCTGTCGATCCCGGAGATCTACGCCGACGTGACCCGCCCGGCCGCGGTGCGGGTGCGCTACGTCGACCGCGCCGGCGAGGTGCGGGAGATGGACGCCGACGGCCTGCTCTCCACCTGCATCCAGCACGAGATCGACCACCTGAACGGCGTGCTGTTCATCGACCACCTCTCGGCGCTGAAGCGCAACATGATCATCCGCAAGATGACCAAGCTGAAGCGCACCGGCGGCTGACCGCGGTCCTCCCTCCTCCTATCCATAGGGCTTCTCGCGGCCAGGATTTTCCCCACCCATGTCCGTCACCCCGGCGAACGCCGGGGTCCAGGGGCCACAAGCGCGAAGCCCGGCGGCCCCCGGATTCCGGCTTGCGCCGGAATGACGGGAACGAGAACCGGAGCCGAACCGTGCGAAGCCCTCCATTCCAGCATGCCGACGGGGTGCCATGACCCGCCTCCGCCTCGCCTTCATGGGCACGCCCGACTTCTCCGCCCCCATCCTGGCGGCCCTGCTGGACGCCGGGCACGAGGTGGCCTGCGTCTACAGCCAGCCGCCGCGCCCCGCCGGCCGCGGCCAGAAGGAGCAGAAGTCGCCCGTCCACCTGCTGGCGGAGAGCCGCGGCGTGCCCGTGCGCACGCCGAAGAGCCTGCGCAACGCCGAGGCGCAGGCGGAGTTCGCGGACCTGGGGCTGGACGCGGCCGTGGTGGCGGCCTACGGGCTGATCCTGCCGCAGCCGGTGCTGGACGCGCCGCGCCTGGGCTGCCTCAACGTGCACGCCTCGCTGCTGCCGCGCTGGCGGGGCGCGGCGCCGATCCAGCGCGCCATCTTGGCCGGCGACGCCGAGACGGGCGTCACCATCATGCAGATGGAGGCGGGGCTGGACACCGGGCCCATGCTGCTGAAGGAGGCGGTCGCCATCGGCCCCCGCACCGGCGCGCGCGACCTGCACGACGCGCTCTCCGCCATGGGCGCCCGGCTGATCGTCCGGGCGCTGGAGCTGGCGGGGGAGGGGCGGCTCGCGCCCGAGGTGCAGCCGGAGGAGGGCGTCACCTACGCCGCCAAGCTGGCGAAGGAGGAGGGGCGGCTCGACTTCGCCCGCCCGGCCGTGGAGCTGGACCGGCAGGTGCGGGCGCTGAACCCCTGGCCGGGCACCTGGTTCGACACGGCCTCGGGCGAGCGGGTCAAGGTCCTGGCGGCGGAACCGGCGGCGGGCTCCGGCCGGCCGGGCGCGCTGCTGTCCGGCGACCTGACGGTCGCCTGCGGCGCCGGCGCGCTGCGGCTGCTGAAGGTCCAGCGGCCGGGCAAGGGGCCGGTGGAGGGCGACGCCTTCCTGCGCGGCTTCCCGCACCGGCCGGGCGAGCCGATCGCCGCCGCCTGATGCAGCGCTGGAAGCTCACGGTCGAGTATGACGGCCGGCCGTTCCAGGGCTGGCAGCTGCAGCCGCACGGCCCCTCCGTCCAGCAGTGCCTGGAGGAGGCGGTGCTGCGCTTCAGCGGCGAGACGGTGCGCCTGCACGCCTCCGGCCGCACCGACGCCGGGGTGCACGCGCGCGGGCAGGTCTGCCATTTCGACCTGGAGAAGCCGATGGCGGCGGACAAGGTCCGCGACGCCCTGAACTTCCACCTGCGCCCGAACCCCGTGTCGGTGCTGGCGGTGGAGGCGGTGGACGGCGACTTCCACGCGCGGCTCTCCTGCAAGGGCCGCGCCTACCTCTACCGCATCCTGAACCGCCGCGCGCCCCCGGCGCTGGAGGCCGGGCGGGTCTGGCACGTCGGCCACGAGCTGGACGCCGCGGCCATGCACGCGGCGGCGCAGCGGCTGGTCGGCCGGCACGACTTCACCAGCTTCCGCGCCAGCCTCTGCCAGGCCAACAGCCCGGTGAAGACGCTGGACGTGCTGGACGTGTCCCGCCACGGCGAGGAGATCCACGTGGTCGCCCGCGCCCGCTCCTTCCTGCACCATCAGGTCCGCAACATGGTGGGGACCCTCAAGCTGGTGGGGGAGGGGAAGTGGACGGCCGACGACGTGGCGGCGGCGCTGGCGGCCCGCGACCGCGCCAAGGCCGGCCCCACCGCGCCCCCCGACGGACTCTGCTTCACCGAGGCCTGGTACTAGGGGGGCTGCTGGGGAGGGCACTTAGTGCGGGCGGCTCTCTGACTCCTGTCCGTCATTCCGGCGAAAGCCGGAATCCAGGGGCGGTTTGCCGCAGCGCCCGTGGCCCCTGGACCCCGGCTTTCGCCGGGGTGACGAAAGAATAAGGAGCGCGGCCGTGAAAAACCTCCCATGCCGAGCCCTGCCGGAAGCACGCACTCCTTCTACTCCCGCCTCAGCCCGCGGGCATGCCCCAGATGCGGGCGTCGGCCAGCCCCTCGATGAGCTGGGAGACGAAGAAGTCGAGCATGACCAGCCCGAACGCCGCCATGCGCCCGACCCCCAGGGTCTGGGCCGCGATGTAGCCGGAGTAGAACAGCGTCCAGAAAAACGTCACGGTCCCCAGCGCCTCCCCGTACGTGGTCGGCAGCACGTTCCCCTGGACCACCGCGACGACCGGCACCACGACGGCCACCTGCACCACCGAGCCCCAGTTGGTGGCGCCGACATAGTGGGCGAAGCGGTCGGCGCGGCCGGTCATCTCCAGGATGTGGAAGACGATCAGGTAGACCGCGAAGGTGCGCACCAGCAGCGTCGCCGTCTTCAGCGCCAGGACCGGCAGCAGGTGCCCCTCCGGGATGCGGTCCCAGTAGGTCATCAGGGTCAGCAGCATCTGGCCGGGGATCAGCACCGCCAGCACCCAGAAGCTGCGCAGCGCCGCCGCCTCGTCCCGCCCGATGAAGGCGACGCCGGCCGGGTCGAGCCGGGCCAGCCGCAGCGCCCCGTAGACGCCGTAGACCGCGTCGCGCAGCATGGCTCAGGCGGCTCCCGCCCGGTCCCGCCAGCGCTCCAGCACCAGCGCGTAGATGGCGGCGAGGTCTTCCAGGTCCTTCACCGCCATGTTCTCGTCCACCTTGTGCATGGTGGCACCGACCCCGCCGAACTCCACGACGGGGCAATGGTCCTTTATGAAGCGCGCGTCCGACGTGCCGCCGCTGGTGGACAACTCCGGGTCGCGCCCGGTGACCGCGCGCACCGCCCCGGCGACCAGGTCGCTCAGGGGGCCCGGCGGGGTCAGGAAGGAGACGCCGCTCAGGTGCACCTTCACGTCCCAGGCGCCGCCCACCCGCTCCAGCACGGCGCGGACCCTGGCCTCCAGGCTCTCCGGCGTGTGCATGTCGTTGAAGCGGATGTTGAACTGCGCGGTGCCCCGGGCCGGGATCACGTTGGTGGCGGGGTTGCCGACGTCGATGGTGCTGATCTGCAGGGTGGAGGGCTGGAAATGGTCGTTGCCGCCGTCGAGCGGCGTCTCCGCCAGCTCCGCCAGGGCCCGGCACAGCCGCGGCAGCGGGTTGTCCGCCAAGTGCGGGTAGGCGACGTGGCCCTGGGCGCCCAGCGCCGTCAGCGTCACCGTCATGCTGCCGCGCCGGCCGATCTTCATCATGTCGCCCAGCGCCCGCGGGTTGGTGGGCTCGCCCACGATGCAGGCGTCCAGCCGCTCGCCGCGTGCCTTCAGCCAGTCCAGCACCTTGCGGGTGCCGTTGACGCTGGGTCCCTCCTCGTCGCCGGTGATGAGCAGGCTGACCGAGCCCCGGGGGGCGCCGTGGCGGGCGATGTCGCGGGACACCGCCGCCACGAAGCAGGCGATGGCCCCCTTCATGTCCGAGGCGCCGCGGCCGAAGAGCCGCCCGTCGATGATTTCGCCTCCGAAAGGATCGACCGTCCAGGCCGCCCGGTCGCCCACCGGCACGACGTCGGTATGCCCGGCGAAGCAGAAATTGGGGCCGTCCGTGCCGAGCCGGGCGTAGAGGTTCTCCACCGGCGCCGTGCCCGGCTCCTCGAACCGCAGGCGGTGGCAGGCGAAGCCCAGGGCGCCCAGCGCCCGCTCCAGCACGCCCAGCGCGCCGGCGTCCTCCGGCGTTACGCTGGGGCAGCGGATCAGCGCGCCGGCCAGTACGACCGGGTCGACCACGGGCGTGGCGGCCATCAGTCCCTCAGCAGCTCGTTGACGGAGGTCTTGGCGCGGGTCTGGGCGTCCACCCGCTTGACGATGACCGCGCAGTAGAGGCCGGGGCCGGGGCTGCCGTCGGGCAGCGGCTTGCCGGGCATGCTGCCGGGCACCACGACGGAGTAGGCAGGCACCCGGCCGACGAAGACCTCGCCGGTGGCGCGGTCGACGATGCGGGTGGAGGCGCTGATGAAGACGCCCATGGACAGCACCGCCCCCTGCTCCACGATGACGCCCTCCACCACCTCGGAGCGCGCGCCGATGAAGCAGTCGTCCTCGATGATGACGGGGCCGGCCTGCAGCGGTTCCAGCACGCCGCCGATGCCGACGCCGCCGGACAGGTGCACGTTGCGGCCGATCTGGGCGCAGGAGCCGACGGTGGCCCAGGTGTCCACCATGGTGCCGCGGTCGACATAGGCGCCCAGGTTGACGAAGCTCGGCATCAGGATGACGCCGGGGGCGATGTAGGCGGAGCGGCGGACGATGGAGCCGGGCACGGCGCGGAATCCCGCCTCGCGCAGGCGCGCCTCGTCCCAGCCGGCGGTCTTCAGCGGCACCTTGTCGAACCAGGAGGAGCCGCCGGGGCCCGGCACCGGGACCATGTCGTTCAGGCGGAAGGACAGCAGCACCGCCTTCTTCAGCCACTGGTTCACGGTCCAGGCGCCGTCCACCTTCTCCGCCACGCGCAGCCGGCCGGCGTCCAGCTCGGCCAGCGCGTGGTCCACCGCGTCCCGGACGGGACCCGCGGTCTTGAGGCCGATGGTGTCGCGCTCTTCCCAGGCGCGGTCGATGGTCGCTTGCAGGTCGGTCGTCATGGCGTGGCTGTTCGGGCTTCACGCGGGCCGAAGGCGCCCGGGGCGGCCCGACAATGGGCGGCGGGCGCCCGGCCTGTCAACCGGTGCCCGCGCGCAGGTGGGCCGCGCGGGCGCGACTCACGCGCGGGCGGGGCCGCCCGCCAGCCCGTCCAGCCAGTCCACCACGTCGTCCACGATGTGGTGGATGTGCTCGCCCGCGCCGACGCCGCCGCCGTCGGGGCGCGACCAGTCGGCCTCGCTGCGCACCCACACGGTGGCCATGCCCAGCGCCGCCGCCGGGACCAGGTTGCGGGCGATGTCCTCCACCATCACGGCGCGGGCGGGGTCGATCCCCTCCCGCTCCACCAGGGTGGCGTAGGGGCGCGGGTCCGGCTTCGGCACGTAGTCGGCGGCGACGATGTCGAACACCCCGTCGAAGCGCCCGTCGATGCCGAGCCGCGCCAGCACCTTGGCGGCATGGGCGACGGAGCCGTTGGTGTAGACCAGCTTGCGCCCCGGCAGCCGGGCCAGCGCCCGGTCCAGCGTCGGCGACGGCGCCACCGGGGTCACGTCGATGTCGTGGACATAGTCCAGGAACGGCACGGGGTCGATGCCGTGCTCGGTCATCAGGCCGCGCAGCGTGGTGCCGTAGTCCCGGAAATAGCGCTTCTGCACCAGCCGCGCCTCGTCCGCGGGCAGGCCCAGCAGCCGCGCGATGAACTCGCCGATGCGGCGGTCGACCTGGGCGAACAGGTTGCAGCTGGACGGGTAGAGCGTGTTGTCCAGGTCGAAGATCCAGGTGTCGATGCCCGCGGGGTCGAGCGGCGGGCGGTCGGCGGGGCCGGGGAGGGAGGCGGGTGCGGACAGGGTCGGTGCGGTCATGGGGGTGCGTGCGGTGTCGGTCATGGCGTGGCACAATGGTCCTTCGGGATATGCCCGGCAAGGGCGGTTGAAGGTCCGGGCCGGCTGGGCTACTCCTTTGGATGGGAAACCCGGTGTTTCCCGCGAATTCAGGGGACCTTGCCCGCCTTGGACAGCGACAGCGCCACGACCTGCCTCGGTGAGTTCGCCAGCCCCGTCGAGCCCGGGGTCGCCGCCGTCATGGCCGCCTGGCCGGGGCCGGCGCTGCGCGCCTGCCCGGACGGGCGGCTGCTGGGCGCCAACCCCACCGGCCACGCGCTGGTGGAGCGGGGCGGCGCCTGGGTCGGCGCCCTGGCGCGCTGGGTCGGCGCCGGCGGCCCCGCCGCCTCGCCCACCGTCTCGGTGCCGCTGACCGAGGCCGAGCAGGCGCCGGTGGTGGAGTGGACCGCGGTCGCCCTGCCTGGGGGCGAGACGCTGCTGCTGGGCCGCGACGTCACGCTGGAGCGCCGGCTGCGCCACGTGCTGACCGAATCGCGCCAGCGCTACAAGGACCTGGTGGAGGTCTCCAACGACTTCGCCTGGGAGACGGGGCCCGATGGGCGCTTCGTCTTCGTCTCGCCCGCCGGCGCCATCGGCTACCAGGCGGACGAGCTGGTCGGCCGCGCGCCGCGCGACCTGCTGCTGCCCGAGTTCGACGACGGCGAGCCGCTGCCCTTCGAGACCCGCCGCGCGGTGGAGCGGGCGGAGGTCTGGCTGCGCGCCGCCGACGGCCGCCCCGCCTGCCTCGTCTCCTCCGCCCTGCCGCTGGCGGGCCCGGCGGGGGAGTGGATGGGCGCCCGCGGCTCCTGCCGCGACATCACGGAGGCGCGGCTGCGCGGCATGGAACTGGCGCAGGTGCGCCTGCGCGAGAAGTACCTGGGCTTCATCGTCTCCTCCACCCGCGACGACGTCGACCCCTCCAAGACGCTGGAGATCGCCGCCGGCGTCGCGGTGAACGCGACCGGGGCGGCCGGCGCCCTGCTGTTCGCCCGGGTCGGCGACGACTTCGTGCCCGACGCCGGCCAGGGAGAGCCCCCGGCGGAGGTGGCCGCCGCCATGGCCGGGCTGCTGGCCCGCGCCGCCGAGGCGGAGACGCCGACGGCCGCGACGGCGGGCGACTGGCGCCTGCTGGCCGGCCGCACCCTGTTCCGGCACGAGGTCAACGGCGCCGTCCTGGTGTGGAAGGCGGGCGGGCCGGACTGGTCGGAGGACGACGTGTCCATGGTGCGGGCCATCGCCGACCATGTCGGCGTCGCCGTCGCCCAGGCCCGCTACCAGGAGCGGCTGAAGACCCTGTCGGAGCGGGACGGGCTGACCGGCCTCTACAACCGCCGCACCTTCATGGACATGCTGGAGCAGCGGCTGGGCCGCAAGACCGGCGGCAACTCGGCGCTGCTCTATTTCGACCTGGACAACTTCAAGGCGGTCAACGACCTGCGCGGCCACACCGCGGGCGACGACGTACTGCGGGCGGTGGGCCAGCTGCTGATGCGTCTCGCCCGCCCGGCCGACCTCGCCGGCCGCCTCGGCGGCGACGAGTTCGTGCTGTGGATCGAGCGGGTGGACGAGGCGCAGGCGCTGGGCGTCGCCGACCGGCTGCTGCGCGAGGCGGCGGAGTTCCTGCGGCCCCTGTCGGCGGCGCCGGAGAAGCCGCTGGGCGTCTCCATCGGCGTCGCCGTGCACCTGGGCGGCAGCGGGGAGCGGGCGCAGGGCCTGGTGGACCGCGGCGACCACGCCATGTACGCATCCAAGCGCCTGGGCAAGGGCCACCGGTCCCTGGCCCCGGCGGCCATCCCAGGGGAGACCGCATGACCGGCGGCATAGACTACGATACCGCCAAGCGCCTGGCGGCCAGCGGGGACGAGACGGAGCGCCGCTTCGTCGCCTCGCGGGCGGAGACGCAGCCGGAGATCCTGTACTTCCTCGCCTCCGACCGCAGCGCCGAGGTGCGGCGGGAGATCGCCCGCAACGCGGCCACCCCCCGCCACGCCGACATGATGCTCTGCACCGACCCGGACGAGGGGGTGCGCGGCGGGCTGGCCGGCAAGATCGCCGCCCTGGTCCCGACCATGTCCGCCGACAAGGTCGGCCAGATCGAGCGCATGGCGCTGGACATCCTGGAGACGCTGGCGCGCGACCAGACGACGGCGGTGCGCCAGATCCTGTCCGACGCGCTGAAGGACGTGCCGAACGCGCCCGCCAGCGTCATGCACGAGCTGGCGCGCGACCTGGAGATCAGCGTCTCCGGCCCGGTGCTGCGCCACTCCCCCGTCCTCACCGACGAGGACCTGCTGGAGATCATCGCCGGCAACCCGCTGGACGACCGGCTGGTCGCCATCGCCGAGCGGGCCGGCGTCGGCTCCGCCGTCTCCGACGCCATCGTGCGGACCGAGAGCGAGGCCGCGGTGGCGAGCCTGCTGTCCAACGCCAGCGCCCAGATCCGAGAGGAGACGCTGGACCGCATCATCGAGCTGGCGCCCCGGCACGAGCCCTGGCACGCGCCGCTGGTCCGCCGCCCGTCGCTGCCCCCGGCGGCGGCCGCGCGCATCGCCGGTTTCGTGGCGGACAAGCTGGTGAAGGTGCTGGAGAACCGCACCGACCTGCCGGCGGAGACCCGCCAGGCCGTCGCCGCCGCCGTGCGCGCCCGCCTGAAGCCCCCCCGCGCCGCCGGCGCGGCGGCCGAGATCGCCGGGATGGAGCCGGAGGACTACAAGGAGCGCCCCGCCGACCGCGCCCGCAAGATGCACGTGGCCGGCAAGCTGAACGAGGAGTCGCTGTCCGACGCGCTGTCCTCCGGCGACCGCGGCTTCGTCATGGTGGGGCTGGGGCTGCTGTCCGGCATCCCCTTCCCCACGGTGGAGAAGATCGTCGGTGGCCAGAGCCCGCGCGGCGTCACCGCGCTGTGCTGGAAGGCTGGCGTCTCCATGCGCTTCGCCCGCCAGGTCCAGCTCCGCCTGGCCCAGATCCCCCCGGCCTCGGTCCTGAACGCCAAGGAGGGGACCAAGTACCCGATGACCGACGGCGAGCTGAAATGGCAGCTGGAGTTCTTCGGGGTGAAGGTCTAGGGCGCACCGCATCCGGTAGGTCGCATGGAGGCGCAGCCGCAATGCGACATCGTGCCCGCTACGCCGCTATGCCGGAAACCGCGCCCCGTAGGCCTCGTTCTCCACGCCCAGCGCGTTGGTGAGGCCGGAGACCATGCGGTAGAGGCCGGCCAGCGTGACCAGCTCCACGATCTGCGCGGGTTCCAGCGCCGCGGCCAGCCGGGCCCACAGCGCGTCGTCCACCGTGGCCGTGTCGTGCAGCGCGTCGGCGAGGTCCAGCACCAGCCGGTCGGCCGGGTCCATCGGCGGCAGCACCGCGGCGGGCGCGCAGGTGGCGGCCACCATCGCCTCGTCCAGCCCGGCCGCCTTGGCATAGAGGGCGACGTGCACGCCCCACTCGTACTCCGAGCCCGCCCGGGCGCAGGTGCGCAGGATCATCAGCTCGCGCTGGCGCACGGTGACCGAGCCGGGGTCCAGCAGGGCCGCGGCGAAGAAGCGCGACAGGACCCGCGGGTTGTGCGCCAGCGTCCGGAACAGCGCCAGCGGCGGCGCGCCCGGCGGGCGGACGCGGTCGATGGTGGCGGCGACCGACGGGTCGAAGGGAGCTTCGGCGGGGGCGAGGCGGGGCATGGCGGTCCTCCTGGCGTTGCGCTACGGTATCCGTAGCATCGGCAACGGCAGAGCGCTACGAAAATCGTAGCGAATAGGATATGGCGCGCGTGCGGGGGTCGGCCAGCGGCCGGCCGGTGATGATCCTGCTGGACCTGCTGGGGCGGCGCTGGGCGCTGCGGGTGCTGTGGGAGCTGCGCGACGGCGCGCTGAGCTTCCGGGCCTTGCGGGAGCGCTGCGACGACGTCTCCCCCAGCGTGCTGAACACGCGGCTGGCGGAGCTGCGCGAGGCGGGCGTGCTGGCGGCGGGGGAGGAGGGCTACGCCCTGACCCCGGCGGGGGCGGAGCTGCTGGGCCTGCTGCACCCGCTGCACCGCTGGGCGGACGCGCATCTGGAGGGGCACCCGCTGCGGGGCGGCGGTTCCCCGGGCTCCGGCGATACGTCGGATTGAGGGAGGGGAGGAAATCCCCCTTCCCGTCATCCCGGCGCAAGCCGGAATCCAGGGGTGCAGCGGGATGCGCCGAGGCAGCGCTCCCCGGCACCCCGCATGACGGCATGCAAGGGTCTGCTTCTTCGATCCCGCACGGCTGTCCCCCTGGACCCCGGCTTTCGCCGGGGTGACGGTAGAGTAGGGCGGGACGGTTGGAGGATCGGCGGGCCGGTTCGATCCCGCACGGCTGTCGCTCCTGGACCCCGGCTTTCGCCGGGGTGACGGTGGAATAGGGCGGGAGGGGCGGAGGAGTCGCGGGGCCGATCGGCGGCGCCTAGGCCCCCGCGCGCAAATCGAGCGCGGCGGCCAGCAGGGCGCGGGTGTAGGGGTGCTCCGGCGCCTCGAAGATGCGGTCGGCGGGGCCGGATTCGACGACCTTGCCGTCCTTCATGACCAGGATGTCCTGGGCCAGCGCGCGGACCACCTTCAGGTCGTGGCTGATGAACAGGTAGGCCAGCCCGTGCCGCCGCTGCAGGCCGCGCAGCAGCTCCACGATCTGCGCCTGGACCGACATGTCCAGCGCCGAGGTGGGCTCGTCCAGCACCATGAAGCGGGGCTTCAGCACCATGGCGCGGGCGATGGCGATGCGCTGGCGCTGGCCGCCGGAGAACTCGTGCGGGTAGCGCCAGCGCAGGGCGGGGTCCAGCCCCACCTCCTCCAGCGCGGCGCAGACCAGCCGCTCCCGCTCCGCCCGCCCGGGGGCGAGGCCGTGGATCAGCAGCCCCTCGCCCACGATGTCGCCGACGGGCAGGCGGGGGCTCAGGGAGCCGTAGGGGTCCTGGAAGACCACCTGCATCTGCCGGCGCAGCGGCCGCAGCCGGCCCTGGGAGAGGCCCTGGACGTCGGTGCCGTCGAAGCGGATGGCGCCGCGGCTCTCCAGCAGGCGCAGCAGCGCCAGGCCCAGGGTCGTCTTGCCCGAGCCCGACTCGCCCACCACACCCACCGTGTGGCCGGCGCGCACCGACAGGTCCACCCCGTCCACCGCGCGGACATGGTCGACCGTGCGGCGCAGCCAGCCCGACTTCACGGGGAAGTGGACGCTGATGCCGCGGGCCGCAAGCAGCTCCGGCGCGTCCGCGGCGGCCGGGGCGGCGCGGCCCCTGGGCTCGGCAGCCAGCAGCCGGCGGGTGTAGGGATGCTCCGGGCTGCCGAAGACGCGGGCGACCGGCCCCGCCTCCACCACCTCCCCCTCGTGCATGACGCAGACCCGCTCGGCCATGCGCCGGACCACGGCGAGGTCGTGGGTGATGAGCAGCAGCGCCATGCCGAAGCGGCGTTGCAGGTCCCGCAGCAGCTCCAGGATCTGCGCCTGGATGGTGACGTCCAGCGCGGTGGTCGGCTCGTCCGCGACCAGCACGTCCGGCTCGTTCGCCAGCGCCATGGCGATCATGACGCGCTGGCGCTGGCCGCCCGACAGCTCGTGCGGGTAGGCGTCCAGGCGGCGGGCGGGGTCGGGGATGCCGACCAGCTCCAGCAGCTCCAGCGCGCGGCGCCGGGCTTGGCCCCGGTCCATCCTCCGGTGCAGCAGCAGGGCCTCCGCCACCTGGGCGCCCACCGTGTGCAGCGGGTTCAGGCTGGTCATGGGCTCCTGGAACACCATGGCGATGCGGTCGCCGCGCACCCGGCGCAGCTCCGCCTCCGGCGCGCCGACCAGCTCCCGCCCGCGGAAGCGCACGCTGCCCGCCGGGTGGCGCGCCTGGGGGTAGGGGAGGAGCTGCAGCAGCGACAGGGCCGTCGCCGACTTGCCGGAGCCGGACTCGCCCACCAGCGCCAGCGTCTCGCCGCGGTCGAGGTCGAAGGACACGCCGCGCACGGCGGGGACCCAGGCGCCGCCGACGCGGAACTCCACGCCGAGGCCGCGCACCGACAGCAGCGGCGAACCGCCGCCGCCCTCTTCCGCGCCTACCGGCTCCCCGCCGTCCCGTTCCAATCCGTCCCCCTTGCCGCCTCAGCCGCCCCGCCTGGGGTCGAAGGCGTCGCGCACCGCCTCGCCCACGAATACCAGCAGGCTGAGCAGGACCGCCAGGGCCGTGAAGGCGGTCAGGCCCAGCCAGGGCGCGTGCAGGTTGGCCTTGCCCTGGGCCAGCAGCTCGCCCAGCGAGGGGGAGCCCGGGGGCAGGCCGAAGCCCAGGAAGTCCAGCGCCGACAGGGTGGTGATGGCGCCGCTCATGACGAAGGGCAGCAGGGTCAGCGCCGCGACCGTGGCGTTGGGCAGGACGTGGCGCAGCAGGATGCGCGCGTCGCCGGCCCCCAGCGCGCGGGCGGCGCGGACATGGTCCAGCCGCCGGGTGCGCAGCGCCTCCGCCCGCACCGCCCCCACCAGCGGCATCCAGCCGAACAGCAGCAGCACCCCCAGCAGCCACCAGAAGCCCGGCTCCACCACGCTGCCCAGCAGGATCAGGATGAACAGGACGGGCAGGCCCGACCACACCTCCACCAGCCGCTGCCCCGCCAGGTCCGCCCAGCCGCCGAGATAGCCCTGCACCGCCCCGGCCAGCACGCCGATCGCGGAGGCCAGCAGGGTCAGTGCCGCCCCGAACAGGACGGACAGGCGCACCCCGTAGACCAGCCGCGCCACCACGTCGCGCCCCTGGTCGTCGGTGCCCAGCCAGTGCGCGGGCGAAGGCGGGGCCGGCGCCGGGCCGGGCAGGGCGTAGTCCACCGTGTCGTGGGAGAAGCGCAGCGGCGGCCACAGCATCCAGCCCTGGGCGCGGACCAGGTCCTGGACGTAGGGGTCGCGGAAGTCGGCCGCGGTCGGGAACTCGCCCCCGAACGTCATCTCGGGGTAATCGCGGAAGGCCGGCAGGTACCACTCCCCGTCGTAGCGGACCAGCAGGGGCCGGTCGTTCGCCACGAACTCCGCCGGCAGGGTCGGCAGGACCAGGGCCAGCAGCAGCCACAGGCTCCACCAGCCCCGCCGGTTGGCGCGGAAGCGGGCGAGGCGGCGGGCGGCCGGTGTGGCCTGTGCGGTTGTGGCGGGGACGCTCATGCGCGGGCCCCGAAGTCGATGCGCGGGTCGCTCCAGGCCGCCACCAGGTCGCCCGCCAGGTTCATCAGCAGGCCCAGCAGGCTCAGCAGGTAGAGGGTTCCGAAGATGACGGGATAGTCCCGGTTCACCACCGCCTCGAACCCCAGCAGCCCGATGCCGTCGAGGGAGAAGATGACCTCCACCATCAGCGCGCCGGTGAACAGCACCCCCACCAGCGCCTGCGGGAAGGAGGCCAGGACGACCAGCATTGCGTTGCGGAAGACGTGACCGTAGAGCACCCGGCGCGGCGCCAGCCCCTTGGCCCGGGCGGTCGTCACGTAGGGCTTGCGCAGCTCCTCCAGGAAGCTGTTCTTGGTCAGCATGGTCAGCCCGGCGAAGCCGCCCAGCACCAGCGACAGGACCGGCAGCGCCGCGTGCCAGAGATAGTCCAGCACCCGGCCGGGCAGGGACATCTCCTCCCACCCCTCGCTGGTCAGGCCGCGCAGGGGGAACCAGGAGAGATAGCTGCCGCCGGCGAACAGCACGACCAGCAGCACCGCCACCATGAAGCCCGGCACCGCGTAGCCGACCACGACCAGGCCGCTGGTCCAGGCGTCGAAGGCGGAACCGTCGCGCACCGCCTTGGCCATGCCCAGCGGGACCGAGACGGCGTAGACCAGCAGCGTCGACCACAGCCCCAGCGTGACGGAGACGGGCAGCTTCTGCAGCACCAGCTCCGTCACCGGCCGGTCGCGGAAGAAGCTGCGGCCGAGGTCGAAGGCGAGGTAGCCCGCCACCATGCGGGCGAACCGCTCCGGCCAGGGCCGGTCGAAGCCGAACTCCCGCTCCAGCTCGCGGATGATCTCGGGGTCCAGGCCGCGGGCGCCGCGGTAGGCGCCGGGCTCCGCCGCGGCCGTGCCGCCGCCGCCCCCGCCGATGCGGGCGGTCGCCTCCACCGCCTCCCCCTCCAGCTCGGCCGCCAGCCGCTCGATGGGGCCGCCGGGGGCCAGCTGCACCAGCAGGAAGTTAACCGCCAGGATCAGCAGCAGGGTCGGGACCAGCAGCAGCAGGCGGCGGACGGCGTAGGCGAGCATGGCCGCATAGTGGGGGCAAGCCGGGGGCCATGGGTAGAGGTTTCGGCAGGGCCGCGGCGCGGGCGCGCTTGACAGACGTTCCCGCCGGGATCAGTCTTGGTTGAACGATCAATCAAGAGGCCGGCGCCCTTGTCCCCCTCCACCCGCGACCGGCTGCTGTTCTCGGCCATGCGGCTCTTCTGGGAGAAGGGCTACGGCTCCACCAGCATCCAGGACATCCTGCGGGACGCCGGCGCCAACAGCGGCAGCCTCTACCATTTCTTCCCGACCAAGCAGGACCTGCTGGTCGGCGTGCTGGAGGCCTACCGCGACGGCATCGTGCCGATGCTGCTGGTCCCCGCCTGGGAGGGGGTGGACGACCCGCTGGAGCGGATCTGGGCGCTGCTGGCGGTCTACCGCCGGCACCTGGTCGACACCGACTGCACCTACGGCTGCCCCATCGGCAACCTGGCGCTGGAGCTGCACGAACCGGACCCGCCGGTGCGCGAGCTGCTGTCGGTGAACTTCGCCCAGTGGTCCCGCCACATCGAGACCTGCCTGGACCAGGCGGGGGAGCGGCTGCCCGCGGGGGTGGACCGGCGCCGGCTGTCCATCCTGATCCTGACCGTGATGGAGGGGGGCGTGATGCAGTCGCGCACCCACCGCAGCCTGGAGGCCTTCGACGCCTCGGTGGCATTGCTGAAGGACTATGTGCGGCGGCTGGAGGAGGACGCGCGGCAAGCCCGCGCGCAGCCCGGCGGCGAAGCGTGAAAGGCGCCGCCAGGGGGGCGGCGCCGTCTTGAGCGAGGGGGGAACGATGGACAGGAACGCATTGGTCAGGGCGACCGCGGTCGGCACGGTGCTGCAGCTGGCGATGGTGGTGACCGGCCACTTCGTGCCGGCGGTGGCCGCGCTGTTCGGGCCGCTGGGGGTAACGATCTCGCTGGTGGCGGGGCTGCTCTACGCCCGCGCTGCGGGGGGAGGGTTCGGGTCGGCGGTGCTGGGCGGGCTGGTCGCGGGCGGGCTGTGCGCCTTCCTCGGCATCGTCGTGTCCTTCCTGCTGGGCGACGTGACGGCGGTCATCCTCGGCCTCGGCACCGCCAGCTCCGCCGCGACCGGCGCCGTCGGCGGACTGATCGGCCCCGCCGTCGCCCGGCCCCGCGCCGCCTGAGGGGAGGGGACGCCCATGATGACGCAGCTGCGCGCGGCCCTGGCGGCCGCCCTCATCCTGCTGCCCGGCGCGGCCGCGGCGGAGGCGGTCCTCTCCTACCGCATGGAGGAGACGGTGGAGGCCCCGGTCGATGAGGTCTGGAAGGCCATCGCCACGGCGGAGGGGCTGTCCACCTGGATGGCGCCCGCCGCCAACGTGGAGCTCCGCCTCGGTGGCGCCTACGAGCTTCTGTTCATGCCGCAGGCCGAACCCGGCAAGCGCGGCATGGAGGGCACGAAGGTGCTGAGCTTCATCCCCGGCCGGATGATCAGCTACACCGGCACCGCCCCGCCCAACTTCCCGACCGTGCGCGCCCAGGGCGGCCCCTGGGGCGTGTACGAGCTGGAGCCCGACGGAACCGCCCGCACCCGGGTCGTCTTCCACGGCATGGTGCCCGACCGCGGCGAGGAGTGGCGCGCCGCCTTCGAGGCCGCGCAGAAGGCCCAGCGCGAGTACACCTTCCCCCGGCTGAAGCGCCGGTTCAAGGAAGGGCCGCTGTCCTTCGGAAAGCACTAGGGGCGGGAAACACTAAGGGGGGGCGGGGGTCACCCCGCCAGCAGCTCCAGGGCGCGGCGGTGCAGGGCGGGGTCGCCGGCGGCGACGACCTCGCCCGGGCTGCCCAGGGCCAGGGGGCGGCCCTGCCAGTCGGTCATGACGCCGCCCGCGGCCTCCACCACCGGCACCAGCGCCGCCCAGTCCCAGGTGCCGAGGTCGCGCTCCACCACCAGGTCGATGAAGCCGGAGGCGAGCTGGGAGTAGGCGTAGCAGTCGCTGCCGTAGAGCGTGTACTTGCAGGCCGCCGACACCCGGCGGAACGCCGCGGCGTCGGCTCCGGCGAACATGTCCGGCGTGGTGGCGCTGAGGATCGCGTCGGCTGCGTCCGCGCAAGGGCGCACCCGGGCCGGGCGGCCGTTCAGCGCGGTCGGGTGCCCGGCCCCGCCGACCCAGCGCTCGCCCAGGGCCGGGTGGTCGACCACCCCCAGCACCGGCCGGCCGCCGCGCATCAGCCCGATCAGCGTGCCGAACAGCGGCCTTCCGGTCATGAAGGACTTGGTCCCGTCGATCGGGTCCAGCACCCAGACATATTCCCGGTCCAGCCCCGCCGTGCCGTGCTCCTCCCCCAGGATGCCGTCCTGCGGCCGCTCCGCCGCCAGAATGGCGCGCATCGCCTGCTCCGCCTCGCGGTCGGCGATGGTGACGGGGGTGTGGTTGGACTTGGTGTCGGCGGCGATGGGCGTGCGGAAGTGCCGCCGCGCCACGGCACCGGCGGCGTCCGCCAGCCGGTGCGCCAAGGCCACCAGCGCGTCGGGGCAGGGATCGGTCATCGCGGGGCTCCTGGTCGTGGGGTGGGGCGTGGGACGGGAAGAGAGGCGTCGGGTGCGAACGTTGAAGGCCGGAGAGGCGGGGTGTGGTTTGGCACCC
>DASPKT010000029.1:0-2705 GCA_035627915.1 Azospirillaceae bacterium
GCGCCGACGTCCGAGCCCTTCAGGCGGGTGACGAACTCCTCCTCCGTCAGCTGGTCCAGCGTCAGGCCCAGCGACCGGTACCCGGTGCCCTCGATGACCGCCTTCCGGTCGCAGCCCGCCCCGTCCACGTCGAGCAGGTCCCAGCGGGCGGCCGGGTCGAGCATGGGCAGGGCAGTCATGTCGGCGGTGAACTCCGCCCGCGACAGGTCCAGGCATGCCGGGTCGGCCTCGCGCTCGTCCCGGGTCAGGGGCACCTCGGGGAGCTTCACCTTGGCGTCGCGGGCGAGCGCCCTGACGTCGCGGTCGTAGACGTGCAGCACCAGCCGCCGCAGGCCCTTGGAGCGCCAGCGCGCCGTCCGCTGGATCGCCGCCAGGACGGAGGACACCCCCGCGGTGAGCGCCACCATGGTCAGCGCGAAAGCCAGGAAACCTTCAAGAAGGGGAAGAATGCCGTCCATTGCGCCCTCTCCGTCGCATCGGCGGCATAATACTCCCGTGGTACGGGAAAATGCTATCTCACTGCTACACGCAGCGGGAGCGTGCGGCCGTTTGCGCGGTCACGCGCGGCTTGCACCGGGACGGCCGGAGTCCGACACTGCGCCTCCCTGTCCTCCCGAGAGCACGGCCCGCGCATCATGAAGGTCAACGGCGTCGCCTGGCGTACCATCTGGCTGGAGCCCGACGGCTGGTCGGTCGGCATCATCGACCAGACCTCCCTGCCCTTCGACTTCCGCACCCTGGTCCTGCGCGACATGGACGCGGCGGCGCACGCCATCCGCACCATGCAGGTGCGCGGCGCGCCGCTGATCGGGGCGACGGCGGCCTACGGCATGGCGCTGGCGGCGCGGGCCGACCGCTCCGACGCCGGCGTGATGCGGGCGCACGACCTGCTGCTGGCGACGCGGCCGACGGCGGTGAACCTGCGCTGGGCGCTGGAGCGCATGCGCGAGGTGCTGCTGGTCACCCCGCCCGGCGACCGCGTCGCGCGCGCCTACGCCGAGGCCGCCGCCATCGCCGAGGAGGACGTGGAGATCTGCCGCGCGATCGGCCGCCACGGGCTTGAGCTGCTGCGCGCCGCCCACGCCCGCAACCCGGGCCGGCCGGTGAACGTGCTGACCCACTGCAACGCCGGCTGGCTCGCCACCGTGGACTGGGGCACGGCGACGGCGCCGATCTACCTCGCGCACGAGGAGGGGCTGCCGGTCCATGTCTGGGTGGACGAGACGCGGCCGCGCAACCAGGGTGCCTTCCTGACCGCGTGGGAGCTGGGCCGCCACGGCGTGCCGCACACCGTCATCGCCGACAATGTCGGCGGCCACCTGATGCAGCACGGGCAGGTCGACCTCTGCATCGTCGGCACCGACCGCACCACCGCCCGCGGCGACGTCGCCAACAAGATCGGCACCTACCTGAAGGCGCTGGCGGCGAAGGACAACGGCGTGCCCTTCTACGTGGCGCTGCCCTCCAGCACCATCGACTGGACGCTGGAGGACGGGGTGCGCGGCATCACCATCGAGGAGCGCTCGGGCACCGAGCTGACCCACATCACCGGCCGCACCGCCGACGGGCGGATCGAGACGGTGCGGGTGGTGGCGGAGGGCAGCGAGGCCGCCAACTACGCCTTCGACGTGACCCCGGCCCGGCTGGTCACCGCCCTGGTGACCGAGCGGGGCGTCTGCCCGGCGACGCGGGAGGGGCTGGCCGGCCTTTTCCCCGACCACCAGGCGAAGGCCGCCTCCCCGCAGGCCGCCAACGACGCCTGAGGCCGGGCCCCACCCTCCCAAAGGAACGCGCGCCCTTCCCGCGGTGTTCTTCCCCTGCCGCCGCGCGAGCGGCAGGGGGCGGACGGCCAGGGACGGGAAGGGACCGATGGAACGCGACGCGATCGTCGACACGCTGAACGACCTGATCCGCATCACCGAGGACAGCCACCTCGGCCTGCAGCGCGCCGCGGAGGACACCGACGACGAGACGCTGAAGGCGGCGCTGAATGATCTGTCGGCGGAGCGCGCCGCCATCGTCCGCGACCTCCAGCTCCAGGTGGCCGCCATCGGCGGGGCGCCGGAGGCGACGGGCACGCTGCTGGGCGGGGCCCAGCGCCTGCTGAGCGGGGTGAAGGCGGTGCTGGGCGGGCGCGACGCCCCCTCCATCCTGGAGGAGGTGGGCCGCACCGAGGAGGAGACGCTGCGCCACTACGACGCCGCCATCGCCGCCGACCTGCCGCCCGAGGTGGCGGAGGCCGTGGCCGGGCTGGCGCGGCGAATCGGCGCCAGCCGCGACCGGCTGGAGCTGCTGCGGCCCCAGGCGGCCTGACCCTACCGGCCGAGGAAGGACACGCGGTTGCGCCGGCGTCCCGGCAGCGCCGCCAGCACGGCCTGCCGCTGCTCCGGCGTCATGGCGCCCCAGCCCGCGATCTCGTCCAGGCTGCGCCAGCAGCCCACGCAGAGGCGCGAGGCCGGGTCCACCCGGCACACCCGCACGCAGGGGCTCTTCACGTAGGCATCGGGGTCGGGGGCATCGGGGTCGGGGGCGTCGGGATCGGGGATGTCGGGCCGTGCGTCCATGCCGCCTCTATAGCAGCGCCGCCGGGTCCGGCGCGATGCCCATGTCGGCGAGCATGCGCAGGGCGAGGTCGCGGCCGCTGACGAAGGCCGCCTCCCCCCGCGCCTCCCGGCACCAGTCGCCGCAGGCCCCCAGCCCCGCCG
>DASPKT010000030.1:0-8480 GCA_035627915.1 Azospirillaceae bacterium
TCACCTCCACATAGACGGGACGGAGATGGCCGCGCTCGTCCAGCCGGTGCACCACCTGCACCCGCACGAGGCTGGACAGGTCGGCGGCGTGCAGCGCCCTCTCGATGCCGAGGAAGCGCGCGAACCCGTCCTCGTCGGGGATGCCGGCGGTCTGGCCGGGCGGCGCCGCCTCCGCCGCCAGTCGGCGGGCCAGCGCCGCGAAGGCCTCGGCCTCGTGCCTGAGGTCGAACCAGCGCGCCCGGACGGTGCCGCGCCCGTGCCCGGCCAGGAGCGCCGCCACCTTGGCGATGGCGGAGCGCCGCTCGGGAAGCCGTTCGGGATCGACCAGCAGGACGACGCGGTTGCCGGCCAGCCGGAAGGCCGCGAGCCCGTCCGCGGGCCGCCCGCCCTCCGGGGCGTCGCCGGCGATGCCGCGCAACAGCGTGCGCCGCAGGACCGGCTCGTCGATGTGGAGTACGCCGCCGAGGTCGACCACGGCCGCATGGCGCGCCGGCCGTTCCCGCACCAGGGAAGCGGCGACGGCCAGCAGCCGTCCTTCCTCGGTCAACATGGCGCCCCCTCCCCTGCCGCGCGGTCGCCGAAACCTGCGGGGGATCGGCGGCGCCGACCATGATCTGGATCAAAAGGGGTAGGCACCCGCGCCCGTGGACGCGTGCTTCAGAACTCCACGAAAAGCCGCAGACTGCGGCGCAGCAGGAAGGCCAGGCAGGCGCCGACGGCGATGCCGGCGGGCTGGCCCAGGATGAGGGCGGTGACCCCGCCCCAGACGACGGCGCCGCCCGCCCAGGCCAGCAGGTCGTGCCGCGCCTCCGCCACTTCGCCTTCCGTATCCGCGCCCAGCGGCAGCATCGAAAATCCCCCGCACCGTCCGTTGCCGACAGCATGGCGGCGAACCATTTCGATACGGTTACCGGCCCTATCCCGGGGCGCTGGGGGCGGACCCATCCTTCGGGTTAGTCCTTAAGTGCGTTGACTTAACGGAATGTTCGTAGATGCTGGTCGACGGTAGGGTTGGCCGGCGGTCCCCGTCGGGGCGAACCGGAAGCTGGGACATGTTGGACCCGATGACCATCCAGGACCTCGACGACCTCCGCCGCGACATGCTGGGCAAGGCCACCGAGATGCGGGAGGAAGCCGACCGTCTGGAGCGCGAACGCGCCGACGAGGCGGAGAACCTGCGCCGCATCGCCGCCCGGCTCGAGGTCTATGTGCGCGACTTCCTGAAGGATTAGAGTCCCAGCCGGCGCAGGACGGGCAGCCGGACGGCGCGGAACGACGCCAGCCGGTCGCCGATCTCCTCCAGGTTCTCCGCCTCGGTGCGCAGCGGCACGCCGTCGCGCAGCACCCCCTGCCCCCGCGCCGCCAGCGCCCGCCAGGCGAAGCCGGCTGGCTCCTCCCCCCGCTGCAGCGCCAGCAGGAACAGCCGCTCCAGCCGGTCCAGCGCGTGGCCCGTGCTGGTCACGGGGGAGGCCAGCTCGCCCAGCGCGTCGTCCTCCAGCGCCCGCTCCAGCACCATGGCGTTGAAGCGGCGGCAGGACGTCGCGCGCACCGGGTCGGCCCCATTGCCCATGGCCGGCACCGCATGGCCGAGGGAAGCCAGCAGGACCAGCGCGTCGGCGATCCCGCCCACCCCGGCGCCTGCCAGGGCCGCATGGCCGGCGAGGGCGGCGGCGGAGGCCGGGCCCCGCTCCAGCGCGGCCAGGATGCCGGTGCACAGCGCGCGGTCCAGCGCCACCTCCCCCTGCGGCAGCCGCCCGCGGCCGGGCAGCCGGTGCGGCGGGGTCAGGGCGGCGAAGGGCAGCGCCTCCAGCCGCCGGCGCGCCTCCCCGGGATCGAGGGGGATTGGGCCGGCGACGAACAGGTCACGCCGGAAGGGCTGGTTGGTCAGCCAGTCCCTGAGCCCCTCGCGCCCGACGGGGTCGGCCTCGCCCGCCAGCAGCGCCAGCGCCTCCGGCGCCATCGCCAGCGCGTCCAGCCGGTCGCCGGGCCGCGCCGGTGCGGCGAAGGACAGGCCGGCCTCCGCCAGCTCGGCCGCCGCCTCGGCGACGTACTGGGGCGTCCAGGCGTCGTTGAAGTATTCATGCGCCAGGTAGGCCACGTCGCGCCCGGCCAGCGCCGCCACCCGCGGCGGCAGGGCCGGGTGGGCCGCCATGTAGCCGGTCCCGGCCGCCGCCAGCCTCTGCGCGAAATCCACCGCGTCCCGGATGCGGTCGGCCAGCGGCCCGGTGCCGCGGTCCACGCGCGCCTTCATCAGCGCGCGCAGCGGCATGTAGGGCGCCCAGCCCGGCAGGGCGTTGTAGCTGACATAGACGAGGCCGCCGGGCTTCAGGTGCCGGCGGACGAAGGCGGCGATGGCCCGGCGGTTCTCCCGCCCCACCCAGGACCAGACGCCGTGCAGGGCGATGACGTCGAAGGCCGGCAGGTCCTCCCCGGCGTACTCGGAGAACCCCTTTTCCGAGACGGACAGGTTGGCGAGGCCCGCCGACTGCGCGAAGCCGCGCGCGGCCGCCACATGGGCCGGGTTGACGTCGTTGCCGAAGAAGCGCGCCCGCGGCCAGGCGGCGGCCAGCAGGGCCAGGTTGAAGCCCTGGCCGAACCCCAGCTCGCAATAGTCGAAGGAGCCCGACAGGTCCGGCGGCGCCAGGCCCGCCAGCAGCAGCGGCAGCGCGAAGGCGCCGGGCGCCGTCTCGGGATGGAAGCCGTAGGTGTAGCCGATCTCGGTGACGCAGCCGTCCGCCGTCATCGCCCGGGTCGCTTCGGATTTTGGGAAGGAACTAGAAGGGGTTGGTGGGTGTACAAGGACTCGAACCTTGGACCCGCTGATTAAGAGTCAGCTGCTCTACCAACTGAGCTATACACCCGAACCCCGATGGCCGTCCCGGGGTCGCCCCCTTCGCCGGCCGCCGCAGCGCGTTCATCGCTGCGAGGCGCGCTATATAGCGAAGCTTTCGGGGCTTGTCGATAGCAAATCGACATGCCCGCCCCCCGAAAGTGGCGGGGCTCAGAAATCGCTGATGCCCCGCTTGGACATGCGCACGTCCCGGTGTACGTGCACCGACAGCAGGATGCCGAATCCGATCATGACCGTCAGCGTCGCCGTCCCGCCGTAGGAGATCAGCGGCAGCGGGATGCCCACGACGGGAATGAGGCCCATGACCATGGCGATGTTGATAAACAGGTACAGGAACAGGTTCACCGTCAGCCCCATCGCCACCAGCCGGCCGAACTGGTGGCGGCAGCGCATGGCGATGACGTAGCCGAACACCAGCAGCAGCGTGTACAGCGCCAGGAAGGCCAGCCCGCCGACCATGCCGAACTCCTCCGCCAGCATGGTGAAGATGAAGTCGGTCTGCTTTTCCGGCAGGAAGTTCAGGTGGCTCTGCGACCCCATCAGGAAGCCCTTGCCGAACAGCCCGCCGGAGCCCAGCGCGATCTTCGACTGCATGATGTGGTAGCCGGTGCCGAGCGGGTCGTTCTCCGGGTTGAGGAAGGTCAGCACCCGGTTCTTCTGGTAGTCGTGCATGAACTGCCAGATGATCGGGATCGCCCCAAGCGCGCTGCCGATGACCAGCAGGAACTTCCACAGCCGGACGCCGACCAGCCAGAAGAGGGCGCCCGACACCATGATCAGCATCAGCGACGTGCCCAGGTTCGGCTGCATCAGCACCAGGCAGACGGGCGCCACGATCATCAGCAGGGCCGGCACCAGGAAGCCGATGCGGCCGGTGTCCTCCAGGCTGGCGCCGTGGAAGTAGCGGGCCAGCGTCAGCACCAGCGCCACCTTCATCAGCTCCGACGGCTGGATCTGGATGAAGCCCAGGTCGATCCAGCGCTGCGCGCCCATGCCGACCTGCCCCACCAGCTCCACTGCGACCAGCATCAGGAAGGTCAGGCCGTAGAAGACGTAGGCGAAGCGCATCCACAGGCGGATGTCGATCAGCGCGCCGGCCAGCATCAGCACCGTGCCCACCCCGAAGCGCACCATCTGGCGCGACGCCCAGGGGTCGAGCGAGCCGTTGGCAGCGGAGTACAGCATGGCGAAGCCGACGCCGGCGACGACCACGATGAGGAAGACCAGGCTCCAGCTGATCTGGGCGAGCTTCTCGCCCAGCGACATGTTGGAATTGTCGGCGCCGAGTTCCCAGTTCATCAGAAGGCTCCCCCGCCGGCCGTGCCGGCCGCGGCGGTGTCCAGCGACGCCTGCTTCGCGGCGGTGGCGCGCGCGGCGTCCAGCAGTTGCAGCTCCAGCAGGATGTCGCGGGCGATGACCGCCGCCGCCTTGCCGCCGCCGCCGTGCTCCACCACGACCGAGCAGGCGTAGCGCGGCTGGGTGACCGGCGCGAAGCCCACGAACAGGCCGTGGTCGCGCTCCCGCCAGGGCAGCTCGTCGTTCTTCTTAACGCCGGTGGCGCGCTCCGCCATGGTGATGCGGCGGACCTGGCTGGTACCGGTCTTGCCGCCCATCTCGAACCCGGCCTGGGTGATGCGGGCGCCGAAGGCGGTGCCGCCCGGCTCGTTGGTGACGGCGGCCATGCCGGCCAGGATGCGCGCCAGGTTCTCCGGCTTCACCCCGATCTCCGGCCAGTCCGAGGGCTCGTGGTAGGAGCCCTCCACCGCCTTGGTCAGGTGCGGCTGCACGGCGCGGCCGCCATTGGCGATGCGCGCCGCCATGACCGCCAGCTGCAGCGGCGTCGCCAACACGTAGCCCTGGCCGATGGCGGCGATCAGGCTCTCGCCGGGATGCCAGACGTCCTTCATGGCCGCCCGCTTCCACTTGGTGTCCGGGACCAGGCCGGACCGCTCGCCCGGCAGGTCCAGGTCGGTCTTCTGGCCCAGGCCGAACTTGCGCGCCATCTCGGCGATGCGGTCGATGCCCAGGCGCCGCGCCATGTCGTAGAAGTAGATGTCGCAGGAGTGCTTCAGCGCGTTGTGCAGGTCCATCCCGCCGTGGCCGCCCTTCTTCCAGCAGTGGAAGCGGTGGCCGCCCAGCTCCATGTGGCCGCTGCAGAAGGCGCGGTAGTCGGGGCCGACCAGCCCGGACTCCAGCGCCGCCAGCGCCACCAGCATCTTGAAGGTGGAGCCCGGCGGGTACTGGCCGGCGATGACCTTGTTGATGAGCGGCGTCGTCTCGTCCTTCAGCAGGCTGTCGTAGAGCTCGCTGCTGATCCCCATGGCGAACTGGTTGGGGTCGAAGCTGGGGTGGGACGCGAAGGCCAGCACGCCGCCGGTCTGCACGTCCAGCACCACCGCGGCGGCGCTGCGCTCGGCCGCCAGGCGCTGCTGGGCGTAGTGCTGCAGCTTGGCGTCCACCGTCAGGGTCACCTGGGCGCCCGGCTTGCCCTCGTCGCGCGACAGCTCGCGGATGACGCGGCCGACGGCGTTGACCTCCAGCTGGCTGGCGCCGGCGGAGCCGCGCAACGCTTCGTCGTGGCGCTTCTCCAGGCCGGTCTTGCCGACGCGGAAGCCCGGCAGCGACAGCAGCGGGTCCTCGGACCCCGCCAGCTCCGCCTCCGACACGCTGCCGACATAGCCGAGGAAATGCGCCGTCGCCTCGCCGAACGGGTAGCTGCGCACCTGGCCCACGTCGATGGAGACGCCGGGCAGGTCGGGCAGGTTCACCTCGATGGCGGCGACCTCCTCCCAGGTCAGGTTCTCCCGCACGGTCACCGGCGCGAAGGAGCGCGAGCGCTTGATGTCGCGCATGATGCGGCGGTGGTCGGCCTCCGACATCGGCAGGATGCCGGCCATCTGCTGCAGGATCTGGGTGACGTCGCCGGCCCGCTCGGACACCAGGATGGCGCGGAAGTTCTGCTCGTTGACCGCCAGCGGCACGCTGTTGCGGTCGACGATCAGCCCGCGCGGCGGGGCCAGCAGCCGCAGGGAGATGCGGTTGTCCTCCGCCAGCATCGTGTAGCGGTCGCCCTCGACGATCTGCAGGTAGTAGAGCCGCGCCACCAGCGCCGACAGGGCGGCCGCCTTCATCCCGCCCAGCACCATGGTGCGGCGGGTCATGACCCGTTGGCGTTCGTTGTCGCGATCGATGGCCGAAAGCATCAGGCTTCCCTCTGCCCGGGCGCCGGGGTCAACTGAGGAAGGTACGGTGGATGCGCATCAGCACCCAGGCCGGCAGCGGGAACACGCCGATCGCCAGGACCGCCTGGACGGCGACCGGGCCGGCGTCGAACAGCTGGGCGTGCATGAGGCTGTAGACGACCCACTGTACCAGGGCGGTGCCCACGGACACCATGGCGAAGCCCAGCCACAGCCATGCGAAGCTGTCGCCCAGGAACATCCGGCGCTGCGTCAGCGTGACCCAGTAGGCCAGCACCAGCACCAGCGGCGTCATGCCGAGCGGCGTGCCCGACAGCAGGTCGTGCAGCACCCCGATCAGGAAGGCGACGGAGGGGCGCAGCAGGTCCGGCCGGTGGATCGCCCAGTAGTAGACGGACATGACGACCAGCGGCGGCGCCACGGCGGCGTAGCCCGGCAGCTGCGTGGGCACCATGCCCACCAGCAGCAGCAGGATGGTCACCGCGAAGGGCAGCAGGTTGCGCCCGGTCTGATCCAGTCTCTGCCAGACGCCGACGGCCATGACGGCCACCTACCCGTTACTGCATGGAGCCAGGCTGTTGCGCCTCGGCCGCCAGTCCGCCGGGAATGCCGAAGTCGACGAGCTGCACATGCTCGATGCGCGACAGGTCGACCATGGGGACCACCCGGACCTCGCCGTCGGCGCGCGCCGCGACCATGCCCACCGGCAGGCCCGGCGGGAACAGGCCGCCATGGCCCGAGGTGAAGACCCGCTCGCCCTCCGTCACCTCCAGGCCGCGCGGGATGTAGAGCAGCTTCGGCTGATCGGAGTTGTCGCCGCCCAGCATGGCGCGCTGGCGCGTCGTCTCCAGCACCACGGGGATGCGGGCGTTGATGTCGGTGATGAGCAGGATGCGCGACGACCACTCGCCCACCTGGACGACGCGGCCGATCAGCCCCTGCCCGGCCATCGCCGCCTGGCCCCGCTCCACCCCGTCGCGGCGGCCGGCCATGACGACAAGCGTGCGCACGAAGGCGCCGCCGGGGTCGGCGACCACGCGGGCGGTGATGTAGGAGGCGGCCGGGTCTGGCTTGTAGGCGAGCAGGCCGCGCAGCGACTTGTTCTCCGCCTCCAGGCGCAGGGCGACCTGCTGCCACTGCATCAGCCGCTCGTTCTCGGCGCGCAGGCGCCGGTTCTCCTCGTGCAGCTGCACCAGCTGGCGGCCCGCCTCGATGACGTCGGCCACCGTGGCGGCGGGGCGGGAGATGATGTTCAGGATCGGCGTGAAGGCGTCGGTGACGCGGGACCGGGCATGGTCCACCAGGACCGGGTCCATGCGGGCGACCGTCATCAGCGCGACGGCCGCCAGCACCAGCAACAGGAATGAGAACCGCTGAATCAGCGCCCGCAGGGGGGCCGCTATCCGGATGGCGGTTCCGCTGTTGCGAGTCTTCACCGGTTAGTCCTGTTCGACCGGAGAATGAACATGGAACCACTCTAGAACGTGTGTGGTCCCTCTCAAAGGAGGAAAAGGGCCCGGCCCTCAGTACATGCTGATTAGCACGTTCTTCAGGGTCTTCATCTCTTCCAGGGCACGCCCGGTGCCGAGCGCCACGCAGGAGAGCGGGTCGTCGGCGATGGAGACCGGCAGGCCGGTCGCATGGCGCAGCACGAAGTCGAGGTTGGAGAGCAGCGCGCCGCCGCCGGTGAGCACGATGCCCTTGTCGACGATGTCGGCGGCCAGCTCGGGCGCGGTGTGCTCCAGCGCGACCTTCACCGCCTCGATGATCTGGCTGACCGGCTCGGCCAGGCTCTCGGCGATCTGGCGCTCGCTGATGATGAGCTCCTTGGGAACCCCGTTCATCAGGTCGCGGCCCTTGATCTCCATCACCCGGCCCTCGCCGTCCTCGGGCGGGCAGGCGGAGCCGATCTCCTTCTTGATGCGCTCGGCCGAGCCCTCGCCCACCAGGAGGTTATGGTTGCGCCTGATGTAGCCGATGATGGCCTCGTCCATCTTGTCGCCGCCCACGCGCACGGAGCGGGAATAGACGATGCCGCCCAGCGACAGAACGGCCACCTCGGTGGTGCCGCCGCCGATGTCGACGACCATGGAGCCGGTCGGCTCGTGGATCGGCAGGCCGGCGCCGATGGCCGCGGCCATGGGCTCGTCGATGAGCCCGACTCGCCTCGCCGAAGCGTTGAGACACGAATCATTGATGGCGCGACGTTCCACCGCAGTCGCGCCCGACGGCACGCAGACGATGACCTTGGGGTTCATGAACCCCTTGCGATTGTGGACCTTGCGGATGAAGTGCTTGATCATCTCCTCGGCGACTTCGAAGTCTGCGATGACGCCGTCGCGCATGGGGCGGATCGCCTCCATGTGGCCTACATGCGCCGGCACCATAACCTGCTGATCGGCGAGACCACGGCCGAGCGGATCAAGAAG
>DASPKT010000031.1:0-37213 GCA_035627915.1 Azospirillaceae bacterium
ACCCGGCGGGGGTGTGGTCAGCCGCGGTCCGCATCGCCGCCTCCCTGTCCGAAGTGCGGCGCGGGTGCCTGCGCCAGGTCCTGCTCCAGCGCGCCGAGGTCGACGGGGCCGGCGGGGGAGAGGAGGGCCGCGAGCAGCATCGCGGCGAGGCCGAGGATGGTCGTCATGGCATGGCTCCGGTATCTGCCGGGCCCGGCTGCCGGACGGCAACACGCCGCGGGAGGGGACCCGCGGCATGCCGTCCGGTGCCGGCCCGGGGTGGGTCGGCGCGCCCGGATGTCAGCGCACCAGGATGTTGGCGCCCTTGCCGGCGTCCGGGCTGGCGTCCTTGCTGAACATCAGGACCGCCA
Organism: Azospirillaceae bacterium; assembly: GCA_035627915.1. Taxonomy (GTDB): domain Bacteria; phylum Pseudomonadota; class Alphaproteobacteria; order Azospirillales; family Azospirillaceae; genus DASPKT01. The sequence goes on from DASPKT010000031.1 coordinate 351, forward strand.
CGGCGCCGGTCAGCGCGCCGCGCATGGAGTGGGTGACCAGCGCGTTGGCCCCCTCAACCGGCGAGATCAGGTCGAAGGTGGCGCCGTCGCCCGGCCCGACCACGAAGCTCTGCAGGCCGGCGTCGACATTCTTGGGGTTGCCGCTGGCGTACACCTTGTCCCAGATCCCGCCGATCGGGTGGAAGGACGAGAACTCGTTGGGGCCCGCGTTCACGAAGTAGATGCGCACCCGCTCGCCCGGCTTGGCCTCCAGCATGCGGCTGGCGTTCGGGTCGTGCACGGGGTCGTACTTGAAGACGCCGCCGTTGAAGACGACGTGGTCCCACTTGTTGGCCATCATCGTCGCGACGTCCTCGGGGTTGTTGTACAGCTCGGACTGGACGATGACGTACTCCCGGTCCGCCTTCGGCATGGCGTTGGGGTCCTTGGGATCGACGATGATGACGCCGAACATGCCGCGGGCGATGTGCTGCATCATCGAATCGGCACCGCAGTGGTAGTAGAAAACGCCCGGGTAGTCGGCCGTGAAGGTGTAGGTCTTGGACTCGCCCGGGCGCACCGGGGCGAAGTCCTTGGCCAGGTCGACGCGGGCCGCGTGGAAGTCCACCGAATGCGAGTTCTTGCTGTCGGCGGCGTTCACCAGGGTGAACTCCACCGTGTCGCCCTCGGTGACGCGGACGACGGGGCCGGGGACCTCGCCGTCGAAGGTCCAGGCGGCGTACTTGCGGCCGGCGTTGTCGACGGTCACGTCGACCTCCTTGGCCGTCAGCTTGACCTTCACGGTCTTGGCCGACGCCGGGGCGGCAGCCATCGCCAGGCCGAGCACGAGGCCGGCCAGCAGGGTGGGCAGGGTGCGCATGGGGGTCTCTCCTTGTCTTGCGCTGTCGGACGGGGGGTGGAGGGGAGGGGCTACCGGCCGGGGCCGCACTTGCAGACCTGGCGCAGGTAGGCGACCAGGTCCTTGATCTCGGCGTCGGACATCACGCTGCCCCAGGCCGGCATCAGCACCGACTTGTTGACCCCCAGGCCGCCGTCCTTGATGGCCTTGAAGATCTGGTCGTCGGGCAGGGACTCCATGCCCTTGGCGTCGGTGTGGTCGCGCGGCTGCACCGCCATGGCGGCGGTGTTCACGCCCTTGCCGTCGCGGTTCACGCCGTGGCACTGGGCGCAGTAGGCGTCGTAGTTGCGGGCAGCCCGGGTCAGGTCGGCGGCGCCGGCCGGGACGGCCGCCAGCAGGAGCAGCGCGGCCGCCCCCGGAAGCAGGAAGCGGATCATGGCTTGGCGTCTCCCTGGTTGGTCTCGGCGAGCCCGCGCTGGGACAGCCAGCCGGTCAGCTTCTGCACGTCGGGCTCGCTGATCGCGACCGACGGCATCCAGACCCGCGGGTCGATCTTCTGGGGGTCGCGGATGTAGGCGGCGATGAAGTCGGGCTGCAGGCGCCGGCCGGCGCTGTGCAGTTCCGGCCCCGAGACGCCGCCCTCGCCGGGCGTCGCCTGGTGGCAGGCGGAGCAGCCCCGGAGCTTGCCGAAGGACATCTGCGCCATCCGCTCGTTCGGCTTCTCGCCCTTGGCGCCGCCGGGCGGGACCAGGTCCGGCGCCGTCTTCGCCATCAGCGCGTCGGCCGCCTTCTCGGCCTCCGCTCTGGTGAGGACGGGGTGCTTCGCGAGCTTGGCCGGGTCCAGCACGTCGCGCGGCGCGCCGGGCTTGGCGGCGTTCATGAAGAAGGCGCCGCCCGGGCGGATGGTTTCCGGCTTCTGCAGCCAGTCGACCAGCCAGTCGCGCTTGAACTTGGAGCCGGCGTAGTGGAGGTCGGGGCCATTGCGCCCGGTGACGTGCCCGAGCGCGTCACCCGTGGGCTTCTCCAGGGCGTGGCAGGCGGCGCAGCCGTCCGGCAGGGCCGCGTCGCCGGCGAGGGCCGGGGACGCGGCGAGCAGGGCCGCCGCCAGCAGGGTTGCTGCGGTTCGCATGGGATCGCTCCCCTAGTCTGCGTCAGTTGGCGGGGGTGCCCTTGTAGGCGGGGTTCTCGAGCAGCCCGTGCTTCCCCGCCTTCAGCGACTCCTCGTAGTAGAAGTCGGCGACGGGCGCCTTGTGGGCCCAGTGGTACCAGGGCTGGTCCTTCGGGATGCCCTCGTACTCGATGACGGTCATGATGCCGCCGTGCGGCTTGTCGCCGTTGACCGTGTGGCTGTCCACGTGGTCGTGGATCATCCAGCGGCCGGGATTGTCGGCGCGGACGATGATGTCGTAGCGCTCGCCCGGGCCGATCAGCAGGGTGTCCGCCTTGTAGGGCGCCGGCAGAGGGTGGCCGTCCTTGAACGCCACCTCGAAGACGTGGCCGTGCAGGTGGATGGAGTGGATGGCGTCGCCCGCCGCGATGAAGCGCAGCCGCAGCACGTCGCCCTTCTTCACCGTGATGGGCGTGGTGTCGGGGAAGGCCTTGCCGTTTAGGGTGAAGTAGTCGAACACGTCGCCGGGCAGGCCGCCCTGGCCGGGCTTGTCCGCCCACTGCGACGCCCAGCTGGAGAGCATCAGGATGTGGTCCTTCGTGACCTCCTTCTCCACCGCGGTCGGCTTCTTGGGGTCGACGATCATCGGGCCCCACATGCCGCGCATCGCCACATGCTCGTTCACGTTGACGTGGCAGTGGTACCACATGGTCCCCGAGGGCACGGCGGTGAAGCGGTAGGTGTAGGTCTCGCCGGGGGCGATGGCCTTCTGCGTCATGTCGGGGACGCCGTCGCTCTCCCAGGTGCCGCGCTGGATCATGCCGTGCCAGTGGATGGTGTGCGGCAGCGTGGTCATGTTGGTGACGGTCACCTCGACGTCGTCACCCTCGACCACGTGGATCAGCGGGCCCGGCACCTGGCCGTTGAAGGCGAAGGTGTGGAAGCCGCGCTGCTCCACCAGGTTGATGCGCGTGTCCTCGATCGTCATCTCGAACGCCCGCTTCTCCGCCAGGGCGGGCGCCGCCCACAGCGCCAGGAGGACGGCGCCGGCCGCCAGCACGCCCCGGCGCGTCGGTAAGGGTGTCATCGGTACCTCCAAAGATGTATGTGCAGTACTTGTTACTGCCATCCTTCGGGCAAAGCAACATCGAAAATACCTCTTTATCGTATATGCGCCGTGCGCGCGGCGCGGATGTCTGCTGCCCGCGACGCCGACATGGGATACGGGCACGAGGCATATACATTCAGCGATAATGCTGCTTATGGCCGGCCAAGCGGCACGCAGCCACGGCTTGAGGACCCCGGTCCTACCGGCCGGGCATCCCCGCCGCGGAACGGAAAAGGGCCGGCCTCCGCGGGGGAGGCCGGCCCTGCCCAGGTCCGGGAACGGGATGGCCGGCCGTCAGCGGCCGGGCAGCTGTCCGTCGGCCCAGCGCTCGACCGCCGCGATGTCGGCGCCCTGGACGACCGTCCGCGTGCCGTCCGGCGCCAGCAGCAGCGTGCGCGGCAGCTCGCCCCGCCAGCCCGGGTCCAGCTCGTGCCGCAGGCGGGCCGCGAAGGGGTCGGCGAAGGTCCAGCTCTCGGCGTCGTCCAGCCCGGCCTTGGTCAGCACCTGGCGCGCCCGCGCGGCGTCCTCGGGCCGGTCGGTGGAGACGAGGACGACCGCGACCCCGGGATGGTCGCGCCGGAACCGGTTCCAGGCGGGCAGCTCCACCAGGCAGGGCCCGCAGGTGATCGACCAGAGATGGACCGCCAGCGGCTTGCCGGCGTGGGCGTCCCGGATCTCCGCCCAGCTGCCGGGGACGAAGGGCTTCGCCTCGCCCGCCGCGGCGGGGCCGGCGTGGAGCAGGAGGGCGGCGGCCAGCGCCAGGACGGTGCGTTTCATCGCGGACCTCACGGGGACAGGGGGAAGAGGCGCCAGCCTTCCGCCCGGCTCAGCCAGGAGAGGTAGGCGGTGCCGGCATGGACCAGGAGGACCGGGTGGTCGCTGTCGTCCGCCGTCTCGGCCGCCGCCCGGGGCGCGCCCCAGCTGGTCCCGCCGTCGCGCGAGACCTGGACGAGGATGCGCGTGCGGCTGCCGTCGAACTCCTTCCAGGCGAGCCAGACGGTCTCTCCCGACGCGGCGACGTGGGGATGCGAGGGCAGCCGGTCCGGCGCGCCGAAGGGCAGGGGGTCGGTGAAGCTCTCCCCGCCGTCGCCGGACCGCGCGTAGAACAGGCCCTGGCGGTGGCGCCCCTCGGTGTACCAGGCGGCGTGGAGCGCGCCCGCGCCGGCGGCGAGGGCGGGGCCGTGGTGCGGGCAGGCGTCGATGGCCCAGCCGTCGTCGGCCAGGCGCCGGACGGGCCCGGGCGCGCCGTCGCTTCCGAGCGACATGACCGCGTGGTCGCGGATGCCGCCGGGGAAGATGCCGCGCCAGGCGAGCGCGGGCCTGCCGTCGGGGCCGGCCGCCAGGGCGACGCGGCAGCACTCGCAGCTGTTGGCGCCGATGACGAAGGACGGGCCGAAGGTGGCGCCGCCGTCGGTCGACCAGGCGCCCAGCAGCGACGCCCCGGCATGCTCGCGCCCGGCGGCCGCGGCTGCGGCGGCGGCCCGCTTGTCGATCCAGGCGGCGAAGAGGCCCCGGCCGGGATCGGCCAGGAGGACGGGGAACCGCTCGCTCACCCCGTCGGCGACCAGGGGCACCGGCGGGGAGAAGGTCCGGCCGCCGTCGGCGGACGCGGCCAGCAGCACCTGGCCGTTGTAGGCCTGGCCGCGGCGGTGCGACCAGGCGACGGTCGCCCTCCCGGACGCGTCCACCACCAGGCTCGGCCGCCCGTCGCCGTTGGCGTCGACGCGGGCCGGCGCGCCGGAGACGTCGACCGGGGCCCCGAGCGCGCCCGCGGGATCGCCGGCCGGCGTCCGCGCGGTCCAGACCCGGCCCCCGGCCACCCAGGCCAGCCAGAGCGCGCCGTCCGGGCCCAGGGCCGGGCTGGCCGCCGTCGCGCAGCGCAGCGCGCCGTCGTCCGGCGGGCAGTCCGCGGCCGCCGACGGCCCATGGTGGCCCTTGCCGGCCGCCGCAGCGCCGCCTGTAAGGGCGGCGAGGAACGCCGCGAGGAGAAGGAACCGCGCCATGTCAGAGCCTCCAGCCGAGTTCGAGCACGAAGGTGCGTTGCGGGTAGGGATGGAAGACCCAGGCCTTGTCGTTCGCCAGGTTGTCGATGCCGACGCTGACATGGGCCTGGTCCGTCACGTCCCAGCGGAGCTTGGCGTCGAGGATGAGCAGCTCGGAGGTGTAGCCGAAGGCGTCGCCGCGCTGGCGGCCCTCCAGGTCGGAGTTCGGCCGGCTGGCGTAGCGGGCGCCCAGCGAGAGCTGCCAGCCCTCGGCGAAGCGCCAGCGCGCGTTGGCGTTGGCCCGCCAGCGCGGGATGCGGGGGAACTGCACGCCCTCGGCGGCCGGGTTCGGGCGGTTGCGCACCGTCTCCGCGTCCGTCCAGGCGAGGTTGACGTCGAGGTCGAGGCCGGGCAGCACGTCCGCCGCCTCCACGATCCCCTCCAGGCCCCACTGCCGCACGCGGTCGATGTTCTTGAAGGAGGAGGTGACGACGCCGAACCGGTTGAAGCCCTGCTGGCTGAAGATCGCGTCCTCCACCCGCTGGTAGAAGACGCTGCCGGTCAGCTTGACCCCGCCGGCCGTGTGCCGGACCAGCAGGTTGGCGTCGCGCGACCGCTCCGGCTTCAGGCCGGGGTCGAAGCTGTTCGGGTCGAACCGGCCGTTGCCGTCCAGGCGGCCCTGGAAAAGCTCGCCCACCGTGGGAAAGCGCGTCGCGGTGGCGAGGCTCAGCTGCGCCAGCCAGTCCGGCGCCAGCTCCACCTCGGCGCCCAGGGTCGGGCTGACCGCGGTGTCCCGGCGCGCGGGGTAGGACTGGAAGCGGGGGCCGGCGGCGGTTGCACGCCCGATGCGCCCGTCGTGGGCGCGCCAGCGGTCGATGCGGGCGCCGCCGGTCAGCACCAGCCGGTCGCCGGCCGGCAGCCGGGCGTCGACGAAGGCGCCGGCCTGCTCCGTCCGCCCCCCGGTGTGGCTGCTGAAGACCGGATCGCCGGCGTCGCGCCAGCGTCCGGTGGCGTAAATGGTCTGGGCCGTCTCGTAGCGGTAGAGGTTGGCGCCCAGCGCCAGCTCCAGCTCCCCGACCTCCCGTTCCGCCAGCAGGTCGCCGGCCCACCAGCCGGTGTCGCCCTGGCGCGCCAGCGTGCCGGCTCCCCCCGCGATGCCGGCGCGGTAGCCGGCCGATGCCCGCGTGTGCTGCCGGCCGATCCAGTAGCGCGACAGGTTCGCCCTGAGGTCCCAGCCGGCCGCGTCGCCGGCCAGCTTCAGCCCGGCCATCATCTCCCGCCGGTCCGTCTGCTGGAGCGTGACGCCGGAGGCCGTCCAGGCCCTGCCGTCCAGCAGCACCGGCCCCTCGAACACCGGCTGCCCGGCGGCGTCGCGCAGGTAGCTCCCGGTATCGGTCTGGTCGCCGTCGGTCTCCCAGAAGGCGAAGAGCGCGTCGGCCGTCCAGCCGTTCCCGGCCTCATAGCCCAGGCGGGCGCGAAGCTGGTCCTGCACCGTGCGGTCCGGCGCGTCCGCCGCGAACACCGGGCCGGGGGCGATGAGGTCGGGGTCGCTGAAGCCGCCGGTGACCGGGACGGCGCCGGCGCCGCTTGCGGCGGGGACGAGCTGGCGCCACTGCATGGGCTGGCCCTCGTTCTCCAGCCGGCGCGCGCTGACCCGCGCGGACCACGGCGCGCCCTCCGGCTTCCAGCCGACGCCGGCCTCGGCGGTGTAGCCGAGGTAGGTGTCGCGGGTGCCGTACTGCCGGTAGGGCTGGGCGAAGCCCTGCAGGGTGGCGAACGCCTCCGTCGCCTCGGGCGCGCGGGTGGTGATGGAGACGACGCCGCCCATGGAGCTGCCGGGGAAGCGCGGGGAGTAGGGGCCGTAGACGATGTCGAACTGGCGGACCTCGCCCGGGCCCACCACGCCCCACTTGGGCGGGAAGGAGAAGCTGTTGCCCAGCAGGTTTGAGACCACGAAGCCGTCGACCAGCACCAGCGAGCGGGCGGACTGGGTGGAATGGGTGCCGCGGAAGCCGGGGACGGCGTTGGCGTCGCCAATGTAGCGTTTGCGCACGAAGAAGTTCGGCGCGTACTTCATCAGGTCCTCGACGTTCACCGCGTTGACCGCGGCGAACTGCGCCTCGCCCAGCGACACGCTGAGGCCGCGCGGCTCGATGCTGATGGGCGCGTCGCGCTGGCCGACGACGATGATCTCCTCCAGCGGCGCCTCGGCCGGCTGGGGGACCGGGCCGGCGGGCACCGCGAGGGCGCCCGGGGCGGCGGCGGCCGTAAACAGAAGGGCGGCGGCGCCGCGGTAGAAGCGGATGGGCATGGGATGGCCTCCTGGCGGGCACACCCCTCCGCCGGCCCTTCATGCGGGGCCGTGGGCCGGCCGTCGCCGGCGGGACCGGACGGAGGGGAGGGGCCGCCGCCTCAGGCGGCGTTGTCGAGAAGCGGGTAGAGTTCGGTGTTCTCCCGCTCGATGCGCCGGGAGAGGACGGCGGACAGCGCGTCGAGCGCCGCCGAGAAGCCGGCGCGGTCGGCCTGGATGGCGGCGTCCGTCCACCGCCCCAGGAACTGCTGGAACGCCTCCCTGATGCCCGACATCTCCTGCTGGAAGCGGGCCGCGGTGGCGGCGATCCGCGCGTCGGGGGACTGCAGCAGGCGGGGATACAGCGACTGGTCCTCCATGGCGAGGTGGACGGTCAGCTTCCCCGTCAGCCGGCGCAGGGTGGCGGCGAGGCTGTCGCCGGCGGCGGGCTGGGGCACCAGCAGGAGAGCGTGCAGCTGCTCCAGCAGGGTCGTGATCTCCGTGTGCTGGCGGCGGTAGTTGTCGGTGGGGCGCATGGGGCGTGTCCTGGGGTCGTGGAGGGCTGCTGCGCAAAAGAGGTACGACGACTGCATCTATACGGGAAGCGCTTAAAAGATGCAGCAGTTATGCGTTTTATCGATCCCCTCCCGCGCTTTCCGTCCCCGGCGCCGCGCGCCGGCCGGGAGAGCCCCTATCCGGCGTCCATGGTGAGGCGGCGGCCGGCATCGCCGGTGCCGGGCGGGGGCGCCTGCCGCCGGCCCTGGAACCGCGTCCCGAACCGCACCCGCAGAAGCCAGAAGACCATCATGGCGAGTGGTGCGAAGCCTAGGACGAACAGGACCGGCGAGCCGCGGACCGCCGCCGGCATGACGTCCTGCTGTCCGATGAAGAAGGAGCCCGTGGCGATGAAGAAGGCGAAGCACATCCGCCAGAGGTGGCGGGACAGCCTCTGGACTGGCGTCATCCTTCCCCGCAGGACCGTCCTGAGGTCGAGCAGCCCGGCGATCAGGCACACCCCGGCGAAGGCGTACAGCGGGCCCGGGCCCGCGGGCGTCGTCGCGGACCCGGTGGCGGCGCCCCAGGCGGTGGCCGCGGCGGCGGCGAGCACCAGCGCGCAGGCGGCGGCCTCGAACCGGCCGGTCGATCCGTCGCGGCGGCGGGCCGCGACCCAGGAGGTCGCCACGAAGTAGCAGGTGAGGATGCCGCCGAGCCCGGGATCGGGCCCCTCCTTCAGCCAGGCCAGCATCGCGGCCGTCGCCCCCAGCGCCAGCATGGAGGCGGCGAACCAGGTGCCGGCCCGGGCGTGGACCGCGCCCCCCTTGCGGGCGGCTACCGCCGCCGCGCCGGAAAGGATGGCGAGGCTTCCCGCCGCGATGTGCACCCAAGTGAGCACGTTCATTCCCCCTCCCCGCCCTCCGCGTCTTCCGCGGCCGGCTCCCCCTGCCCGTCGTCGGGCAGGAACTCCAGTATGTCCCCGGGCTGGCACGCCAGCGCGGTGCAGATCGCGTTGAGTGTCGAGAAGCGGATCGCCCGCGCCTTTCCGGTCTTCAGGATCGACAGGTTCACGATCGTGATGCCTACCCGCTCGGCGAGTTGGGTGAGCGTCATGCGCCGCGCGTGCAGCACGTCGTCCAGCTTCACCAGGATGGCCATCGTCAGATGGTTCCCTCCAGGTCCCGGCGCATGCGGGCGCCCTCCTCGAAGACGCCGGCCAGGACGAAGAGAAGGAGGACCACGAAGAGGCCGACGACCGGTACGTCGAACCTGATGTCGACGGTCCCGGACCGCAGGCTGTTCAGGAGGGCCTGGAACGGCATGTGCATCAACTGCACCGCCAGCAGCGCCCATGCGATCACCCGGAGGCGCGCGGCGTTCGCGGCCACGAAGGGGTCGCCGGCGTGGACGGAGTCCACCATCGCGCCGAGGCGTGACACGACGGCGTGGCCCAGCCCCAGCATGGCCAGGATCACCGCCATCGCCAGCCGCGTCCCCAACATCGCCACGCCGGGGTCGAGGGCGGGATGGGGCCACGGGCTCGCCGCCAGGACCTGCGCGCCGGCCACGAAGCTGGCGGCGAGCGCCGACGCCGTCAGCGCGGCTGCGATCACGAAGACCACGGCCAAGACGCGCAGCAGGGGCCTCGCGACCAGGAGCAGGGATCGGGTGGACACGCGCGGGCTCCGCTGTCGATTTATACGAATTACGATAAGACGCTTATCGGTATTCGTCAATCACGGCGGCGCCGGCGCCGTCTGCCGGCGCGGGGGAGGCCAATTCCGCCGCCTTGGCGTTCCCCGCCGCTGCGGCCACGCGCGCCCTTCCCGCCATCGGCGAGGGCCCCCGCCTTGACCCAGATCAAGGCGGGCTATCCCGGCCTTGTGCCAGCCTGTGCCCGACAAACCCGCACAAACCCGGCCGAGCCATGCTGAGCAAGCCCCTCCTGACGGTGCACGAGGTCGCCGACCTCCTGAAGGTTTCCGAGGACACGATCCGCGAGTGGATCCACGGGAAGTCCCTGCGCGCCATAAAGTTCGGCCGGGAGTGGCGGGTCGCGGTGCGCGACCTGGAGGCGTTCCTGAACGCGCACGCCAACCGTGCCCCGGCCGACGCCTGAGGCGGCGTTCCCCAGCTTGCCCCCCCTGTCCGGCGGATGCCGGCGCGCCCCCTGTCCGGCGGATGCCGGCGCAAACGAACCGGAAGCCCCGATGCCCCTCGACAGCCCGCCCCCGACCGCTGCCCCGCCTGTCTGGCACGCCATGCCCGCCGCCGCGGTCGAGCAGGCCCTGGGCAGCGGACCCGGCGGCCTCGACGAGGAGGAGGTGCGTCGCCGCCTCTACCGCCACGGCCCCAACAGCCTGCCCGCGGCGAAGCCCCGCAGCCCGCTCCGCCGCTTCGCTGCCCAGTTCGAGAACCTGCTGATCCTGGTGCTGCTGGCCGCGGCGCTGGCGACCGCGGTGCTGGGCCATTGGGCGGATGCGGGGGTGATCGTCGCCGTCTGCGTCCTGAACGCGCTCGTCGGCTATATCCAGGAGGGCAAGGCGGAGCAGGCGCTGGGCGCGATCCGCCGGATGCTGTCCAGCGGCGCCATGGTGCTGCGGCATGGCCGCCGGCTGGCCGTGCCGGCCGACGGCCTGGTCCCCGGCGACCTCGTCCTGCTGGAGGCGGGGGACAGGGTCCCGGCCGACCTGCGGCTGGCCTGGGCCCGCAACCTGCACGTCGACGAGGCCGCGCTGACCGGCGAGTCGGTGCCGGTGGAGAAGTCGCCCGGGCCCGCGGCGGCCGACGCCGCCCTCGGCGACCGCACCTCGATGGCCTTCTCCGGGACGCTGGTGACGCAGGGGCAGGGCCGGGGGATCGTGGTGGCGACGGGCCCCGGCACCGAGATCGGGCGGATCAGCGGGCTGATGTCCCGCCTGGAGCCGCTGGAGACGCCGCTGCTGCGCCAGATGGCCGGCCTCGCCCGCACGCTGACGGCCGTCATTCTGGTGGTCGCCGTCCTGGTCTTCGCGGCGGGCCTGCTGCTGCACGGGTACGGGGCGGCCGAGCTGTTCATGGCCGTGGTCAGCCTGGCCGTCGCCGCCATCCCGGAGGGGCTGCCGGCCATCCTGACCATCACGCTCGCCATCGGCGTCCAGGGCATGGCCCGGCGCCAAGCCATCGTCCGGCGGCTGCCCGCGGTGGAGACGCTGGGCTCCGTCTCCGTCATCTGCACCGACAAGACGGGCACGCTGACCTGCAACGAGATGACCGTCCGCTTCGTCTGCGCCGCGGAACTGGACATCACGGTCGAGGGCGTCGGCTACGGGCCCGACGGCGGCTTCGTTTGCGGCGGCCGTCCCTGGGCGCCGCACGACGGCGGCGCCGTCGTGGAGCTGGCGCGCGCCGCCGCCCTGTGCAACGACGCCGCCCTGCACCGGACGGAGACCGGCTGGGCCGTCGACGGCGACCCGATGGAAGGGGCGCTGCTGGTGCTCGCCCGCAAGGCGGGGATCGAGCTGGAGCTGGAGCGGGTCGGGCTGCCGCGGACCGACCTTATCCCCTTCGAGGCCGAGCACCGCTTCATGGCGACGCTGCACCACGACCATGCCGGGCGCGGCCTCATCCATGTGAAGGGGGCGCCCGAGCGGGTGGTCGCGATGTGCGCTTGTGAGCGCGGCCCCGACGGCGACCGGCCGCTGGACGCCGGGACCTGGCTGCTGCGCGTGGAGGAGCTGGCCCGCCGGGGCCAGCGCGTGCTGGCCGTGGCGTCGAAGGCGGCGCGTCCCGGCCAGACGGCCCTGGCCTTCGGCGACGTGGAGGGCGGCCTCACCCTGCTGGGGCTGGTGGGCATGATCGACCCGCCCCGCGCGGAGGCCCGCGACGCCGTGGCCGCCTGCCGCGCCGCCGGCATCCGAGTCAAGATGATCACCGGCGACCACGGGGTCACGGCCGCCGCCATCGCCGCCCAGCTGGGGCTGGAGAACGCCGCGGCCGTGCTGACCGGGCGCGAGATCGAGGGGCTGGACGACGCCGCGCTCGCCGAGGCCGCGGACGCGGTCGACGTCTTCGCCCGCGCCAATCCGGAGCACAAGCTGCGCCTCGTCCAGGCGCTCCAGTCGCGGGGGCGGGTCGTCGCCATGACCGGGGACGGTGTCAACGACGCCCCGGCGCTGAAGCGCGCCGACGTCGGCATCGCCATGGGGCGGAAGGGGACGGAGGCCGCCAAGGAGGCGGCGGAGGTGGTGCTGGCCGACGACAACTTCGCCACGCTCGCCGAGGCGGTGCGCGCGGGCCGGACCGTCTACGACAACCTCAAGAAGGCCATCGTCTTCCTCCTGCCGGTCAACGGCGGGGAGTCGCTGTCGGTCGTCGTCGCCATCCTGGCCGGCCTGACGCTGCCGGTGACGCCGCTCCAGGTGCTCTGGGTCAACATGGTCAGCTCCATCGGGCTGGCGCTGGCGCTGGCCTTCGGGCGGCCGCAGGCGGACGTCATGGAGCGCCGGCCGCGGGCGGCGGACGAACCGCTCCTGACCGGGTTCCTGGCCTGGCGCATCGCCTCCGTGGCGCTGCTGATGACCGCCGGGATCTTCGGCGTCTTCGAAGGGGCGCGCCTGGCCGGGCTGGACGAGGCGACGGCCCGGACGATGGCGGTCAACGCCCTGGTGGGGATGGAGGTCTGCTACCTGCTGAGCGTGCGCCGCCCGCCCGCGGGGAGCCGCTCGCGGGGCCCCGGTCCCGTCGAGCGGCCGGTCGTCTGCGCGGTCGCCGGGGTGGCCGCCCTGCAGCTGCTCTTCACCTATCTTCCGGCGATGAACGTCCTGTTCGGGACGCGACCGCTGGACGCGCCGCAGCTCCTGGCGGCCCTGCTGGCCGGGCCGGCGCTGTACGCCGTGCTGGCGCTCGAGAGGATTCTGGCGGGACGGCGCCGCGTGCCGCCCGGCACCGACGGCGGCGCCGGAACCGGCCGGATCACGCGGTCGTGACCCAGGCCCGGCGCCGCCGCCCACGGAGGCGGTTCCCTCCCGGCCCGTGAGCGCCTATGGTCGTCCTCATGACCGGACGCCGCACATCGACGGGCACAGGCAGGAACGCGCGACTGAGGCGGGCGACGGCGCTCGTGGCCGCGGTGGCGCTCGTGCTGTCCCAGCTGCTGATGGCGAGCCTGTCCATGCCGGCCGCCGCCGGGACCCTGCGGGCCCCGTGCGACATGGCGGGCATGGCTGACATGGCGGAGGATCTCCCGTCGGCGGGCCCTGAGCAGCCCTGCCCGCTGATGAAGGGCGCCTCCTGCACCACCCTCTGCGCGCTGGCGCCGCCGACGGCCCCGACGGTCGCGGCGGCGGCACCCGAGGCGGGATACGCCCGGCTGCCCGACGCCCAGGTGGCCTCCCGCCCGGCCCCCGTCCCGGACCGCCCGCCCAGACCCCTCTGATCCCGGAACCCCGCATGCACCTGCCGCGGAGCCCAGGCGGCTCCGTGCGGCGGGGGTGCTGCCCTTCCCGTCAGAGGACATTCCCCCATGAGAGCCAAGATCGTCGCCGCCGTCCTGGCGGCGACTGCGGCGGGCGTCGCCGGCGGCGTCGCGCTCGACCGCCTCGCCCCGGACCGCCTCGCCCCGGACCATCCTGCCCAGCCCGGGACCGCTGCCGACGCCGCGTCCGGCAAGAGGGTCCTGTACTGGTGGGACCCCATGATGCCGGCGTTCAAGAGCCCGACGCCCGGCAAGTCGCCGATGGGCATGGACATGGTGCCCGTCTACGAGGGCGAGGAGGCCGGGGGAACGGTCGCCGTCTCCCCGGCCATGATGCAGACCCTGGGCGTGCGCACCGCGGTCGCCGAGCGGGCGGCGCTGGTGCCGGTCGTCCGGACCTTCGGCACCGTCGGCTTCGACGAGGGCCGCACCGCCCATGTCCATGTCCGCGCCGAGGGCTGGGTCGAGCGCCTGCACCACCGCGTCGAGGGCGAGACGGTCGCCCGCGGCGACGTGCTGTTCGAGTTCTTCTCCCCCAACCTCGCCAGCGCCGCCTTCGAGTTCGTGCGCGAACTCGACCGCGGCAGCGCGGAGGGCGCCCGGCGCAAGCTGCTGGCCCTCGGCATCGACGAACGGCAGGTGGAGGAGATCCGCCGCGGCCGGCAGGTCCCGGACCGGATCAAGGTCTACGCCCCCCAGTCCGGCGTCGTCGTCACCCATGCCGTCGCCGAAGGCATGTTCGTCGAGCCCGACATGACCCTGATGTCCATCACCGACCCGTCGGCGGTCTGGGTCCTGGCCGAATTGTTCGAGACGCAGGCGTCGCTGGTCAGGCCCGGCATGGCGGCGGAGGTCTCCGTCAAGGGGGTGCCGGAGCGCGCCTGGTCCGGTGCCGTCGACTACGTCTACCCCGACCTGCGGCCGGAGACCCGCACTGTCCGCGTGCGCATCCGCCTGGACAACCGGGACGGGGCCCTGCGGCCCAACATGTACGCCGCCGTCCGGCTGGCCGCGGCCCCCCTGCCGGAGGCGACCGTCGTGCCCGCCGGCGCCGTCATCCGCACCGGCCGGGGCGAGCGGGTGGTGACGGTGGTCGGCGAGGGCCGGTTCAGGCCGGTGCCGGTGAGGACCGGCCCCGCCGTCGGCGACCGGGTCGCGGTCGTCGAGGGCCTCGAGGCCGGGACCAGGGTCGTCACGTCGGCGCATTTCCTGATCGACAGCGAGGCGAGCCTCGGCGGCGCGCTCGACCGCATGGACGCCGGCGGGGGGGCGGAGGGGCCCGGGCAGGCGCCGGTCTGGACCGAGGCGACGGTTGACGGCGCCCGTGCCGGCACGGTCACCCTCAGCCACGCCCCGATCCCCGAGATCGGCTGGCCGGCCATGACCATGGACTTCGCGGTCGACCTCGCGGTGCCGGCTTCCGGCCTGGCGCCGGGCGCCCGGGTGCGGGTGCGGCTGGAGCGGGGCGGGGACGGCGGCTACCGGGTGGTGGACGCCCGCCCGGCGGAGGGCCCGCGATGATCGGGCACCTCATCCGCTGGTCGGTCGCCAACCGGCTGGTCGTGGTCCTGCTGGCGGCGATCCTGGCCGCCGGGGGGATCTGGGCGGTCCGCGCCACGCCCGTCGACGCCATCCCCGACCTCTCCGACGTGCAGGTCGTCGTCAAGACCACCTGGCCGGGGCAGGCGCCGCAGGTGATCGAGGACCAGGTGACCTACCCGCTCTCCACCGCCCTGCTGGCGGTGCCGGGGGCGGCGACGGTGCGCGGCTACTCGATGTTCGGGGACAGCTACGTCCACGTGCTGTTCGAGGACGGCACCGACCTCTACTGGGCGCGCTCGCGCGTGCTGGAGTATCTGAGCCAGGCCGCCCCCCGCCTGCCGCCCGGCGCCGTCCCGGCCCTGGGGCCGGACGCGACGGGCGTGGGCTGGATCTACCAGTACGCGCTGGTCGACCGCACGGGGCGCCACGACCTTTCCGAGCTGCGGGCGCTCCAGGACTGGTTCCTGAAGTTCGAGCTGCAGGCGCTGCCCGGCGTCGCCGAGGTGGCGCCCATCGGGGGCATGGTCCGCCAGTACCAGGTCGTGCTCGACCCCGACGCGCTCCGTGCCCACGGGCTGGCGGTCGACACGGTTCGCGAGGCCGTCCTGGCCGCCAACCAGGAGGCCGGCGGCTCCGTGCTGGAGATGGCCGAGGCCGAGTACATGGTGCGGGCCGGCGGCTACGTGGGCGGCATCGCCGACCTGGAGGCCGTCCCCGTCAAGGTGCCGCCCGGCGGCACGCCGGTGCTGCTGAAGGACGTGGCGGACATCCGCTTCGGCCCGGAGCTGCGCCGCGGCATCGGCGAGCTGAACGGCGAGGGCGAGGTGGCCGGCGCCGTCGTCATCCTGCGCCAGGGGGAGAACGCGCTCGCCACGATCCGGGCGGTCGAGGCCCGGCTGGACGAGCTCCGGCGCAGCCTGCCCGAGGGGGTGGAGGTGGTCGCCACCTACGACCGCTCCGCCCTGATCGAACGCGCCGTGGCGAACCTGTGGGAGAAGCTGGGGGAGGAGTTCCTGGTCGTCGTCCTGGTCTGCGCCGCCTTCCTGCTGCACCTGCGCTCCTCGCTGGTGGTGGTGCTGACCCTGCCGCTGGGCGTGCTGGCCGCCTTCCTTGTCATGCGCCTGCAGGGGGTGAACGCCGACATCATGTCGCTGGGCGGCATCGCCATCGCCGTCGGCGCCATGGTGGACGCCGCCATCGTCATGGTGGAGAGCCTGCACCGGCGCATCGAGCAGGAGCCGGTCACGCCGGAGAACCGCTGGCGCCTGGTGGCGGAGACGGCGGCCGAGGTCGGGCCGGCGCTGTTCGCCTCGCTGGTCATCATCACGCTGTCCTTCCTGCCGGTCTTCGCGCTGGAGGCGCAGGAAGGACGCCTGTTCAAGCCGCTGGCCTACACCAAGACCTACGCCATGGCGGCCTCCGCCATCCTGTCGGTCACGCTGGTGCCGGTCCTGATGGGCTGGTTCGTCCGCGGCCGGATCGTCCCGGAACACCGCAACCCCGTGAACAACGCGCTGGCCCGGCTCTACCGCCCGGCGCTGGAGGCGGCGCTGCGGGCGCCCTGGGCGACCATCGCCGCCTCCGTGCTGCTGGTCGCCAGCATGGCCTGGCCGCTGTCCCGCACCGGGTCGGAGTTCATGCCCGCCCTCGACGAGGGCGACCTGCTCTACATGCCGAGCCTGCTGCCGGACGTGTCGGCCGCCAAGGCGGGGGAGATGCTCCAGATCACCGACCGGCTGATCATGACCGTGCCGGAGGTGGCGAGCGTGCACGGCAAGATCGGCCGCGCCGAGACCGCCACCGACCCGGCACCGCTGTCCATGGTGGAGACGGTGGTGAGGCTGAAGCCGCGCGACCAGTGGCGGCCGGGGATGACCATCGCGGACATCCGGGCCGAGCTGGACCGCGTGGTGCGGGTCCCCGGCATGCCGAACACCTGGACCATGCCGATCCGCAACCGCCTGGACATGCTGGCGACCGGCGTGAAGACGCCGGTGGGCATCAGGGTCTCCGGACCCGACCCGGCCGGCATCGGCCGGGTGGCTGCGGCGGTCGAGGCGGCGGTGAAGGCGGTGCCCGGCGCCGCCTCCGCCTATGCCGAGCGGCCCGCGGGCGGACGCTTCGTGACGGTCGAGGTGGACCGGACGGCGGCGGCCCGCTACGGCCTGACCGTGGCGGGGGTCCAGCGGATCGTGCGCACGGCCGTCGGCGGCGAGGAGGTCACGCAGACGGTGGAGGGCACCCGGCGCTTCCCGGTCAGCCTGCGCTTCCCCCAGGAATGGCGCGACAGCCCCGAGGCGCTGGCGGCCCTGCCGCTGGTGACCCCCGGCGGGGCGCACGTGGCGCTCGGCGACGTCGCCGCGGTCCGCGTCGAGGACGGGCCGACCATGCTGCGCAGCGAGAACGCCCGGCCGGCCGCCTGGGTCTTCGTCGACATCGCCGGCCGCGACCTCGGCGGCTTCGTGGCGGAGGCCCGGGAGGCCGTGGCGCGGTCGGTGACGCTGCCGCCGGGCTACGCGCTCGCCTGGACCGGCCAGTTCGAGGCCCTGGAGCGGGTGGAGGCGCGGCTGGGCGCCATCGTGCCGCTGACCGTGGCGCTCATCGCGCTGATGCTCTGGCTGACCTTCCGCAGCGGGGCCGAGGTGGCGATCGTCATGGCGTCGCTGCCGGTGGCCCTGGCCGGCGGCGCCTGGCTGCTGTGGCTGCTGGACTTCGACCTTTCCGTCGCCGTCGCCGTCGGGTTCATCGCCCTGGCGGGCGTGGCCGTGGAGACCGCCGTCATCATGCTGCTCTACCTGAACCTGGCCCTGCGCCGGCACGGGGAGGAGGCCCGCCGCCAGGGGCGCGCCCTCACCGTCGAGGAGATCAGGGCCGCCATCGTGGAGGGTGCCCTGCTGCGGCTGCGGCCCAAGGCCATGACGGTCGCCACCATCTTCGCCGGGCTGCTGCCGATCATGGTCGGGGACGGCACCGGATCGGAGGTCATGCGGCGCATCGCGGCGCCGATGGTCGGCGGGATGGTGTCGGCGACGCTCCTGACCCTGGTCGTCATCCCCGCCGTCTACCTGGTCTGGCAGCGGGCGAGGCTGCGCCGGGCCGCCGCGGAAGCGGGGGCCCGCGCCCCGGCGTAGGGCCGGGGAGGGTCCGCGCCGGCCGGCGGCGTCCGTCCGCTTGATGGCGGGGCGCTTGTATGGTGCACTGGACCCCGCCGGCTTCGGGGAGGGCCGGACCCATGCGGATCCTGGTCGCCGACGACCATCCGATCTTTCTGGAGGCGGTCGCCGGGCTGGTGCGGCGCTGCCTGCCCGGATGCGAGGTCGCGACGGCGGAGACGCTGGACGGGCTGCTGCGGCACCGCGCCGACTTCCGGCCGGACCTGATCCTGGCCGACTACTCCATGCCCGGCATGGGCGATCCCGGCGGCGTCGACACGCTGTGCCGCGCCTGTCCCGGGGTCCCCGTGATCCTCATGTCGGGGGTCGCCGGGCCGGAGGAGGTGCAGGCCTCCATGCTGCGCGGCGCCCGCGCCTTCATCCCCAAGACGCTGTCGCCGGTGGAGTTCGGGTCGGTCCTGTCCCTGGTCCTGCGCGGCGGTTCCTTCTCCGGTTCCCAGCCGGCCGCCGCGCCGGCCCCGGCCGAGGCGGGCGAGCATCCCCTGACCCCGCGCGAGGCGGAGGTGCTGCTGGGCATCGTCCAGGGCAAGTCCAACAAGACCATCGCCCGCGACCTCTCCCTGCAGGAGATCACCGTCAAGCTGCACGCCCGGCGGATCTTCCAGAAGCTGGGCGTGCGCAACCGCGCGGAAGCGGCGGCGCTGGCGGTCAAGCGGCGCCTGGTCCCGGACGCGGAGGGTCTGGCCCCGGCCTGACCCATACACCGCGCACCCCATACCCCGCCCCATACCACCCCATACTTTTCCCCGGCCGGCACAAACCTCCGCCACCGCGCGCGGTTCCGCGTCCGCCGGTAGCTTGCCTGTACCCAGGGAGCCCCCAGGGAAGCGGGAGGTGGGCATGGCACGGGTACTTCTCATCGACGACTGCGACGACTTCCGGGCCTGCATCGACGAGATGCTGCGCCGCCTCGGCCACGAGGTGGTCAGCACCGACCAGGCGGTGGAGGGGATCGGGATGTTCGACTGCGGCGGCTTCGACGCCGTCGTGACCGACATCCTCATGCCCGGCGTGGACGGGCTGGAGACGATCCTGGCGCTGCGCCGCCAGTGCCGCCACACCCCGATCCTGGCCGTCACCGGCGACACGGAGGGCGGCTGGCTCGACCGGGCCATGCAGGCCTTCGGCGCCACGGCAGTCCTGCGCAAGCCCATCGAGGCCAAGGACCTGGCCTCCGTCCTGGACCTGCAGCTGGCCGCGCCCCGCGCGCAGCGCTCCTGACCGAACCGTCCGACAGGGAGGAAAACGCGATGAGCATCTTCGGCGCCTTGCGTACGCGTACCAAGATGACGCTCCTGGTCGGCCTGTCCGCCGCGTCGCTTCTGGCGGCGTCGGCCACGGCCGCTTGGCACCTGCGCGCGCAGATCGAGCGGGACGAGCGCAGCCTGGTCCGCGCCGTCGTCCAGTCCTCCCACGCTATCGCCATGGAGCTGGAGGCGCGGGTCGCGGCCGGCAGCCTGAGCCGGGAGGAGGCGCTCGACCGCTTCAAGGCGTCGCTGCGCGCCATGCGCTTCCAGGACGGGCGGGAGTACCTGTTCGCCTACACGCTGGACGGCGTCAACCTCGTCCACCCGGTCAAGCCGGAGCTGGAAGGGAAGAACCTCATCGACTTCAAGGACCCGAGCGGCCGGCCGCTGATCCGCGAGCTCGCCGCGGCGGCGCGCGACGGCGGCGGGTTCGTGCCCTACCTCTGGCCGAAGCCCGGCAGCGACCGGCCGGTCGCCAAGGTCGGCTACGCCCAGGCGGTGGAGCCCTGGGGCCTCTTCGTCGGCAGCGGCGTCTACGTCGACGACCTGGAGGCGCGCTTCGCCGGGGCCTTGCGCTCCCTGGCCGCGGCGATCCTCGGCATGCTGGTGGTGAGCGGCGCCGTCGCCGCGCTGATCGGCCGCGACGTGGCGCGGACGCTGGGCAGGCTGGCGGACGCCATGCGGCGGCTGGCGGCCGGCGACCTCTCCGTCGCGGTCGCGGGCACCGGGCGGCGGGACGAGATCGGCGACATGGCCCGGGCCATCGAGGTGTTCCGCGGCACGGCGATCGAGGCGGAGCGGCTGCGGGCGGAGCAGGACGCGATGAAGCAGGCGGCCGAGGCCGACCGGCGGCGCCAGCTCCTGGACGTGGCCGACCGGTTCGAGGCCGAGGTGCGCGGCGTGGTGGCGGCCGTCTCCGCCTCGGCCACGCAGATGCGGGCCAGTTCCGAGGGCATGTCCGTGGTCGCCGACCAGACGCGGCAGCAGGCCTCCACCGTGGCGGTCACGACGGAACAGGCGTCGGCCAACGTGCAGACGGTGGCGGCGGCGACGGAACAGCTCTCCGCCGCCGTGCGCGAGATCGGGCACCAGACCGGCTACGCGCGCTCCGTGGCGGGCCGCGCCGTGGAGGCGGCGGGGCGCACCGACGCCCTCATCGCGTCGCTGCGGGAGGAGGCCGTCCGCATCGACGAGGTGGCGCAGCTGATCGCCGGGGTCGCGTCGAAGACCAGCCTCCTGTCCCTCAACGCCACCATCGAGGCGATGAGGGCGGGGGAGGCGGGCCGGGGCTTCTCGGTCGTCGCGACGGAGGTGAAGGCGCTGGCGGCGCAGACGCGGGAGGCGACCGAGCAGATCGGCTGCCGCATCCGCGCCATCCAGGACGCCGCGCGCACCGCGGCCGAGGGGATCGACGAGATCCGCGGCGTCATCCACGAGATCAACGGCGCCGCCGCCGGGATCGCCGGCGCGGTTGAGCAGCAGGGGGCGGCGACCGGCGAGATCGTGCGCAACGTCCACGAGGCCGCGCGCGGCACCGAGGTGGTGTCCTGCAACATCGCGGAGGTCAGCCGCGCGGCGCAGGAGACCGGCTCCGCCGCCGCCCAGGTCCTCTCGGCCGCCGGCGCGCTGTCGGCCCAGTCGGACATGCTCGCCGACCGCATCGGCCGCTTCGTCGCGCGGCTCCGCGCCGCCTGACCACCCGCCCAGCCTGCCCGGGCCGCCCGGCCCATCCGATGGACAGCCGGGCGGGCCGGGCGCACTCTCGGGGGGGCTGCCCCACCGTCCCGCCTGCCTGCCCCCGACCCCACCCAGGAGCCGTGAGATGCCCGGCCTTCGTTCCCGGATCCTGCTGCTGGCCGCGCTCGTGCCCCTGGCGGGCGCGCTGGTCGTGCTCCTCGCCGGCTTCTGGCTGCACCGCGCCACGCTGGACCAGCGGCGCGAGGCCGTCCGCTACGTGACGGATGCCGCGGTCGCCGCCGTGGCCGACCTGGAGGCCCGCGCCCGCCGCGGCGAGTTGCCGGAGGCGGACGCCCGCCGCATGGCGCTCGACATGCTGCGGTCCATGCGTTTCCGCAACGGCGAGGAATATTTCTACGTCTGGCACCTGGACACGCTGCAGGGGGTCATGCACCCGATCCGGCCCGACCTGGAAGGGACGGACGGCGGGTCGTTCCGGGACCGTAACGGGCTGCCGGTCATCCGGGCGCTGCGCGAGGTGGCGATGTCGCAGGGGAACGGCTTCCAGGCGTTCACCTGGCCCAAGCCGACCGACCCCATGGGCCCCGACCACGACAAGATCGGCTATGTCGTCGCCTTCGAGCCCTGGCGCTGGATGATCGGGTCGGGCATCTACGTGGACGACGTCGACGACGCCTTCCTCCGGGCCGGGGCGCTGTTCGCGCTACTGGGCGCCATCGTGGTGGCGTCGTCATTCACCGTCGCCTGGCGGCTCGGGCGCTGGATCAGCCGCCCGCTGGAGCACCTGAACGACGGCGTCCGCGCCATCGCCGACGGCCGCCTGGACATCGAGGTCCACTACCGCGGCCGCGAGGACGAGATCGGTGCCGTCGCCCGCTCGCTGGAGGTGCTGCGGCGGCGCGCCGTGGAGACCGAGGCGCTGAAACGGACGGCGGAGGAGCGGCTGGTGGCCGTCGCCCGCAACCTGGCGGCGCTGGACGCGGCCGGGGACGGGATCGAGATCTTCGGGCGCGACGGCGGCCTGCTGCACCTCAACCCGTCCATGGCCCGGATGCTGGGCTACGCCGACACCGCCGAGGTGCGCCGGGAATGCGCCGAGGACCCCCGGCACTGCCCCCTGCACGACTGGTTCTGGTCCACCGTCTGGCCGGTGCTGTCGTCCGGCGGCAGCTGGACGGGGGAGGCCGCCTTCACCGGGATCGACGGAAAGCGGCGGCTGGCCGAGGTCAGCTTCACCCGGCTGCCGGACGGCGACGCCGTCGGCATCTTCCGCGACGTCACCGAGCGCCGCGCGCTGGAGGCGCGGCTGCGCCAGTCGGAGAAGATGGAGGCGATCGGGCGGCTGGCCGGCGGCATCGCCCACGACTTCAACAATCTGCTCGGCGCCATCCTGGGGTTCGCGTCCTTCCTGCAGGAGGACGCGCCCGAGGGATCGGCCGCCCGGAACTTCTCCGGCCGCATCCTGAAGGCGGGCAACCGGGCGAAGGAGCTGGTCGAGCAGATCCTGGCCTACAGCCGCGCCCGCGGGATCGAGCGCGGGCCCGTGCTGCTGGAGCCCGTGCTGGCCGAGGCCGCCAAGATGATGCGCCACACCCTGCCCAGCTCGACGCGGCTGGAGGTGGCGCCGGCCGGGCCGCTGGCGGCGGACGCCAACGCCACGCAGCTCCTGCAGATCCTGATGAACCTGTGCCTGAACGCCAGCGAGGCGATGGCGGGGGAGGCGGGGCGCGTGACCGTCTCCGTCGCCTGCGCCACGCAGGAGGAGACCGCGGACCTGCTGGCGGAGCGCGGCGGTGCCGAGGGGGTGGAGCCGCTGCCGGCACCGGACGGGCAGGTGCTGCTGCGCTTCGGCCGGCTGGAGCCGTGCCGGAGCTACGTGCGGCTGAGGGTGGAGGACGACGGCCCCGGCATCCCGCCCGACATCGCGCCGCGCCTGTTCGAGCCGTTCTTCACCACGAAGGGGATGACGACGGGGACCGGGCTCGGCCTGTCGGTGGTGCACGGCGTCGTGGTCAACCACCGCGGCGCCCTGGTGCTGCGGAGCGCGGCCGGCGGCACCCGCGTGGACGTCTTCCTGCCCGCCGCGGTGCCGGAGACGGCCGACGACGTGCCGCCCCCGGCGGCGGCGCGGCTGCCGGAGGGGACGCGGGTGCTCGTCGTCGACGACGCCTTCGACGTCGCCGACATGGTCGCCATCACGCTGGAGCGGCACGGCTGCGAGGTCGCCGTCTGCAATGACGCGCAGCAGGCGCTGGACGCGTTCGTCGAGGACCCCGCGGCCTGGGACGTCGTCGTCACCGACCAGGTGATGCCGGACCTGAAGGGCACGGAACTCATCCGGCGGCTGCGGCGCCTGCGGCGGGACCTGCCGACCATCCTGTGCACCGGCTACAGCGAGACGCTGTCGGAGGAGGCGGCGCATGCGGCCGGCGCCGACCTGTTCCTGCGCAAGCCGGTGCTGCCGGCGGACCTGGTGGCGGCGGTGCGCGGGCTGCTGTCGCGCGACCCCCTGGCGGCCCGCGAGGTGGCGGGCGCTCCGGAGTAGGGATGCGGTCGCCGGGGCACGCCGGTGCCCTGGCGACGGTTCCGCGCTCCACGCCTCCTCCCGGAACAGCCAGGGTCCTGTCGCGCCGCCTGCCGGTCAGAGGCCCACGAGGGCGGCCAGGCCGCCGATGTCCCTGATCTCGTGCGTCGCGTAGCGCGGCGTCAGGGACGCCTCGTGGCCGCGCGCGACGAACACGCAGGCGCCGTAGCCCATGTCGTGCGCGGACATGTGGTCGTACCGGAAGCTGGAGGAGACGTGCATCGCCTCCTCCGGCCCGCAGCCCAGCTGGTCGAACATGTACTCGAAGGCCTTGAGGCGCGGCTTGTAGGCCCGGGCCTGCTCGGCGGTGAAGACGTGCGCGACCGGCGCGCCCAGCTTGGCGACGTTGTGGTGGATCTGGTCGTTGGCGGCGTTCGACAGGATCACCAGCGGGATCTCCCCGGCGATCCGGGAAAGGCCCTCCGGCACGTCCGGGTGCGGGCCCCAGGTGGGCACCGCATTGTAGATTTGCAGGGCCTCCTCCTCGCGGTACTCGATCCCCCACTTGCGGCAGGTGCGCTCGACCGAGTTGCGGACGACCTCCTCGAAAGGCTTCCAGTCGCCCAGGACCTCGTCCAGCCGGTACGCCTTGAAATCGGCGACGAAGGCGTCCATCCGCTCCGGCGCGATGCGGTCGGCGAAGATGCTCCGCGCGATCGGCCCCATCCGGAAGTCGGTCAGCGTCCCGTAGCAGTCGAAGGTGATGTATTTGGGGTTGAACTGGCTCGCCATCGATCGTCCCCCGAGTAATCGTTGCCGGTCCGCGGAGCCGGTCCCGCGGACCTTCTGACAAGCCTTGCCGCGCCCCGGGGCGAAGGTGGCAGTCACCTGCTGCAGGGCAGCCGAAATATTCGGCCTCCCTCACGGTGCCCCGTATCCTCTTTATCGGTGCCGTTCATTGGGCAAGGCTATCCGGCTAGCTCACGATGATACCGGCGAAGACAGGCGGATTCTGCCGATTGCGCCGGGGCGGCCCGCGTTTCGGTGCCGAATGCTTGGTGAGAACGGCAAGTTCGCCTTGCGGGCCCCGGTTACCAATATCGGGACAGGGATCTCATCAGGGGGGACGCCATGGGTAGCGGGAAGGCTGCACACAAACGGCCGCTGCGCAGCGCGCGCTGGTTCCGCAAGGACGACCTGCCCGGCTTCGTCCACCGCTCCACCCTGGCCGCCGCGGGGTGGAGCCGGGAGGACCTGATGGAGCGCCCCATCGTCGGCATCCTCAGCACCTGGTCCGACATCAACCCCTGCAACCTGAACCTCCGCGCCCTGGCGGAGGACGTGAGGACGGGCATCGTCGAGGCGGGCGGCATCCCGTTCGAGGTTCCGCTGATGTCGCTCAGCGAGAACATCATCAAGCCGACCTCCTTCCCCTTCCGCAACCTGCTCGCGATGGAGGCGGAGGAGTGCATCCGCGCCTACCCGTTCGACGCGGTGGTGCTGCTCGGCGGGTGCGACAAGACCCAGCCGGCGCTGCTGATGGGGGCGGCCAGCGCCGGCGTCCCGTTCATCTTCCTGGCCAGCGGCCCGGCGACGCCCCGGTCGCAGACCGGCGGGGAGCTGGCGAACGCGACCGGCGTCTGGCGCCTGGTCGACCAGCTCCGCGCGGGGGCGCTGCCCGAGGGCGCGTTCTCCGCGTTCGAGCGCGGCATCATGGGCACCGCGGGCCACTGCGCGGAGATGGGCACCGCCTCCTCCATGGCGGCCATCGGCGAGGCGCTGGGCGTGTCCCTGCCCGGCAGCAGCCTCGTCCCGGCCATCGACCGGCGCCGCATCCGGATCGCCCGCGAGGTGGGCCGCCGCAGCGTCGGCATGGCGGCGGAGGGCCCGGACCCCGCCGACATCCTGGACGCGCGGGCGTTCGACAACGCCATCACGCTGCTGTGCGCGGTGGGCGGCTCGACCAACGCCATCATCCACCTGCTGGCACTGGCCGGCCGCGTCGGCGTGCCGCTGACGCTCGACCGGTTCGACGAGATCGCCCGCCGCGTTCCCCTCATCGCCGACGTCCAGCCCGCGGGCGAGCACCTGACCGAGCGGCTGATGGCGGCGGGCGGCGTGCCGGCCCTGCTGAAGAGGCTCCGGCCGCTCCTGCACCTGGACGCGCGGACCGTCGACGGGCGGACGGTCGGGGAGATCGCCGACGCGGCCGAAATTATCGACGCCGACGTGATCCGGCCGCTGGACAACCCGCTGAGGCCGGGCGAGGCGCTGGTCGTGGTGAAGGGCAACCTGGCGCCGGACGGGGCGGTGATGAAGACCTGCGCCGCCGACCCGGGGCTGTTCCGCCACCGCGGCCCCGCCGTGGTGTTCGAGGACGTCCAGACGGTCGCCGACCGGATCGACGATCCGGCGCTCGGCATCGGCGCGGACAGCGTGCTGATCCTGCGCAACGCCGGCCCGGTCGGCGCGGCGATGCCGGAATGGGGCATGCTGCCGGTGCCCCGCAGGCTCCTGGAGCAGGGCGTCCGCGACATGCTCCGCATCTCCGACGCGCGCATGAGCGGCACCGGCTACGGCGCCGCGGTGCTGCACGTCTCGCCCGAGGCGGCCGTCGGCGGCCCGCTGGCGCTGGTGCGCGACGGCGACATCATCGAGCTGGACGTGCCCGCGCGCCGGCTGGAGCTTTGCGTGGACGCGGAGGAGCTGGAGCGCCGGCGCCGCGCGTGGAAGCCGCCGCCCCGCCGGCACGCGCGCGGCTACCGCAGCCTCTACGACCTGCACATCGAGCAGGCGCACCGCGGCTGCGACTTCGACTTTCTCCGGGGGAGCGACGCCGACACCCTCCCCGAGGGGCTTTTCGACGGCTGGGTCGGCGGCTGGTAGGCGCAACCATGAGCATCCTCTACCGCTCCGACGAAGCGCGTGCGGCGGCCTGGGCGGACTATTTCGCCGAGCACGCCCCGGACCTGGAGTTCCGCGTCTGGCCGGACGCCGGGGACCTCGGCGCGGTGGAGTACCTGATCGCCTGGCAGGTGCCGGCCGGGTTCATCGGCGCGCTGTCCGGCCTCAAGGTCCTGTTCTCCTCCGGCGCCGGGATCGACCATGTCGACGTCTCCGCCGTGCCGGCGCACGTGCCCGTCGTCCGGATGGTCGAGCCGGGCATCGTCAACGGCATGGTGGAGTATGTGAGCCTCGCCGTCCTGGCGCTCCACCGCGACCTCTTCGACTATGCGGCGGCGCAGGCGGCCCGCGCCTGGAGGCCCATCGAGGTGCCGCCCGCCTCGGCCCGCACGGTCGGCGTGATGGGGATGGGGGTCCTCGGGCGCGCCGTCCTGGAACGGCTGGCGTCCTTCGGCTTCCGGCTGCGCGGCTGGAACCGGACGCCACGGTCGGTGGAGGGGGTGGAGGGCTTCGCCGGCCCGGACCAGCTGCAGCCGTTCCTGGAAGGGTGCGACGTGCTGGTCTGCCTCCTGCCGCTGACCCCGGCCACCCGGGGCATCCTGGACCGCCGGACCTTCGCGGCCCTGCCGGCGGGCGCGTCGGTCATCAATGTCGGCCGCGGGGCCCATCTGGTCGAGGCGGATCTGCTGGAGGCCCTGGATTCCGGCCGCCTCTCGCGGGCGATCCTGGACGTGACCGATCCGGAGCCGCTGCCGCCGGAGCATCCCTTCTGGACCCATCCCAGGGTGGTCCTGACGCCCCACGTGGCCTCGATGACCCAGCCGGAGACGGCAGCACCCATCCTGCTGGAGAACATCCGCCGGCACCGGCGGGGTGCTCCGCTCCTGGACGTGATCGACCGGTCCCGCGGCTACTGAGCCGGCCCTGCCAACCGGGGGCTTGTGCCGGGCACCGCGATATTTTAAGCTTAAAATATAAGCGGACGGCCGCGCGGCGATGCCGCCGGCGGCAGGGCTGCGGCGCGGAGGAGGGATCGGCGATGAGGATCGCGTGCATCGGCGGCGGCCCGGCGGGGCTGTACTTCGCCATCCTGATGAAGAAGGCCGACCCCTCGCACGAGATCACGGTCTACGAGCGCAACCGCGCCTACGACACCTTCGGCTGGGGCGTCGTCTTCTCCGAGGAGACGCTGCGCAACCTGCAGGGCGGCGACGCCGAGAGCCAGCAGGCGATCATCGACAGCTTCGCCCAATGGGACGACATCGACGTCCACTTCAGGGACCGGGTCATCACGTCGACCGGCCACGGCTTCTGCGGCATCGAGCGCAAGCACCTGCTGAACATCCTGCAGCGCCGGGCCGAGCAGCTGGGCGTCCGCCTCGTCTTCGAGGTGGAGATCGAGCCCGACGACATCGCGACCCGCTTCGCCGACTGCGACCTCGTCATCGCGTCCGACGGCATCAACTCCAAGATCCGTACCCGCTGGGCCGACCATTTCCGCCCCGACATCGACGTGCGCCGCAACAGGTTCGTCTGGCTCGGCACGAAGAAGGTCTTCGACGCCTTCACCTTCATCTTCGAGGAGACCGAGTGGGGCTGGTTCCAGGTCCACGCCTACCGCTTCAACGACGACACCTCCACCTTCATCATCGAGACCACCGAGGAGAACTGGCGCCGCGCCGGGCTGGAGGGGGCCTCCACCGCCGAGACCATCGCCTTCGGGGAGAGGCTGTTCGGCAAGTACCTGGACGGCCACGGGCTGATGGCCAACAGCCGCCACCTGAGGGGCTCCGACTGGCTGAGCTTCCCGCGGGTCACCTGCGAAACCTGGGTGAAGGACAACATCGTCCTGATGGGCGACGCCGCCCACACCGCCCACTTCTCCATCGGGTCGGGCACCAAGCTCGCGCTGGAGGACGCCATCGCGCTGGCGGCGAGGATCCGGGCCATGCCGGGCGACCTGGCCGGCGCGCTGAAGGCCTACCAGGAGGAGCGTCACGTCGAGGTGCTGAAGCTGCAGTCGGCGGCGCGCAACAGCATGGAGTGGTTCGAGAACGTCGCCCGCTACACCCACCTGGAGCCCGAGCAGTTCACCTACAGCCTGCTGACCCGCAGCCAGCGCATCGGGCACGAGAATTTGCGCCTGCGCGACCGCGACTGGCTGCGGGGCTACGAGGCCTGGCTGGCGGGGCGCGCCGCCGGCCGGCCGCAGCAGGCGCCGGTGCCGCCCATGTTCACGCCGTTCCGCCTGCGCGGGATGGAGCTGGCGAACCGGGTGGTGGTGTCGCCCATGGCCATGTACTCCGCCGAGGACGGCACGCCGAACGACTTCCACCTGGTGCATTACGGCAGCCGCGCCCAGGGCGGGGCCGGGCTGATCTTCACCGAGATGACCTGCGTCTCCGCGGAGGGGCGCATCACCCCCGGCTGCACCGGCATGTACGCGCCGGAGCACGTCGCCGCCTGGAAGCGCATCGTCGGCTTCGTGCACGCGGCGGGCGAGGCGCGCATCTGCCTGCAGCTCGGCCATTCCGGGCCGAAGGGCTCCACCCGGGTGGGCTGGGAGGGCTACGACGTGCCGCTGGAGGCGGGCAACTGGCCGCTGCTGTCGGCCTCCGACGTGCCGTGGAGCCCGCAGAACCAGGTGCCGCGCGCCTGCACCCGGGCGGACATGGACCGCGTGCGCGACGACTTCGTGGCGGCCACCCGCATGGGGCTGGAGGCGGGCTTCGACATGGTGGAGATGCACGCAGCCCACGGCTACCTGCTGTCGGCCTTCATCTCGCCCCTGACGAACCGCCGGGCGGACGAGTACGGCGGCAGCCTGGAGAACCGGCTGCGCTTCCCGCTGGAGGTGTTCCGGGCCATGCGGGCAGCGTGGCCGGAGGATCGGCCGATGTCGGTGCGCATCTCCGCGACCGACTGGCATCCCGACGGGGTGACGCCGGACGAGGCGGTGCTGATCGCGCGGGCCTTCAAGGAAGCGGGTGCGGACCTCATCGACGTGTCGGCGGGGCAGACGACGACCGAGGCGAAGCCGGTCTACGGCCGCATGTTCCAGACGCCCTTCGCCGACCGCATCCGCAACGAGGCCGGCATCGCCACCATGGCGGTCGGCAACATCTTCGAGCACGACCACGTGAACTCCATCGTGGCCTCGGGCCGGGCCGACCTGGTGGCGCTGGCGCGCCCGCACCTGGCGGACCCCTACTTCACCCTGCACGCCGCCGCCCAGCTCCGCTACGAGGCGCAGCCCTGGCCGAAGCCGTACCTGTCCGGCCGCAGCCAGTACCTGCGCAACATCGAGCGCGGCCTCGACATGGTCATCGCGGTCTGACGGGAGGCGGCTTCCCGGGCCTTCCAGGCAGGCGCGCGGTCGTCACCGGGCCCCGGGGCGGTTCCGGCCGGGATCGTCCCCAGGAGCGACCGGGGCCCGGACCTGTTCGATTGAGCAGCCGGAGTCCCGGCACCGCCGGGCGGAGGCGAGGCGCCGCAGGGAAGAGCGATTCTACATATTTTATAAAACATGTCATAATACCCGGGAGCACGCCCGAAAGCGGCGCGCGCCCGAAACCATGAATGCGTCATGACACGTCCCTGCACCTTCGCGGTCACCCTCAGCCTCCTGCTGGGTGGCTGCGTCGTGGTTCCGGTCGAGGAGTTCGACCCCACCGACCCGATCCGCGCCGGCGACGAATGGGCATTGCGCCGCGACTACGCCGCGGACCGGGCCGTCTGCCAAAGCATCGCCAACGACGTCCTGGACGCCACCCGCCCCGGGCGGCGCTACCGCCCCGCCGACCGGGCGGTGAAGGTCGAGCTGCGGACGCAGCGCTGCCTGCGCGAGCGCGGATGGTCCGCCTGAGGCGGAACCCGCCGGGACCGCTCAGCGCGACGGCCGGTCCAGCCGGTTCCAGCGGCCGCCGCGCCAGCGCCACCGGAGCGCGCCGAGACGGACAATGTCCTCCAGCGCGCGTCCGGCCAGCGCGCCGGCGAAGCCGCCGCCGGCGGGCAGGCCGAGGACCGCGGCCGCGGGCAATCCGACGGCGAGCGCCAGCGCGTCCACCCGCATGACGAAGGCGGTGTCGCCGCCTGCGCGCAGGATGCCCGTCCCGAGGATGAGGTTGGCGATGCGGACGGGCATCATCAGGGCCGACAGCATCAGCCCCGACACCGCCAGTTCGAGTGTCGGCCCCGGCATGGCGGGATAGAGCCGGTCGAGGACCAGCGACGCGGACGCGACGACGCAGCCGCCGGCCGACGCGTACAGCAGGCCGGACCTCAGCGCGACGCCAGCCGCCACCCCGGCCCGGCGCCGCCTGCCGGCGCCCAGGTCATGGCCGACGAGTGCCAGGGCGGCGACCGCCAGGCCGAAGGCGACCCGGATCACCGTGCCCTCGACGACCGCGACGATCTGGCTGGCGGCCAGCGCCCCGGTGCCCAGCCGGGCATGCAGGAGGCTGTAGAGGAAGCTGCCCGCCGCCCAGATGCCCTGCCCGGCGGCGATCGGCGCCGTCACCGCGAGGAGCGGTCGCAGCTGGGTCCGTTCCAGCCGGATGAGGTCCCTGGGCCGCAGGGCGAAGGGGCCGGCGGGGCTGAGGACGCCCACGAGCAGCGCCACCGCGCTGGTGACCTCGGCGATCAGGGTGGCGAAGGCGGCGCCGGCCACGCCCAGCGACGGCAGGCCGAACGGCGGGAGGACGAGGATCCAGGTCAGCACGCCCTTGCCCGCCAGGGCGGCCGTCGCGACCAGGAAGGGCAGGCGCGTCTCGCCCACGGCGCGCAGGCAGGCGCCCAGGACGGATTGCAGCAGCAGGAAGGGAACGCTCCAGGCGACGATACGCTGGTAGGTCTGCGCCAAGGCGGCCGCCGGCGGCTCCAAGGCCAGTGCCAGCAGCTCCGCGCCGAGGCCGAAGGCGATGCCGGCCGCCACGCCCAGCAGGGCGCCGGCCATGACGGTGAGCGCCACGAGCCCCCTGGCGCGCTCCGCCTCCCGCCTGCCTGCGGCGTGGGCGATGAGGGCGGCCCCGCCGCCGCCGAAGGCGCCCAGGCACAGCATGAGCAGGAAGACCGCCCCGTTCACGAAGCCGACGGCGGCGAAGGCATCCCCGCCGAGCCGGCCCAGGATCGCCATGTCCACCAGGAAGAGGAGCGACTGCAGCAGCGCCTCCAGGCTGGCGGGCAGGGCGATGCGATGGAACCGCCGCGAGGTCGGTCCCCGCAACCACCGGAGGGCGCGGGGGCGTCCCGGTCGGGAGGGCGGCATGGTTCGGGCTCCGGGCGGCGGCGTGGGGAGGGGGTGACGGCCCCGGAGGGACGGGCGGGAGACCGGCCGGGGCCGCCGGGGGCGGCAGGAGGCGGGGCGCCGCCCGATCGTGTCGGCGGGAGCTCAGGAGAAGGCGGGCACCGTGTGCCGGAGGTTGCCCGTGCCGTTGGGGAAGATCAGCACCAGCTGGCCCACCAGTTCCGCCGCTCCGGTTCCCGCCGGCGCCGGTGGGGACACCGGGATGCCGGCGGACGCGAGCCGGTCCGCCAGCGATGCGACCTCGCCCGCAGGCAGCTGGAAGTTGATGACGGCCATGATGTCGGAGAAGAGCGTATGCTCCACCACCCAGCCGCCGCAGGCGGTGATGGCGGACGCCGCCGCGGTGATGGCCGCGTGCCGGTCGCCGCCGACGAAGCTCCTCAGCCGCAGGATCCCGTTCTGCATGGTCGCCTCCGCCCGCCTTACCGGAACCGGTAGCTGAGCCCCAGCCCGCCGGCCAGCTGGTCGCGGTCGCCGTCGCGCCGGACCAGCGGGCTGTCGGCGGCGTCGCCCAGCAGGCGGGCATAGCCGGCAAGGGCCGTCGCCGACCATTGGTCGCTCAACCGGTAGATGCCCTGGACGCCGGCGCCGGCCTTCTGGAGACCGGCGCCGGCCCGGTAGGCCGGGAGACGGGAGCGGCGCGCCTGTTCGGGCGAGACGCCGAAGAAGGCGCGCATATGGTTCCCGTCCGCCCAGGTCAGCGAAGGGCCGGCGACCAGCAGGAGCCTGTCGGACAGCTCGGCCGCGTAGCTGGCCCCCAGGGTCGCGGTCATGCCCTCCGAGCCTTCCCCCAGCACGTCGCCGGTCACGTCGAGCGAGACGGTCAGGGGCCCCGCGCGGTAGGCGCCGAAGACGGTGCCCGTCGCGGTGTCGCCCACGCTGCCGAGGCCACGCAGGTCGCTGTTCTCCTTCTCCCGGCGCCCCTTGCCGTAGCCGAGCGCGACACCGGCGCGGACGCTGTCCGTGGCGACCAGGGTGGCGCCGAGGCCGCGGCGGTCCAGGAAGAGGCGGTCGCCGTAGGTGATCTCGATGTCGGGCAGGGGTACGGCCTCGTACCGGTCGGACCCCTCATAGTCGGGCGCCACGGCCGCGAGCACGCCCACCCGCAGCGACCAATCCCCGGAGGCGGGCGGGCGGTCACGCTCCGCCGCCATGGGGACGGCGGGCATCGCGGCGATGGAAGCCAGGAGGAGAGCGGCGGGCAGCGGGCGCATCGGGGCGGGAACTCCGGAAGGCGGGCAGGCACGGCTCCGGACCGGAGCGGCCTCGTCGTGGGGAATGGGGGCGGGCCATTGCTAGGCGCAAAGGATCGCTCAAGCAATATGTTTTATAAAACATGACGGGACAGGCCCGCCATGCGCGGGGCCGGGGTTGGGTCCGGGCGCACCGCGATCCCGTGGGCTGACCGCGCACCGCTTGGCCGCGTCCCGGGCTGGCCGGCCTGGCGCCTCAGCCGTACCGGCGGTACCAGTCGCGCGAGACGCCGATGACGGCGTGCATCCGCCGGCCCGCCTCCGCGCCGTCGCCGCGCTCCACCGCCCCCGCGAGGGCGGACAGCGCCGGTACCAGCCCGGGCGCGATCGAGCCGCCTTCGGCCGGCCCGGCCCGGAAGGGCTGGATGAGCAGGGGGCCGATGCGCAGCCAGAGCTGCTCGACGATCCGGTGCAGCGTCGCCGAGCGGGCGGCGGCATAGATGGCGAAGTGCAGGTCGACATTGGCCTGCAGGATCCGGCTCGGGTCCTGGTGCCCGACGGCGGCCTCGAAAGCCGCCAGGGCGGCGCCGACCGCCTCCCGGTCGGCCGGCCGCGCCTGCCCGGCCGCCCGCTCGGCGAGCGCCGGTTCCAGGAGCAGGCGGGCGTCGAACACATCCTCCACGTCCGCCCGGTCCAGCAGGACGACGCGTACCGAACGGTTGGGCAGCAGCTCCAGCCCGCCCTCGACGACGAGCTGCTGCACCGCCTCCCGGGCGGGCATGGCGCCGACGCCGAGCGCTTCCGACAGCACCCGGATGGTGAGCGGCGTCCCCGGCTTGAAGCCGCCGGACATCAGGGCGGCCTTCAGGGACCGGTAGGCGCGCTCGCGCAGCGTGTTGCCGGCCGGGCTGGAGGCCGTGGCCTCTGAGGTGCCGGGCAATCGTCCGTCCCCGCCGGTCACGGCCGGCCGCTGAAGTTCATGCGCGGCCGCAGGACGTCGGCGAGGTCCAGCAGGATCTTCTGCCGCGCCCGCCGGGCCGCGTCGCCATCGCGGGCCTTGAGCGCCGCGATCAGATCCTCATGGTCGTCGAGGCTGGCGCGGACCCAGGCGAAGATCTCGCGGATGTCGG
The DNA here is from genome assembly GCA_035627915.1 of Azospirillaceae bacterium. Classification (GTDB taxonomy): domain Bacteria; phylum Pseudomonadota; class Alphaproteobacteria; order Azospirillales; family Azospirillaceae; genus DASPKT01. The sequence continues at coordinate 34,343 of DASPKT010000031.1, forward strand.
GGCCGCGCAGTCCGTTGTAGTGCGGCCCGCTCAAGACCCAGAGGGTCTCCACGAAGGAAACGAGCAACGGCGAGCGGGAGGCTCTGTAGACGCCGGCGAAGAAGCGGTGGTTGGCGGCGAACAGCTGCTCGAAGCTCTCCGCCTCGGCCAGGCGCCCCAGTTCCGCGTCCATCGTCTCGAGGTCGGCGATCTCGGCCCCGGTGATGCGCTCGGCCGCCCGGGCCGAGGCCTCGCCCTCCAGCTGGCAGCGCAGGGACCAGAGTTCCTCGAACCGGGACAACGTCAGCTCCGGCACCCGGATGGCCCGCCCCGCCGTCGTCTCCAGCGCGCCGATGGCCAGCAGCTGCCGGACCGCGTCGCGGATCGGCATCAGGCTCGTCCCCAGAGTGTCGGCCAGGGCCTTGATGGTCACCACCTCGCCGGGCCGGAGGTCGCCGGCCATCAGCATCTGGCGGAGCTGCTCGTAGGCGCGCTCGTGCAGCATGCTGCCGTCGACCGGCATCAGGTCCGGCACGCCGTCAAGCTCCACCCGCGTTCTGCCCGTTCGCGCCATGCCGCCTCTCCGCCCGGGACGGTCGGTCTGTATCGGTTCACCTCGTGCCGCCCGGTCCACGCCCCGTCTTATGGGACATTGTCAATCCCAGAGGAAGGCCAAACGACGGGAAGGGAGGGCCGCGGCAGCCCCGGGGCGGGGCATCGCGTGTTGCCGGTCGGCGGAGGCCGGCGCGGATCAACATTCCCTGAGTGCGGTTGCATGGCCGCGCACGGACACCCTTCCCGGCGCGCCTCCGGCACCGGGCGTCTGGCCAGGACGGTTCTGCCTGCCGAGGGCGTCGGTCCGGACCGACGGAGGACAGCGCGTCCGCCCTGGCGCCGGCCACAGCCCGCCGGCTGGCCCATGCTCTCCGGCCGGACGCGCGGGTTTCCAAGTGCCCCCGGGGCTCCTACCCTGGACTCGGGCGCCGGACGGCTCTGCGCCCTGGACTTCGCGCGGGCAGGGGTGAGCCGCGGCCGCCCGTGCCATAGGGGTGCCGACCGATGATGACGGAAATTCTCGACGCGCCGCCGGACCGGCTCGCCGCCATGTTCGCCCGGGTCCGCCTGACCGCCCGCGTGTTCCACGCCGGCCGCTTCTGCGGTGCCGGCGACATCGCCGCGGACGGGGCGTCGGGCCACCTGCACCTGCTGCGGGCCGGCGAGGTCCGGATCGAGGGGCGGGGCACGCAGGCGCTGATGCTGGAGGGCCCCGCGGCCGTGCTGCTGCCGCGCCCGGCCGTGCATCGCCTGGCGACCGACCCCGACAAGCCGGTGGACCTGGTCTGCGCCGAGATCGGGCTGGGTGGGCCCGGCAATCCGCTGGAGCGGGGGCTGCCCGACCTGCTGCACCTGCCGCTGGTCCCCGACGACCGGCTCGGCGCCGTGCTGGCCGTGCTCTTCGCCGAGGCGGAGGCGGGCGGCTGCGGCCGGCAGGTGGTGCTGGACCGGCTGGTTGAGGTGGTGCTGGTGTACCTGCTGCGTGCCGCGATGGACCGCTCCGGGCAGGGCCCCGGGCTGCTGGCGGGGCTGGGGCATCCGTCGCTGGCGCGGGTCCTGGTCCGGCTCCATGAGAACCCGGCGGCCGACTGGACCCTGGAGCGGATGGCGGAGGAGGCGGGAATGTCGCGCTCGAGCTTCGCCGAGACGTTCCGGCGCGTGGTCGGCCAGACACCGGGCGACTATGTGCAGGGCTGGCGCCTGGGCCTCGCCAGGGCCGGGCTGGCGTCGGGCCGGACGCTGAAGCAGATGGCCCGGGAGGTCGGCTACGACAGCCACGCCGCCCTGTCCCGCGCCCTGTCCCGGCGGAAATCCGCCGGGTAGGCGCGGCGGCGGCCGGCTGTCCGCCATCGCCGGCCGCCCGATCCGGGGGCCGGAGATGCGCGGTCGGCCGGAACCGCCGCCGCCCGGCATCCGCTCAGGCGATGATGTCGGACGCAAGGACGTCGGTGACGCCGGCCAGCTCGACCTGGAAATCGCCGACCCAGTCGCCGTTGAGGTCGCCCTCGAGCATCACGCCCGAAGCCAGCTTGACGACGCGCAGGAGGCCCGCCCGTCCGGTGAAGGCGCCGGTGCCGATGAAGATGAAGGCGTGGTCGCCCGAGGTCCAGGGGTTGGCGTCGATGCCGGAGAGGTCGACCTTGTCGCCCTCGGCCCGGTTGAAGTCCAGGATGATGTCCCGGTTCGCCGCGCCGACCTTGCTCTCCGAGGTCCGCCAGACCACGAAGCGGTCGGCGCCGGTGCCGCCGGTCAGCCGGTCCTGGCCGGCCGCCCCGAGGAGGCGGTCGTTGCCCGCCCCGCCGGACAGCCGGTCGTCGCCGGCGCCGCCGTCGAGCGTGTCGGCGCCGGCCGCGCCGTAGAGGGCGTCGTTGCCGGCGTATCCCCGCAGGTAGTTGGAACCGCTATTGCCGATCAGGACGTTGGCGGCGTCGTTGCCGTTGCCGGCGATGTTGGCGGTGCCCGTCTGCACCAGGTTCTCCTGCCAGCCCGCCAGCGTGTAGTAGACCGACTTCGTCGCCGTGTCGCCGACCAGGCTGCCGGCCGCCGGCACCGCGTCCCGCGGGTCCGCAACGTCGCCGGGCGCCGGGGTCGGGGTGGGCGTCGGAGCAGGTGTCGGCGTCGGGGTGGGAGTCGGGGTCGGAGTAGGTGTCGGCGTCGGGGCAGGCGCCGGTGCGGGCGTCGGCGCGGGCGCGCTGCCCGCCTCATGCGCGCCGATGTCGGGTGCGGCGCCGAGGAGGCGCGCGGTGCCGTCGAAGTCGGCGGTGATGCCGGGCAGCACGCGCCCGCGGTCGATCGCCGCCGAGCCCGCCGCCAGCGTCAGGTCCTTGCCCGCCAGGT
>DASPKT010000032.1:0-7390 GCA_035627915.1 Azospirillaceae bacterium
TCCAAGTCAACGGCCGCGGCAGGTCTCGGCGAAGCCCCGGATCTTACATGATTTGACACGGATTTGGCCGCCGGCCGAAGAACCCCTTGCCTCACGGGCTAAGGGCGGCTACATCCGCCGTCCCGACGGAGAGGTGCCAGAGTGGTCGATCGGGACGGTCTCGAAAACCGTTGTACCCGCGAGGGTACCGTGGGTTCGAATCCCACCCTCTCCGCCATTGCCCCCCATAAGCCATCCCCTACCCCCGCCACGCCGCGACGGTGACCAGCGCCAGCGGCAGCAGCGCCGCCGCGTCCACCAGGGCGACGGTGCGCAGCGGGCCGTCGGGCATGCCCATGCGGACGTAGACCAGCAGGAAGCCCACGACGCTGATGCCGACGACCAGGGAGGCGGCGCGGCGGGCTTCCATGCTGGCGGCGGCGAGCAGTGCGGCGGCCAGGACGGCCAGGAACAGGGCGCCGCGGTGGACGATCAGCAGGCCGGGCGTGCCTTCCGCCGGCATGCCGTACAGCCGTTCCGTCAGGCCGGGTGCGAAGAGCACCGCGGCCGGGGCGGCGTGGATGGCGGCCAGCAGGAGCCACGACGCCTTCAGAAGCCATTCCATGGGCATTGTCCCTTCCAGGGTTCCGGTGTTGTGTGGTCCCCAGGCTAGCCGCTCATGGGCCGCTTCGCGATTACCGGGGAGGTAATCGTGGCGGTGCGCCGGAGGAGGCGCGACAATGGGTGGCGCGACAACGGGCGGCGCGGGGCGTCCCCCGCCCCGGGACGCGGCGGCCCCGGCCGCTGTTTGCCCGGCAACCCGCCCGCCGCGCCGCAAGGACGCCCATGACCGAAGCGCCACCCCGCCCCGCCCCGCGATCCCGCCCCGCCCCGCCGGCCCGGCCCGCCGCGGCCTTCACCTCGGGCAGCGTCATGCGGCACGTCGCCACCATGTCGGCCACGGGCACGGTGGGGCTGGTGGCGATCTTCGCGGTGGACCTCGCCAACCTGTTCTACATCTCGCTGCTGGGGATGGCGGAGCTGGCGGCGGCCATCGGCTTCGCCGGGACGGTGCAGTTCCTGCAGACCTCGCTGTGCATCGGGCTCGCCATCGGCATCGGCGCCACCGTCGGCCGCGCGATCGGCGCCGGCGACCGGGAGGGGGCGCGGCGGCTGGCGGGGGCCGGGCTGCTGCTGGTGGCGGCTGTGTCGGCCGCCGCCGGGCTGGGCGTGCTGGCCGTGCTGGACCCGCTGCTGGCGGCGCTGGGGGCGGAGGGGCGGACGCGGGAGCTGGCAGCGGGCTACCTGACCATCGTCTCCCCCAGCCTGCCGCTGATCGGGATCGCCATGGGGCTGTCGACGCTGCTGCGGGCCGTGGGCGACGCGCGGCGCAGCATGACGGTCACCCTCTATGGCGGGCTCGCCACGCTGGCGCTGGACCCGGTGCTGATCTTCTGGCTGGAGCTGGACCTGACCGGCGCCGCCATCGCCTCCGTCGCGTCGCGGCTGGCCATGGCGGCGCTCGGCTGGCACGCCGCCGTGCGGGTCCACCGCATCGTGGCGCCGCCGGTACCGGAGCGGCTGGCGGCGGATTTGCGGGCCGTGATGGCGGTGGCGGCGCCGGCCGTCCTGACCAACCTGGCGACGCCGGTCGCCGCCACCTACGTGACGGCGTCGATGGCGCGGTTCGGGGACGCGGCGGTGGCCGGGCAGGCCACGGTGGACCGCATCATGCCGGTCGCCTTCGCCGCCCTCTTCGCCCTGACCGGCGCCGTCGGGCCCGTCTTCGCGCAGAACCTGGGTGCGGGCCGCATGGACCGGGTGGCCGAGACGCTGCGCGCCAGCCTGGTCCTGGTCCTGGCCTATGGGGCGCTGGTGTGGGCGGCGCTGTGGCTGGGGCAGGACCTGCTGGTGCGCGCCTTCTCCGCCCGCGGCGTGGCGGAGGAGCTGGTGCGGCTGTTCTGCACGGTGCTGGCCGGCGCGTACCTGTTCCTGGGCTGCCTGTTCGTCGCCAACGCCGCCTTCAACAACCTGGGCCATCCCTGGCTGTCCACCGGCTTCAACTGGGGCCGGGCGACGCTGGGCACGATCCCCTTCGCGGCGCTGGGCGCGCATCTCGCGGGGGCGCCGGGCGTGCTGATGGGGCAGGCGGCGGGGACCGTGCTGTTCGGCCTGGCGGCGCTGGCGGTGGCCTGGCGCGTGGTGCGCCGGCCGGTCCCGGCCGCGGCCGCCGCGGCACCGTCCTTCTGGCGCCCGCCCGCCACGGCGGCGGCTTCAGGGAAGGCCGGCCTCGCCGCCATGTCGGCGGCGGAACCGGCAACTCCCCCCGCCCCGCCGGGCGGCGCACCGCGCGACGCCGCCTGAGCCAAGCGCGGCGTAAGCCGCGCGCCGCCTCAGCCGACGGTCGCGGCCGCGCGGGCGGGTTCCCCCAGCGCCCGGCGCAGGGCGGCGGCGTCGTAGGGCTTGGCCAGCACGGTCACGCCCGGCAGGTCGGAGGTGGCGCGGCCGGTGGCGATGACGATGCGCAGGCCGGGATGGCGGCTCCCCGCCTCGCGCGCCAGCGTCTCCCCGTCCATGCCGGGCAGGCCGATGTCGGTCATCATCACGTCGACGGGGCTCTCGTCCAGGGCGGCCAGCGCGGCCGTCGCGTCGGACGCCTGCACCACCTCCCAGCCCAGCTTCGCCAGCATGTCGGCAGTGGAGAGGCGCACCAGCGTCTCGTCCTCCACCAGCAGGACGCGGCCGGTGCCGGCGGGCCGGGCCGGCGGCGCCCGGTCCCGGGTCCGGGGTTGCGTCTCCGCCGGGGCCGCGGGCTCCTCCCCGGCGCGCGGCGCGTCCAGCACCTGGCGCACCTTGGCGGCCAGCGCCGGGCGGGTGTAGGGCTTGCTGAGCAGGGTCACGCCCTCGTCCAGGCGGCCGTGGTGGACGATGGCGTTGGCGGTGTAGCCCGAGGTGTAGAGCACGCCCATCCCCGGCCGCAGCGCCTGCGCCCGGCGCACGAACTCCGGCGTCGGCATGCCGCCCGGCATGACCACGTCGGTGAACAGCAGGTCGATCTTGGCGCCGCTGCCGACCACCGCCAGCGCCGCCTCCGGCCCGTCGGCCATCAGCGGGCGGTAGCCAAGCGAGCGCAGCAGCTCCGCCACCGACTCGCGCACCGCGGCGTCGTCCTCCACCACCAGCACCGTCTCGGTGCCGCCGCGGATGTCGGCGACGGCCTCCGGCGCCGTCTCCTCCGCCTTCAGGGCGCGCGGCAGGTAGATCTTCACGGTCGTGCCCTGCCCGACCTCGCTGTAGACCTTAACGTGGCCGCCGGACTGCTTGACGAAGCCGTGCACCATGGAGAGGCCGAGGCCGGTGCCCTCGCCCACCGGCTTGGTGGTGAAGAAGGGCTCGAACACCCGCTCCAGCACGTCCGGCGCCATGCCGCAGCCGGTGTCGCTGACCGCCAGCAGGACGTACTGGCCGGGGACCACCTCGTTGTGGGTGGCGGCGTAGGAATCGTCCAGCGCGGCGTTGCCCAGCTCCACCGTCAGCCGGCCGCGGCCGCGCATGGCGTCGCGGGCGTTGACCGCCAGGTTCAGCACGGCGTTCTCCACCTGGTGGATGTCCACCTCGACGTTCCAGAGGCCGCCGGAGACGATCGTCTCCACCTCCACCCCTTCGCCCAGGGTCCGGCGCAGCAGCTCGCCCATGTCGCGGACCACGCGCGCCAGGTTGACCACGCGCGGTTCCAGCGCCTGGCGCCGGGCGAAGGCGAGGAGCTGTGCCGTCAGGGTGGCGGCGCGGGCGACGCCGGCGACCGCCCCGTCCACCCGCTGCCCGTCCTCCAGGTTCAGCCGCGGGCTGGTGCGCAGCAGCTGGAGGTTGGCGCCGATCACCTGCAGGTGGTTGTTGACGTCGTGCGCGACGCCGCCGGTGAGCTGGCCGATGGCGTCCATCTTCTGGCTGTGGCGCAGCGCCACCTCCGCCTTCTCGCGCTCCGCCATCTCTGTCTGGAGGTTGCGGTTGGCCTCGGCGAGGTCGCGGGCGCGGGCCTGGAGCTCGGTGTTGGCGCGGGCCAGCGCCGCCTGGGCGCGGCCCAGCACCGCCATGAACAGGGCCGCCATCAGCACCAGCAGCGCGGTGCCCCCGTAGCGGGTCAGCCGCACCGCCAGCGGCTCGGTCACGGTGCGCAGCCGCACCATGCCCAGGCTGGCCCCGCCCTGCAGGATGGGCACCGTCACCACCAGCCGGTTGCCGTCGAAGAAGGGCTCGCGCAGCTCCGCCGTCTCCGACAGCGCCTCTGCCTCGGAGCGACTGAAGCGGGCGAACAGGGCGCCGCGCGCGTCGTAGACGCCGGCCGCCACGATCTCCGGGTTGGCGCGCAGCGCCGCCACGTACTCCCGCGCCGCCGAGGCGTCGTCGAAGGCGAGCGCGGCGGTCACGCTGGCGGCCAGGATCTCCGCCTGGACCCGCACCTCGTGCTGCTTCTGGTCGCGGTAGAGCTTCTCGTTGAAGGCGGCCATGCCGATGCTGGCGAGCAGCAGCAGCAGGGCGGTCGCCAGGGTGAGGCCGGGCATGAGGCGCCAGCGGTCGGGGCCGGTCGTGGTGTGGGTCATGGCCGGGGCTCCCTGGACCTGGGTTTCACGGACACGGCGAGGCTCAGCAGCTTGGAGCTGAGCACGATGCCCTGGCGCGCCGCCGCCTCGTCGTCGACGTGGAAGCGCACGCGGTTGTCCTTGACGACGAAATGGATGATGCCCTGCCCCGCCCCGCCGCGGCTGGCGTCGGTGACGGTCAGCACGGGTGCGGCGCCGACGGCGCGCAGCATGTCGGCGGCGCTCTGCCGGGCGGTGCCGGCGGCATACAGGATGTGGCAGCCGTCGGCCGCCTCCAGCGTCGCCATGCGGCGGACGGTTATGGTCCGGCCGGCGGCGCCGGCCCCCGTCGCGATCTGGTCGAGGTCGCGGCCGAACGGGTCGTCGCCCGCCACGCAGAGCACGACCGGCCCGCCCGCGGGCGGGCGGTGCACCGGCGGCCACTCGACGAAGGGATCGAACTTGGTGAGGTAGGCCGCCTTGACGGAGTCCTCGTGCGGCTGCGCGGAAGCCGGCCCCGGGCCCAGCGCGGCGAGGACGGCGGCCGCCAGGGCCGCCGCGCGCCGCCGACCCTGCAGGGACCTGGGGCGGGTTGACACCGTCAGAAGCTCCAGCGGGCGCCGACCTGGACGGCGCGCCTCAGTTCCCGCCGCTCCGGCGGGGGTCCGACCTCGCTGTGGCGCGCGTCCGTCAGGTTGATGCCGGTGACGGACAGCTCCAGCGCGTCGGTCACCCGCCAGCCCAGCTTCGCGTCCACCGCGACGTAGCTGGCGATGGCCGGCCGCGGCAGGTCGTCGACGAAGCGCACCCGCGCGTCCAGCGTCAGGCCCGGCATGAAGTCGTACACCGAGCGCAGCTGGAACTGGTACGAGGGGTCGTTGCCGGTCGAGCTCAGGTTCGCCGTGTCGGTGCGGCCCGGCTTCACGCGGAAATCCTTCTCCAGCAGGTTCACGCCGAAGCCCAGGCGCCAGTTCTCCGCGACGGCCAGGTCGCCCCAGGCCTCCAGCCCGTAGGTCTCCCCCTCGATGCCGTTCAGGAAGCGCAGCGGCAGGCGGTTGCCGGCGGACCGCTCGGTGGAGCGGATGTCGTCGTAGAAATTGTAGTACAGCGAGACGGACAGGGTCAGGTTCGACAGCGGGTTGCCGCGGTAGCCGCCCTCCAGCGCCGTCACCTTCTCCGACTGGATGTCGCCCGGTTCCAGCACGCCGGGGAAGACCAGCTCGCGGTCGATGCGCGACGGCGTCCGGGCCACGCGCGACACGGCCGCCCACAGGAAGTCCGTCTCGGTCGCCCGCCAGCCGAGGCGCGCGTTCGGCATGTACTCCATGCCGGAGAAGCCGCTGCGCTCCGCCTTCAGCCCCACCGTCAGGTCCAGCCGGTCGGTCAGGGCGATCTCGTCCTGGACGAACAGGTGGCTGAGGTTCAGGCGCCGGCGCTGGGGGTCCAGGACGAAGCCGCCGAAGAAGTTGATGAAGTTGTCGTGGATGAAGCGGTGGCCGGCACCCCAGACGATCTCGTGCCCCTGCCAGGGGGAGAAGACGTGCTGGAACTGCACGTCGTAGGTCTCCACCGTCTCGTCGCCGGTGATGGCGTAGCGGTCGACCCAGTCGTAATAGCCCTGCACCTCGATCCGGGAGCCGTCGGCGAAGGCGTGGCCCCAGCGGCCCAGCACGTTGTGGCCGCGCAGGAAGAAGTCCACGGTGGCCGCGCCGCCGCCCGGTTCGATGTCGGCGGTGGACTTGTAGATGTCGCCCTGCAGGGTCAGGTCGTCGGCGGCGCCGTCCCAGTCCCAGCGGAAGCCGCCCTGCAGCCCCTCCCAGTCGTCCTCCACGTCGCGCGGCGTGGTGAAGCCGGGGCGGCGGCGGTCGAAGCCCATGGCGTAGACGCGGTAGGCGCCGGCGTCGCCGAAGCGGCCGCCGAAGCGGGCGTTGGCGCTCTTCTCGTCGGTGCCGAGGCTGACGGAGCCCAGCGCCCCCTGGGTGTCGTGGGCGGACTTGGTGGTGACGTTGATGACGCCGTTGACCGCGTTGGTACCCCACAGCGTGCCGCCGGGGCCGCTGACGACCTCCACCCGCTGCAGATCCTCCAGCATGACGTCCTGGGTGTCCCAGAACACGCCGGAATGCAGGGGCGTGTAGACGGTGCGCCCGTCGATCAGCACCAGCAGCTTGTTGGCGTTCTCGTACCCGTTGAAGCCGCGGGCGGTGATGGCGTAGCCCAGCGTGTCGTAGCGGCCCACGTGCAGGTTGGGCGCCAGGCGCAGCGCCTCGGGCAGGCGCAGCGCGCCGGTGCTGCGCACGTCGGCGTCGGTGATGACGAAGACGGAGGCCGGCGCCTCGTTCAGGGGCTGCGGCTTCTTGGAGACCGACGTGATCTCCAGCGTCGCCAGCTCCTCGATGGAGAGGCGGCCGAGATCGGCCGCGGACACCGCCGTCGCCGTCTGCGCCGCGGCACCGCCGCCCATACCGGTCGCGCCGAGCCCCAGGCCCGCCAGGGCCAGCAGGCGGCCCGCCTTCCCATGCATGTTGGCTCGCATAAATCCGCCCGGAATCAGCCGACTAGAAAGCGGAGATTTCTACCCCACAAGGGGTGCCCGCCCATCCTGTCCTTGGCGAGAGGAAGCTAGTCCTTACGGCGTAGACCGGTCGAGGCGACGACAGGGACGCCACCTCGACCGGGTTGTGATTCTCACGCCATTGCTGCCCCTTTCGGGACGATCTGGTATGATTGCACGCGGCGATAGGGAGAGCAGACCTTGACCGTGACGATCGACGATCTCCTGGACGACCTGCTGCGCAAGGAGGGCGGCTTCACCGCCGATCCCGGGGACC
>DASPKT010000033.1:0-3362 GCA_035627915.1 Azospirillaceae bacterium
CGGCGCACCAGCAGCAGCCGGCGGCGCGCGTCCAGCGGCAGCACCTCCACCACCCCCAGCCGGCGCTGCTGGCCGCGGAGGCGGCCGGCGCGCAGCGCAGCCGGGTCCTGAAGGTGCGCGACGCCAGCATGGACAGCGCCCGCACCGACCTCGGCGCGGAGGAGCTGGCGGCGCTGGACCCCGAGCTGGCGGACTTCCTGGCGATCTGGGACGAGCGCCGGGCCGGCCGCGACATCCCCTGCCGCGCCGACTTCCTGCCCGAGGATTTCCGCAGCCACCTCGGCTACATCAACGTGGTGGAGCCGGGGCCGGGCGACAGCTACCGCTACCGGCTGGTCGGCACCGCCATCGCCCAGGCGGTCGGCCGCGACGTCACCGGCCTGACGCTGGAGCAGATCTATTCCGGCCGCGCCGCCGGCAGCGGGCGCCGCATCCTGGACCTGGCGTCCGGCCAGCGGCGGCCCGTCTACTGCGACGGCACGCTGGAGGCGTCGGGCAAGGACTGGCTGGGCTTCCGCATGCTGGTCGTGCCCATGGACGGGCCGGACGGCCGCGTCGTCCGCCTGTTCGCGCGGATGAGCTTCCCAAACCTGGGCTGACCGCCCCTTCCGAAGCCGTGGCCCTGCCCGGACCGGGCCGTCAGTTGGCCGGCGCCGGGGTGGCCTGCGCCTGCTGGGCGCCGGGTGCCGCCGGCGCCGGCTGGCCCTGCGGAGGCGTGGTCTCCGGGCGCTTGGCGCGGTAGGCGTCCAGGAAGCCGCGGAACAGGTCGATCTCCGCCACCCGCGCCCGGATCGTGGCGGCGTCCACCAAGCCGGTGGCGCTCTCCTCCAGGGTCAGGACGCGGAAGATGTTGGCGTCGGGGCCCTTCTCCATGGCCGGGCCGAACTCCGCCTTCAGCTTCTTCAGCGCGTCGCCGTCCTGGGCCAGGCTGAGGGCGACCGCGCGGTTGACCACCAGCTTGCCGACCGCCGGGTCGATCGCCTGACCGGCCGCCGGCGGCGCCCCGATGACGTCGGCCAGCGCCTGGGCGGCGGCGGCCCACTGCTTGTCGCGGAAGGCGATGTCGATGCGCAGCAGGTTGGCGTTGCGCGACTTGTCCGGGGCCAGCAGGGCGATGGCGTCGCGGCTGCGGCCGTTGCGGGACAGGGCCCGGGCGCGCAGCAGCTGCCGCTCCTCCGCCAGGTCGGGCGGCACCGTGCCCACCTCCGACTTGTCGAGCGCCGCCAGCGCCAGGTCGGGCTGGTTGTTCAGCAGGCGGATGCCGGCCAGGCGCGCCCCGACCCGGGCCTTCTCCTCCCCAGACAGGCGGTACTGCACCTGCCGGTCCAGCAGGTCGGAGGCGCGGTCCAGCAAGTCGATCTCCACCAGCCGCTCGGCCAGCCGGCGGATCACCGCGTCGCCCTCGGGCCCGGCGGGGGTCAGCTCGCGGTACTGCTCGTACAGGGACAGCGCCTCGACCGGCGTCAGGTGGGCGGCGCCGTCCTTGTAGAGGTCGGCGAAGGTGCCGGTCATCTGGCGCGTGACCTCGGCCGCCTGCGGGCTGTCCGGGAACAGCGAGACGGTGCGCTTCATCGTGTCGAAGGCCTGGGCGTAGTTGCCGGCCTTGGCGTGGACCTCGCCCAGCCGGCGCTGGATCGCCAGCTCCAGGTCGTCGCCGCGCCAGGCGAAGCGCAGCTTCTCCATCTCGTCGGCCGCCTGCTTCGGCGTGATGGCGCCGTCCGCCAGCTGGGCCTCGATGATCGCCCAGCGCGCACGGGTCCGGGCCAGCCGATCGAAGCCCTCCGCCGCCTGACGCCACTGCTGCAGCGCCTTGGCGCCCGCCCCCTGGCGGCGGAACTGCTCGCCGCGCAGGTACGCGAGCCAGGCGGACTTGGGCCCGGTCTGCCCGCCGCGCTTGGCCAGCCGGTCCAGCACCGCGGCCGCCGCGTCCACGTCGTCGCGCATCAGCGCCGCCTCGGCGGCCAGCAGGGAGAAGCGGGTGAAGAACGGGTCGGGATAGTCGCGCAGCAGCGTGCGCCGCGCCTGGAACAGGCGGTGCGCCACCTCCCACTCGCCGCTGCCGGCCGCCGCGGCGGCGCGCCACAGGTCGGTGTCGGGCTCGCTGCCCACGTCGGGGGCGCCCAGATCCTTCACGGCGCCCTTGTGGTCGCCGGCCAGCACCTTGGCGGCGCCGCGCACGGCCAGGAACTCGCCCCGCTTCTCCAGGTCCGGCTGGTCCTGGAGGATCAGGTTCATCATGCCCAGCGCCTCGTGCCCCATGGCGTTGGCGACGTAGAAGCGGGCCAGGTCGAGGCGTCCGCGGTGCCGCTCTTCCACCGGCTGGGCCAGCAGCGCGGCCTGGCGGCGCTGGCGGCCCTGGATGAAGCCGCCCGGCTGCGCCGCACCCCAGCGGGAATAGTCGAACAGCCGCACCGTCTCCACCACGGGCGGCGGCGGGTTGGCGGCGGCCAGGTCCTCCGCCGGCGACAGCTTCAGCCCGCCGGGGACCGTCACCTCCACGCCGTCGCGCACGGTCTGCACCTGCAGCCGCTCGTCGATGGGCTGGATCACGATGCCCTGGGCGGTCGGCAGGAAGCGGGCCGCGGAATAGCCGAGGCCGACCGGGATGCCCTGCCCGCCCGCCGACAGCGGCACGACCTTCAGCACGTCGCCGACCACCGGGTCCTGGAAATCGATGATCTTCTCCGCGTCCGGCGCCTTCGCCACCAGCCGGGGACCCAGCGCGAAGTCGGGTTCCGCGTCGACGGCGATGCCGGGGCGCTTCTCCCCGCCCGCCCGCTCCAGCCGGATGCGCCAGAGGTCGCCCTCGCGCTCCACCCGGGGCTCCATGACGACGGGGACGGCCATGCGGAAGCCGATCCCCTCGGGATGGCGCACCACCTCGACGGTCCCCACCAGCGAGGGCAGCGCGTCGCGGGCCGGCACCGTCGTCTCCGGTACCGCCCGGTCGAACAGGACGTAGAGCCAGCCGCCGCGCTCGAACACGGCCGCCGCCGCCGGGCCGCCGGGGTCGAGCGGGATGGTCACCGGCTCCGGCGCCGGGGCCTCGGGCTCCTGCGCGCCCGGCAGGGGCGGCACGCCCGCGGCCTGCACCGCCGCCTGCGCGACCGGCGCGCCGGGACGCGCCGGGGTCGGCAGCGGGGTGGCCGAAACGGTGGAGGGCAGCAGCGTGCCCGGCATGAAGAAGACGCCGACGGACGCGGCGGTCAGGGGCGCCTGCTCCACCGGCTGCACCGGGGCGGCCTGGGGCGGCGGCGGGGCCGCGGGCGGGGCGGTGGGCTGCGCCGGGGCCGGCGGCAGGCCGGTCACCTGGCCCGGCGCCGGGGCGGGGGCACCGGCGGCGTCCGCCGCGGCCGTGGCGG
>DASPKT010000034.1:0-40306 GCA_035627915.1 Azospirillaceae bacterium
CAATTTTTCAGATTGCCGATTACGGGCTGGTGGGAGATCTGTTCCAGATTCTCCCCGAACTGGAAGCGGAACTGACCAAGCGCTGAAATCGAGTACCGCGGGGGCCTTTTGCCCCCGCTTTTTTGTTTGCGTCATCCGACGCTTGAGGGAAACGAGCAAATGGCGATCCACACTATCGGCGTGATCGGTGCCGGCCAAATGGGCACGGGCATTGCCCATGTCTGCGCCGTGGCGGGCTATGACGTGCAGCTGGTCGATATCGATAAGGAGCGGGTGCAGAAAGGCCTCGACGTCATCGACGGCAATATGGATCGCCTGGTCGGCCGCGGCCGGCTGCGCCCCGACGAGAAACTGGTGGCGCTCTCGCGCATTCACCCGGCCACCGAATACGGCGTGTTCGGCAATTGCGATCTGGTGATCGAAGCGGCGACCGAGAACGAGGCCGTCAAGCGCGAGATCTTCAAGAAGCTGTGCCCCTCGCTCAATCCCAAAGCGCTGCTCGCCACCAACACTTCCTCGATTTCGATCACGCGCCTGGCATCGGTGACGGACCGTCCCGGCAAGTTCATGGGCATGCATTTCATGAACCCCGTGCCGATGATGCAGCTCGTCGAGCTGATCCGCGGCATCGCGACGGACGAGGACACCTTCCTGCAGGTCAAGGAGCTGACGCAGAAGCTCGGCAAGACCTCCGCCGTGGCGGAGGACTTCCCGGCCTTCATCGTCAACCGCATCCTGCTGCCGATGATCAACGAGGCCATCTACACCCTGTACGAGGGCGTGGGCTCGGTCGAGGCGATCGACACCGCCATGAAGCTGGGCGCCAACCACCCGATGGGCCCGCTGGAGCTGGCGGACTTCATCGGCCTCGACACCTGCCTGTCGATCATGCAGGTGCTGTACGAGGGGCTGGCGGACAGCAAGTACCGCCCCTGCCCGCTGCTGGTGAAGTACGTCGAGGCCGGCTGGGTCGGCCGCAAGGCGGGCCGCGGCTTCTACGACTACGCTGGCGAGGTCCCGCGCCCGACGCGCTGAGGCCGCCTTCCGCCGACGGCTTCCCACGGCACCGCATCCAGGAAGGCCCGCCCCACCGGCGGGCCTTCCGCGTTTCCGGCCCCCTCCGCGCCGCCGAACGGTCCCGTTTGCGTAAACGGAAACCCCCTGCCGAAAATCGCCTGCGCATCCGCATTAGGTCCTGGCGGCCTATCCCTGGTGTGATACGCTCCTTGCCAAGTCTAGCCGCAGAAATCGGCCGGGCTCCGACTTGGGTTAACAGGAGGTTAACTATGCGCCGTGGGGCCGGCGCCTCGCTGCTGACCATCCTCCTGGCTGCCACGCCGGCCGCCGGCCAGTCCCTGCTGCTGGTCAGCGAGGAGAACCCTCCGTTCAACTTCACCGACCCCAGCACGGGGGAGTTCTCCGGGACCGTGACCAAGGTCCTGCAGCTGGTGATGGCCCGCGCCGGCATCGACTACGAGATCCAGGTCCATCCCTGGCAGCGCTCCTACCGGATGGCGCAGAACCAGCCCAACACCTGCGTCTTCGCCACCAACCGCAGCCCCGAGCGGGAGGCCCAGTTCAAGTGGGTGGGGCCGCTGGCCGAGGGCGGCTGGGCCCTGTTCGCCCGCGCCGACTGGCCGCACCGCATCGACACGCTGGAGGACGCCCGCCGGCACGTCGTCGCCGTCCAGTCCGGCAACGCGGTGGAGCGGTTCCTGGCCAACCAGGGCGGCTTCCAGCTGGAGCCGGTGGCGACCCGGGTGAACTTCAAGATGCTGGGCGGCGGCCGCTTCGACCTGGTGGCGACCGGCATCATCAACGGCCAGCTCCAGGCCAAGGAGGCCGGGGTGCCGGTCAAGATCGTCTACCGCCTGACCTCCTCCTCGCTGGAGCTCGCCTGCAACACCGGCACCGACACCGTCCTGATGGAGCGCATGCAGCAGGCGCTGGACGGGCTGAAGGCCGAGGGCGTCGTCCAGGCCATCCAGGACAGCATCCGCCCGGTCAGCTGAGGCTTGGTTCAGACACGGGCTCCGCCGGCAGGGCCAGGCCCAGCCGCGCCGCCATCGGCCCCGACGGCACCAGCATGTCGGCCAGCGTGTAGCGGTCCAGCACCGCCATGAAGGCCTCCAGCGCCTCCCCCAGCGTGGCCTGCAGCGTGCACACCCCGGCGATGGGGCAGGTTCCCCCGGGCGAGAAGCACTCCACCAGGGCCATGTCCTCCTCGGTGCGCCGCACCACCTCGCCGACCCGGATGTCGGCGGCCGGCCGGGCCAGCGCGAGGCCCCCGCCGCGGCCGCGCACCGTCCGCACGAAGCCGTGCAGCCCCAGCTGGTGCGCCACCTTCATCAAGTGGTTCTCGGAGATGCCGTAGGCCTCCGCGACCTCGCGGATGGAGCAGAGCCGGTCCTGGCGCAGTCCCAGGTGGATCAGCATGCGCAGCGAATAGTCGGTGTAGCGCGTCAGCCGCATGGAATTCCCCCGCCATTCCTTGTCATCCGTGGCGGGAATGTTTCAAAGATGTATCCATTGAACATCTTCATTCCCCCGCTTATAGATGCCGCCAAGATAAACCTTTCGGAGGGGGAAATCATGCTGAGCGACACCACCATCGCCACCGTCAAGGCCACAGTCCCGCTGCTGCGCCAGGCCGGCCAGGCCGTGGTCGCGCGCTTCTACGAGCTGCTGATGCGCGAACCGGGCGTCGCCGGCCTGTTCAACCACTCCCACCAGGGGCCGGACGGCGCGCAGACGAAGGCGCTGGCGGGGGCGGTGCTGGCCTATGCCGAGAACATCGACAACCTGGCGGCCCTGCTGCCGGCGGTGGAGCGCATCGCCGCCAAGCATGTCAGCATGGACGTGCGGCCGGAGCACTACGCCGTCGTCGGGCGCTGCCTGCTGGCGGCCCTGGCCGACGTGGCCGGCGAGGCGGCGACGCCCGCCGTCCTGGCCGCCTGGGGGGAGGCCTACGGCGTGCTGGCCGACGTCTTCGTCCGCCGCGAGGAGGAGCTGTACCAGGGCCGCGCTGCCGCACCCGGCGGCTGGCGCGGCCACCGCGCCTTCGTGGTGGAGCGGGTGGTGCCGGAGAGCGCCGAGGTCGCCTCCTTCCACCTGCGCCCGGCTGACGGCGGCGCCCTGGCGCCCTACCTGCCCGGCCAGTATGTCGGGGTGCGCGCCGACATCCCCGGCCACGGCGCCGTCGTGCGCAACTACAGCCTGTCGGCCGCGCCCGGCGGCGACACCTACCGCATCAGCGTGAAGCGGCACCCGCGCGGACTCTTCTCCGGCTGGCTGCACGCCGCCGGCGCCGGCGCCCGGCTGGAGCTGACGGCGCCGGCCGGCGACTTCTTCCTGAAGCCGGACCAGGCGCGCCCGGTGGTGCTGCTGTCGGGCGGCGTCGGGCTGACGCCGATGGTGGCCATGCTGGAGAGCATCGCCGCCACGCGGCCGGGCCTGAAGGCCTGGTACGTCCACGCCGCCCGCGACGGCCTGCGCCACGCCATGCGCGACGCCGTCCGCGCCATCGAGGAGCGCTGCCCCAACGTCACCGCCGTCACCTTCTATGAGGCGCCGCGGCCGGAGGACCAGCAGGGCCGCGACTACGACCTGCCCGGCCGCGTCACCGCCGACTGGCTGTGGCGGACCCTGCCGCTGTCGGGCTGCGACGTCTTCGTCTGCGGGCCGAGGCCCTTCATGGCCGCCGTGGTCGCCGGCCTCACCGCCCGCGGCCTGCCCGCCGACCGCCTGCACCACGAGTTCTTCGGCCCGGCCGAACCGCTGGAGGCGGAAGTGGAGGAGCAGGCGGCCTGAGGGGGCGGCCGCGTCCTTCCTCATCGTGCGTGGCGGGGAGGGCTCGACAGCGGTCTCGGGGTGCGGGCGCCGGGAGGGCATTGCACTGCCGGATTTCCTTGGCTCCTGGCCGTCACCCCGGCGAAAGCCGGGGTCCAGGAGCCACAAGCGCTACGGCAAACGGTCCCTGGATTCCGGCTTTCGCCGGAATGACGGTCGGAGAATCTGGGAACGGACCCCGCGAAGCCCTCCACGCCGGCCTCGGCCAGGAGCACGCCCCCTCACCGCGCCAGGTAGTGCTCCACCAGCGCCCGCCCCTCCGGGCCGGCCCAGTCGGCCGCCCCTTCCAGCCGGCCGACCACTTGGCCGTCGCGGCCGATCAGAAGGGTGGTGGGCAGGCCGCGGGGCTTCAGCGTCTTCATGGCCTGCCCCTTGGGGTCGAGCCAGATGCCGAGGTTCGCCAGGCCCTGCTTCCCGTAGAAGGGCCGCACGACGTTGGCGCCGCCGCGGTCCAGGGACAGAGCGACGACCTGGAGCCCCCGGCCGCCCAGCTCCGCCTGCAGCCGGTCGAGCGCCGGCATCTCGGCGATGCAGGGGGCGCACCAGGTAGCCCAGAGGTTCAGCAGCACCAGCCTGCCGCGGAAGTCGGCCAGGGCCGCCGGCTTGCCCTCGGCGTCGGTGAAGGCGAGTTCCGGCGCCGGTTCGGGGGCCGCCAGCGGCTCGAAGGCGGCGATGTCGCCCTTGAAGGGGGGCGGGGCATCGGCGGCGACCGTTT
This sequence comes from Azospirillaceae bacterium, assembly GCA_035627915.1. Taxonomy (GTDB): domain Bacteria; phylum Pseudomonadota; class Alphaproteobacteria; order Azospirillales; family Azospirillaceae; genus DASPKT01. Next base: position 4,565 of record DASPKT010000034.1, read on the forward strand.
CGAAAGAAACCGAAAAAATCAACCCGGCCGCCATGCCGGCCATTGCGAGACGCCGCAAAATCGCCATTCTTGCGCTCATCCTTCCACCTGTCCCGGGCAGCGCCCCGGGCTATAGCTGTGCTGCGAGCCCCATGCCGTCAACCGAGAATACCGTCGCAGGCCAGGTGCCGGCGGCGGGCGACACGTCCCCGGCCAAGTCCGCCAACGAGCTGTGGGGCGGCCGCTTCGCCCGCGGCCCGTCGGAGATCATGGAGCGGATCAACGTCTCCATCGGCTTCGACAAGCGCCTGTGGGCGGAGGACATCGCCGGCTCCAAGGCGCACGCGGCCATGCTGGCGAAGCAGGGCATCATCGCCGAGGCCGACGCCCGCGCCATCGCCGAGGGGCTGGACCGGGTGGCGGACGAGATCCGCGAGGGCCGCTTCACCTTCCGCACCGAGCACGAGGACATCCACATGAACGTGGAGGCCCGGCTGCGCGAGCTGATCGGCGAGCCCGCCGGCCGGCTGCACACCGCGCGCTCGCGCAACGACCAGGTGGCGACCGACTTCCGGCTGTGGGTGCGCGGCGCGCTGGACCGGCTGGACCGCGACATGCGGGAGCTGCAGGCGGCCCTGATCGAGCAGGCGGAGCGGCACGCCGCCACCGTGATGCCGGGCTTCACCCACCTGCAGACGGCCCAGCCCGTGACCTTCGGCCACCATCTGCTGGCCTATGTTGAGATGCTGGGGCGTGACCGCGGCCGGGTGCGCGACGCCCGCGCGCGGCTGAACGAGAGCCCGCTCGGCTCCGCCGCGCTGGCCGGCACGCCCTACCCGATCGACCGCCACGCCACCGCGGCGGCGCTGGGCTTCGACCGGCCCACGGCGAACTCGCTGGACGCCGTCTCCGACCGCGACTTCGCGCTGGAATACCTGGCCGCCGCCTCCATCTGCGCCATGCACCTGTCGCGCCTGGCGGAGGAGATCGTGCTCTGGTGCACGGCCCAGTTCCGCTTCATCCGCCTGTCCGACGCCTTCACCACGGGCAGCTCCATCATGCCGCAGAAGAAGAACCCGGACGCGGCGGAGCTGGTGCGGGCCAAGTGCGGCCGGGTCATCGGCGCACTGAACGGGCTGCTGACCGTGATGAAGGGCCTGCCGCTGGCCTATTCCAAGGACATGCAGGAGGACAAGGAGCCGGTGTTCGAGGCGGACGACACGCTGGCCCTCTGCCTCGCCGCCACGACCGGCATGATCCGCGACATGGAGGCCGACCCGGCCGCCATGCGCCGCGCCGTGGAGGCGGGCTTCCCCACCGCCACCGACCTCGCGGACTGGCTGGTGCGCAAGGCAGGCCTGCCCTTCCGCGAGGCGCACCACGTCACCGGCCGGGTGGTGAAGCTGGCGGAGGAGCGGGGCTGCGGCCTGTCCGACCTGCCGATCGAGGCCATGCGGGGGATCGATCCCCGGATCACCGCGGAGGTCTACGCCGTGCTGAGCGTGGAGGCCTCCGTGGAGAGCCGCACCAGCCTGGGCGGCACGGCGCCTGCCCGGGTGCGCGAGGCCGCCGCCGCCGCCAAGGAGCGCTTCCTGTGACCCTGCCCCGCCTGTGCGCCGCGCTCGCCCTGTCGCTGCTGGCCCTGTCCGCCTGCGGCAAGAAGCCGGACTTCCCCGCCGCCCCGCAGGGGGCCGACGCCGACCGCTTCCCCCGGCACTATCCCGACCCGGCGCTCGACCCGCAGCCGGGCGCCCGCGCCGCCCCGCCCGCCGCCCCCATGGAGGCCGGCGGCCCGTCCGGCACGCCGCGGCCGGAGGGCGTGCCGAAGCCGGTGGAGCCCACGCCCCAGTCCACCCCCCAGATCCCCGCCGGGACGCAGAGCCAGGGCACGCCCGGGCAGGGAACGCCATGAGCCGCCCGTCGATGCCCCAGGGTCCCTTCGCCTACCGCGGCGGGACCATGGTCGCCGAGGGCGTGCCGCTGGCCGCCATCGCCGAGGCCGTGGGCACGCCCGCCTACGTCTATTCCGCCGGCCGCATCCGGCAGAACTACCGCGCCTACGCCGACGCGCTGGCGGGCCTGCCGGTCGACATCTGCTACGCCATGAAGGCCAACGCCAACCAGGCGGTGCTGCGCCTCCTGGCCGAGGAGGGGGCCGGCGCCGACGTGGTGTCGGGGGGCGAGCTGCACCGGGCCCTGCGCGCCGGCATCCCGGCCTCGCGCATCGTCTTCTCCGGCGTCGGCAAGACGGTGCAGGAGCTGCGCGACGCCCTGGCGGCCGGCATCCACCAGATCAACGTGGAGAGCCTGCCGGAGCTGGAGAGCATCTCCCAGGTCGCCTCCGCCATGGGGGTGGAGGCGCCGGTGGCGCTGCGCGTGAACCCCGACGTGGACGCGGAGACGCACGGCAAGATCTCCACCGGCCGCAAGGAGGACAAGTTCGGCATCGACTTCGGCCACGCGCGGGAAGCCTACGCGAAGGCGGCGTCGCTGCCCGGCGTGCGGCCGCTCGGCATCGCCGTCCACATCGGCTCGCAGCTCCTGAAGCTGGCGCCCTACCGCGCCGCTTACGCCCGGCTGGCGGAGCTGATCACGGAGATCCGCGCCGACGGGCTGGCCGTGGAGCGGCTCGACCTGGGCGGCGGCCTGGGCGTGCCCTACAAGGGCGAGGCGGCGCCGGACCGCCAGACCTATGCCGGGATCGTGCGCGAGACGGTCGCCCATCTCGGCTGCGCCATGACCATCGAGCCGGGCCGCTCCCTGGTGGCCGACGCCGGCGTGCTGCTGGCGCGGGTTGTGTTCGTGAAGGAGGGGCTGCACCGCCGCTTCCTGATCGTCGACGCGGCCATGAACGACCTTATCCGTCCCTCGCTTTACGAGGCCTGGCACACTATCCTTCCCGTGGAGGAGCCGCCCGCCGATACCCCCCTTTCCCCCATGGACGTGGTGGGGCCGGTGTGCGAGACCGGCGATACCTTCGCCCGCCAGCGGGAGCTGCCGCCGGTCCCGGCGGGCGGATTGGTGGCCTTCATGACGGCCGGGGCCTACGGGTCCGTCATGGCGTCCACCTACAACAGCCGGCCGCTGGTGCCGGAGGTTCTGGTCGACGGCGACCGCTGGGCGGTGGTCCGCCGCCGTCCCGGGCTCGAGGAGATGCTGGCGCTGGAGAGCGTGCCGGCCTGGATGCGCGCCGACGCCGGATGACCCCGCCGGGGCCGCCGGGTCGCGCAGGAGGAGAGTGCGGATGATGCACCGCGGATCCCGAGACGGCCTCGCCCGGAAGGTCCCGGCCGCCAACGATCCCGCCCCGCGCCGCGCGGCCCCGCGCGGCCCCGAGCGCGAGCCCGCGGCCGAGCCGGTGCGCGCCCTGCGCCTCGCCCGCGCGGCGGTGGCGTGGGAGAGGCTGTGGCCGGCGCTGTGGCCCGCCGCCTGCGTGCTGGGCCTGTTCCTGGCGGCGGCTTGGCTGAACCTGCTGCCGGGCCTGGGCGGCTGGGCGCACCTGGCCGTCCTGCTGGGCTTCCTCGCCGCCTTCGCCTCCACCCTGGCGGTCGGGCTGAAGGGCTTCCGCTGGCCCGACTTCACGGACGCGCGCCGCCGGCTGGAGCGCGACAGCGACCTGCGCCACCGGCCGCTGACGGCGCTGCGCGACCGCCCCGCCGGCGACGACCCGCTGGCGCTGGCCCTCTGGCGCATCGCGCAGGAGCGGGCGCGGCGCAGCGTCAGCAGCCTGACGCTGCGGGCACCCCACCCCAACGTCGCCGCCCGCGACCCCTGGGCCGTCCGCGCCGCCGTGCTGCTGCTGGTGGTGACCGCCGGCACCGTCGCCTGGGGCGACTGGGCGAGCCGGCTGGGCGCCGCCTTCCGCCCCGGCATCGCCGGCTTCGGCGGGGCGGGCGCGCAGGTGGCGCTGGACCTCTGGGTGACGCCGCCCGACTATACGGGCCAGGCCCCCATCTTCCTCACGCAGATGACTGCCGCCCGGCTGGCCGAGGCGAAGGAAGCCGGGACCGAGCCGCCGAAGCCCGCGGTGGTCGACGTGCCGGTCGGCAGCACCGTGCTGGCCCGCGTCGGCACCGGCTCGCGCCCGCCCGTCCTCGCCATGAACGGCGAGGAGGTGGAGTTCCAGCCGGTCCCCGGCGGCGGCTTCCAGATCGACCGCAGGATCGTGTCGGGCAGCCGCATCGAGGTGACCCAGCGCGGCCGCGAGCTGGGCGCCTGGGACATCCGCGTGGTGCCCGACCAGGCGCCCGGCATCACCTTCCGCGGCAAGCCCGAGGCGACCGAGCGCCACGCGCTGCGCATCGACTATTCCGCCGCCGACGACTACGGCATCGCCAAGGCGACCGCCACGGTGCGCCTGGCGGTGGAGGCGCCGCCCACGCTGGACCGCACGCCCGTCGTGCTGCCGCTGCCGGTGCCCGGCCTGTCGCCGAAGGAGGCCAACGCCAGCGGCTTCTTCGACCTGACGCCGCATCCCTGGGCCGGCCTGCCGGTCGCCGTCAGGCTGGAGGCGGTGGACGCCGCCGGCCAGACCGGCGGCAGCCCGGAGCAGACGGTGACCCTGCCGGAGCGGCCCTTCGCCCATCCCGTCGCCCGCGCCATCATCACCGAGCGCAAGCGCCTGATCCTGGGCGGCGACGCCGTGCGCGAGCAGGTCGCCACGGTGCTGAACGAGCTGTCGTCGCGCCCCGGCGCCTTCAACGGCGACCTGGCCGCCTTCATGGCGCTGCGCTCCGCCGTCGGGCGGCTGATGCTGGACCGCACGGCGGGCTCCGTCCCCTCGCTGCTGCAGCTGCTTTGGGACACGGCGCTGCGCATCGAGGACGGCGGCCTCTCCATCGCCGAGCGCGACCTGCGCGACGCCGAGCGGCGCCTGATGGAGGCGCTGGACCGCGGCGCCGACGACCAGGAGCTGCAGCGCCTGATGGACGAGCTGCGCCAGGCCATGAACCAGTTCCTGGACGCGGTCGAGCAGCAGATGCGCCAGGCCATGGAGCGCGGCGAGATGCCGCCCGAGATGCCCATGGACCCGAACGTCCAGACCATGGACCGCCAGGACATCGAGGAGATGCTCCAGCGCATGCAGGAGCTGGCGCAGACCGGCAGCAAGGACGCCGCCCGCCAGATGCTGTCGGAGCTCCAGCAGATGCTGGAGAACATGCGCACCGGCCAGATGACCCAGCAGGAGCGTCAGCAGGCCGAGCAGAACCAGCAGATGATGCAGATGATGCAGGACCTGCAGGACCTCGCCCGCCGCCAGCAGCAGCTGATGGACGAGACCTACCAGCAGACCCGCCGCGACGGCGCCGACGGCCAGCCCCAGGAGGAGTCCGGGCAGATGCCGGGCCGCCAGATGCCCGGCCGCCAGGGCGCCCGGCCCCAGCCCGGCCAGGAGGAGGGGCAGGAGGGCGACCAGCAGCAGGCCGGACGGCAGGGCCGCCAGCAGGGGGGCCAGCAGCAGGATGGGCAGCAGCCGGGCGGCGGCCAGTCGCCGGGCGACATGGCGGCCCGCCAGGAGGCGCTGCGGCGCGAGCTGGGCGACATGATGGGCCGCTTCGGCGAGATGGGCGGCGAGATCCCCCGCCCGCTGGGCCGGGCAGAGCGCTCCATGCGCGACGCCGGCGAGGCGCTGGCCCAGGGCTCCCCCGGCCAGGCGGTGCAGCCGCAGGGCCAGGCCCTGGACGCGCTGCGGCAGGGCATGCAGAGCATGGCCGAGCAGATGCAGCAGCAGATGCAGCAGCAGGCCCAGCGCGGCATGCGCCCCGGCCAGCGCCCGCAACAGGCGCGCGAGCCCGGCCGCGACCCGCTCGGCCGGCCGCTGCCCGGCACGGGGCCGTTCGACAGCAACGACGTGAAAATTCCCGAACAGGCCGACCTCCAGCGCGCCCGCGAGATCCTGGACGAACTCCGCCGCCGCGCCGGCGAGGCCGGCCGCCCGCGGCAGGAGCTGGAATACATCGAGCGGCTGCTGAAGCGGTTCTGAGGGGCGGTAGGTCGCCTGGAGGCGGAGCCGGAATGCGACAGGGCGGGGGCACGTCGCATTCCGCCTTCGGCTCCATGCGACCTACGCCTGCGGGCTTCGACAGGCCCAGCCTGAGGACCGGTGGATGCCGGGCCCGGCGCTCCGAGGGAGCAGCACCTCCTCAGGGAGCATCTCCACGATCCTCAGCCTGAGCTCGGTCGGAAGGCCGCACCCCGCCGCCGCTGCCCGTCCGGAACCCCCGCCCGCTCAGGGCGTCTCGGGTGCCGCGAACTGGAACTCGATGTTCTTGGCCTGGCCGCCGCGTTCCGGCACGCGGGCGGTGTAGCTGGTGCTGTCGCCGGGGGCGAGGCGGCGGGCCGCGGGGTGGATGCGCCAGCTCTGCACCAGCTTGCCGTCCGGGCCGACGGCGTTGGCGATGACGTCGGGGACGGTGCGCAGCCGGTCGGACCGGTTGGTGACCGGCGCCTCCACGAACAACATGGGCGTGCCCTCGACGTCGCGGAACTCCGCCTTGCCCTGGCCCAGCTCCAGCCCGGCGCCCAGCGGCTCCACCGGCAGCCCGGCCGCCTCGTACAGCGCCGCCGCCGGTTCCCACAGCTGGACGATGGGCTCGCGCCCCAGCACCAGCCCGCCGCCCGCCAGCACCAGTACCGCCAGCAGCCCGCCCCATTGCAGGAAGGAGCGCGGAACGCGGCGCCGGCGCACCTCCTCGGGCAGCGCGGGCAGGTTGGACCGGCGCGGCATGGGGCGCTGGCGGATCGGGATCGGGTCCAGCCGCGGCGCCTCGATCTCCGCCTCCGGCCCGTCCGCCGAGGCCATCAGGTCGCGCAGCGGGTCGTCGTCATCGAAGGGGAAGGAGACGGGCGCCGGCGCCCCGCGCTCCGCCGGGGGCGGTTCCTGCCACCAGGTGTGGAAGCACTGGCCGCAGCGGACCTTGCGCCCGTCGCCGAGCAGCGCCGCGTCGAGCAGGAAGCGTTTGGTGCACGACGGGCAGGAGAGGATCATCGCCACGGGGCCGGAAGAAAGCAGTAACTCTCTAGACTTATAGTCGGGCGGAGGGGGCCGGCGCAAGGCGGCCACCCGAGGACCGGGATCGGCCCGCCGCGGTCTGGACGCGGGCGGCCCGCCCGTGCCATGACTGGAGCGGCCCGCCGATATCGGCGGACGTTCCAGGACGCGAGACGAAGCCGGACCCCCGAGATGCCCCGCCGCGGCCATTACGACATTCCGCTGAAGCGCGACGCCACCGGCCGGTTCCTGCCTTGGCTGATCGCCCTCATGGTCTATCTGGCGACCCTGGCGGTGGCCGCCGCCATGGTGCTGTCCGACCTGGCGGCGCGCTGGGACAGCGGCCTGTCCGGCAGCCTGACCGTGCAGGTGAGCCCGCTCAGCGGCAGCCGCGCCGACCCGCTGGAGGAGCGCGTCGCCGCCGCGGTGGAGCTGCTGCGCCGCACCCCCGGCGTCGCGGAAGCGGACGCCCTGCCGATGTCGGAGGCGGCGCGGCTGGTGCAGCCCTGGCTGGGCGACGGCGCCCTGGTGCCGGAGCTGCCCCTGCCCGCCCTCATCGACGTGACCCTGGCGCCGCGCGCCGACGTCGCCCGCATCCGCCAGCAGGTGACCGCCGCCGTCCCCGGCGCCACGGTGGAGGAGCCGGGCTCCTGGCTGGCCGACCTGCGGCGCCTGGCCGCCACCGTCCAGTTCGTCGCCGTCGCGGTGGTCGGGCTGATCGGCGGGGCCGCGGTGGCCGCCGTCGTCTTCGCCGCCAACGCCGGCCTCGCCATGCACCGCGAGGAGGTGGAGCTGCTGCACGTGCTGGGGGCCGCCGACCGCTACGTGGCGGGGCAGTTCCAGCGCCACGTGGTGGGGCTGACCCTGCTGGGCGGCGGCATCGGCGGCGGGCTTGCGGCGGCGACGCTGTTCGCGCTGGACCGGGTGTCGAGCGGGCTGGAGTCGGCCCTGCTGCCGCCGGTCGCCCTGACGCTGGAGCAGTGGGCCTCCCTGCTGGCCGTTCCCGCGCTGGCCGGCGTGCTGGCGGCGCTGACGGCGCGCCTGACGGTCATGCGCGCGCTGGAGCGGCTGCCGTGACCCATGCCGAAGCGCCCGCCTGGCGGCGCCTCGGCCGGCGGGCCCTGCCGGCGGCGGCACTGGCGGCCCTGGCCTCGGCGCTGTGGCTGGCCGGTCTGTTCTGGTTCGCGGCTGCCGTGATCCCGCGCGCCACCCCCGCCGACGACCGCGCCACCGACGCCATCGTCGTGCTGACCGGCGGCAGCGAGCGGCTGACCACCGGCTTCGACCTGCTGGCCGCCAACCGCGGGACCAAGCTGTTCATCTCCGGCGTCTACCGCGGCGTGGACGTGCGCGAGCTGCTGCGCCTGTCGCGCCAGCTGCCGGGCGACCTGGAGTGCTGCATCGTGCTGGGCTACGCCGCCGACGACACCGCCGGCAACGCCGCGGAGACGGCCGGCTGGATGCGCGAGGAGGGGTTCCGCTCGCTGCGCCTGGTCACCGCCAACTACCACATGCCGCGCAGCCTGGTGGAGTTCCGCCGCCACCTGCCGGGGGTGGAGGTCGTGCCCCACCCGGTGGCGCCGCCCAACGTCCGGCTGGAGGGCTGGTGGCGCTGGCCGGGCACCGCCGCGCTGATCCTTGAGGAATACAACAAGTGGCTGGTGGCCCGGCTGCGCCTGAGTCTGGGGTTCTAGGGCCTCAGCCGGTCTGCCGGTCCTTGCCCTGGCCGCCCCGGGGCTCCACGTTCTCCGCCCCGGCGCGGGTGCCGCCGAACCGGTCGGCGCCGCCCTGCTCCTGCCCCGGCTTCTGGTGGTTGCCGGTGTGCTGCTGGTCCAGGATGGCGCGGTCCTCGCCGGTGATGCCTTCGCCGGCCGGCATCTGCTGGGTGGGGTCCTTGGGATCGTTCACCATGCCGCCCTGGCCCGGCTTCTGCGGGGCCCCCGGCTTCTGCGGGGATTGGGTATTCATCGTCCTGCCTCCTTCCGGTTCCGGAACGACCTTCCCAACCGGCCGGACCGGCAGCGGTTCCGGCGGAGGTGGCCGGACATGCGGCCGGCCCGTCTGGACAGGGCGGGCGGCAGCCGGTATCTCCGTTTTCGTGTCCCACTGCTCCGGCCCAGCCCCGCGATGCTCGCCCTGCGCTCCCTGCTCTTCAACGCCGCCTTCTACGGCTGGACGTTCGTCTGCTGCTTCGGGCTGCTGTGGATGCTGCTGCTGCCGCGCAAGGGCATGGTCGCGGTCGTGCGCTGGTACCTGCGCACGCTCGCCTGGCTGGAGCGCGCCATCGTCGGGATCGACTACGAGGTCAGGGGGCTGGAGCACCTGCCGGCGTCGGGCCCCTACCTGGTCGGCGCCAAGCACCAGTCGATGTGGGAGACGATGAAGCTCCACCTCATCCTGGGCGACCCGGCCATCGTGCTGAAGCGCGAGCTGCTGTTCCTGCCGATCTGGGGCTGGTACGCCGCCAAGGCGCACATGATCCCGGTCAACCGCGGCAAGCGCGGCGCCGCCATCGCGTCCCTGGTGGCGGGGGCGAAGCGGGTGAAGGCGGAAGGGCGCCCGACCGTGATCTTCCCCCAGGGTACGCGCACCGGCGTCGGCGAGTACCGCCCCTACAAGATCGGCATCGCCATCCTGTACGAGGAGCTGGGCGTGCCGCTGGTGCCGATGGCGCTGAACTCCGGCCTCTACTGGCCGCGGCGCCGGTTCCTGCGGCGGCCCGGCACCATCGTGGTGGAGTTCCTGCCCGCCATCCCGCCCGGCCTGCCGAAGGAGGAGGCGCTGGCGCGGCTGGAGGCGGTGCTGGAGGATGCCACGGACCGCCTGGTCACCGCCGCCGGCGGCCCGCCGACGCCCCGGCCGGAGCCCGCGCCGGCCGCCCGCGCGGAGGCCGCCGCCGCGGTCGGCTGAGGCGCCACGAACAAAGCCGGAACTTGATTCGGGACCGGGCGGCGCCTACTCTCTTCAGGGCACCGCACCGGAGCCGCGCCGATGGACAGCCCGATCTCCCGGCAGATCTGGGACATGAAGTACCGGCTGAAGCAGCCGGACGGGACACCCGTCGACGCCACGGTGGAGGACACCTGGCGCCGCGTCGCCCGCGCGCTCGCCTCCGTGGAGAAGGACCCCGCCGCCTGGGAGCCCCGCTTCCTGGAGGCGCTCAACGGCTTCCGCTTCATCCCGGCGGGGCGCATCCTGGCCGGCGCCGGGACCGGCCGCGCGGTCACCCTGTTCAACTGCTTCGTCATGGGGACCATCCCCGACGACATGGGCGGCATCTTCGCCCAGCTGCGCGAGGCCGCGCTGACCATGCAGCAGGGCGGCGGCATCGGCTACGACTTCTCCACGCTCAGGCCCAAGGGCGCGCCGGTCGCCGGGGTGGGGGCAGACGCGTCGGGCCCGGTTTCCTTCATGGACGTGTGGGACGCCATGTGCCGCACCATTATGAGCGCCGGCAGCCGCCGCGGCGCCATGATGGCGACGCTGCGCTGCGACCATCCCGACATCGAGGACTTCATCGACGCCAAGCGCGCGCCGGGCCGGCTGCGCATGTTCAACCTCTCGGTCCTGGTCACCGACGCCTTCATGGACGCGGTGCGCCAGGACGGCCCCTGGGAGCTGGTCTTCGAGGGCCGCACCTTCCGCACCCTGCGCGCCCGCGACCTCTGGGACCGCATCATGCGGGCGACCTACGACTATGCCGAGCCCGGCGTCATCTTCATCGACCGCATCAACGAGCAGAACAACCTCTCGTATGTGGAGAATATTTCTGCAACTAATCCGTGCGGAGAGCAGCCGCTGCCCCCCTACGGGGCCTGCCTGCTGGGGTCGGTGAACCTGGCGGCGCTGGTGCGGGAGCCCTTCACGCCGGCGGCGGCGCTGGACATGGAGGAGCTGGGGCGGCTGGTGCCGGTGGCCGTGCGCATGATGGACAACGTCGTCGACGCCTCGCGCTTCCCGCTGGAGGCGCAGGCGGCGGAGGCGCGGGCCAAGCGGCGCATCGGTCTGGGCGTCACCGGGCTGGCCGATGCGCTGATCCTGTGCGGGGTGCGCTATGGCAGCGAGCGGGCGGTGGCGCTGACCGAGCGGTGGCTGCGCGCGGTGCAGAACCTCGCCTACCGCGCCTCGGCGGAGCTGGCGGCGGAGAAGGGCCCCTTCCCCTTGTTCGACCGGGAGAAGTACCTGGAGCGGCCCATGGTGCGCGCCCTCGACGCCGGGGTGCGGGAGCTGGTGGCGCGGCACGGGGTGCGCAACGCGCTGCTGACCTCCATCGCGCCGACCGGGACCATCTCGCTCTTCGCCGGCAACATCTCCTCCGGCATCGAGCCCGTGTTCGCCTACGAGTACGAGCGCGCGGTGCTGATGCCGGACGGCTCGCGGCGGACGGAGACGGTGACCGACCACGCCTACCGCCTGTTCCGGGAGCGGTCCGGGCCGGACGCGCCCCTGCCCGACCATTTCGTCGACGCCCAGAACCTGGCGCCGGCGGCACACGTGGTCATGCAGGCGGCGGCGCAGAAATACGTCGACAGCTCCATCTCCAAGACCATCAACTGCCCGGAGGACCTGTCCTTCGCCGCCTTCAAGGACGTCTACCTCCAGGCCTACGAGCTGGGCTGCAAGGGCTGCACCACCTACCGCCCGAACCCGGTCACCGGGGCGGTGCTGGCGGTGAAGCCGGAGAAGGGCAAGGCGAAGGCCCGGGCCGCGGAGGCAAGGGCGGAGGCGCCCCGCGCGGATGCCCCGCGCACCGACGCGCCCCGGACGGACGCGGTCGTCTACATGACCCAGCCGCTCGACCGGCCGGAGGCGCTGCCGGGCGAGACCTACAAGGTGCGCTGGCCGGACAGCGACCACGCCCTCTACATCACCGTGAACGACATCCTGCAGGACGGCCGGCGCCGGCCGTTCGAGGTCTTCATCAACTCCAAGAACATGGAGCACTACGCCTGGACCGTGGCGCTGACGCGCATGATCTCGGCCGTGTTCCGGCGCGGCGGCGACGTCAGCTTCGTGGTGGAGGAGCTGAAGGCCGTGTTCGACCCGCGCGGCGGCCACTGGGTGCAGGGGCGCTATGTCCCCTCGCTTCTGGCCGCCATCGGCGAGGTGATCGAGCGGCACATGATCGACATCGGCTTCCTGCCCCGGCCCGGCGAGGAGGCGCCCCGGCGCGAGGCCAGGCGTGCCGCCGCGGGCGAACCGGCCGATCCGCCGCCCCCGCGCGCCGCCCAGTGTCCCCGCTGCGGCCAGGCGAGCCTGGTCGTGCAGGAGGGCTGCGACCTCTGCACCAGTTGCGGCTATTCGAAATGCGGATGACGGGGGCCGCCTGAAACCCGGCGGGGGGCCGCGGCGTTGGGGCAGGCGAGCCCGACCGACCGGTGCCCCGTACCAGTGCCCGCCATGCCGCTGACCCAGGACACCATCATCCGCATGCTGCCGGAGCGCACGCCCGGCGTGCTGCGCAGCTATTTCTGGTCGACAGTGGCGGTCCTGGCGGCGCTGGTGACCCGGCTGGCGGTGGAGGACGACGCCCCGCGGGCTCTCTACCTGCTGTTCATCCCGCCGATCTTCATCTCCGCCCTGGTCCTGGACAAGGGCACGGCCTTCTACAGCACGCTGCTGAGCGTGCTGCTCATCCACCTCGTCCTGGTGGAGCCGCGCTGGCGCCTGGCCTGGCCGACCCCGGACCAGGCGCTGAGCCACGGCCTGTTCGTCGGCGTCGGCACCACCATCGGCCTCGTCACCGAGCGGCTGCGCAACCTGCTGGCCGAGGTGTACCGGCTGAAGCGGCTGAACGACGTACTGCTGCGCGAGGTGCACCACCGCATCAAGAACGACTTCCAGCAGTTGCTCTCCCTCCTTATCCTGGAGCGGCACCGGGACGAGCCGCTGACGGTGGAGCGCCTCGCCGTGCTGGAGGACCGCATCCGGGTGATGAGCCTGGTCTACGGCCAGCTGCGCAGCGGCGAGGGGTCGGCGGCGGTCGATTCGCGCGAGTTCGTGACCGACCTGGTGGACAATCTGCGCAACGCCTATCTGGGCCTGCGCCCGGTCGCGCTGACGGTGGCGGCGGAGACCTACGATCTTCCGGGCACGGCGGCGGTCCCCGTGGGCCTCATCATCAACGAGCTGGTCACCAACTCCCTGAAATACGCCTTCCCCGGCAACCGCCCGGGCCGCATCGACGTGGCGTTCCGCCGCGAGGGCGGGGCGTTCGTGCTGACGGTGGCGGACAACGGCGTCGGCGACGCCGCCGCGGCCGGCCGGGCGGCCGGGATCGGCGGCCTGCTGGTGCAGCAGCTCGCGGGCCAACTGGGCGGCGAGGTGGCGGTGGAGACCGCCACGGGACGGCGCACCGCCCTGCGCTTCCCCATCCCGCCCTGACTTCGCCCTTCGGTCTCATCCGCCGGAGGGGGGCTGCCGCGCCCGCATGCCGTGCTATCCTCCGTCGCCGATACCCCGCGGGAGGGAGAAGAAGAATGGCCTTCGTGACGCTACAGGACACCGACAACCGCCAGATCGCGGTCAATTCCGACGCCATCCGGTCCGTCACCAAGTGGCGCGACCGGGACGAGAAGCCGACGGTGATGATCCGCTACATCAACGGCGACAGCGAGCACGTCTTCGGCGCCTACGAAGAGGTCGTGGCGATGCTGAACGCCAAGAAGTGACCGCCGGGCGGCGGGCGCCCTATTCGTAGCGGGCGAGGATGCGGCCGGCGGTGCCGTCGGCGTGCAGGTCGCCCAGCGCCGCGTTCATGCGGGCCAGCAGCGCTGGATCGGTCTCCGGATGGCAGGCCAGCGCCAGCTGCGGGCCCAGCATGCGCATCAGCACCCGGATGGGCACCTTGGCCTGCCGGGCGAACCAGCGCCCGTTGCGCAGGCCCAAGGCCACGAAGTCGATGCCGCCGTCCCGCAGCAGCGGGAACAGCGCCTCCTTGGTCGTCGCGGTCACGGCGAAGCCCCGCTCGCGCAGCAGCCGCTCGAACGGGCCGTTGGCCTGCACCCCGATGCGGGCGCCGCGCAGCTCCTCCAGCGAGGCGATGGGGGAGCGGTCGGCCTTGCCGAAGATGGCGAACTGGCCCTCCGCCAGCGGCCCCACCCAGCGGAACAGGGGCAGCCGCTCCGGCGACTGGCTGATGCCGTAGACGCAGGTGCCGGGCTGGGCCTGCGCCTTGGCGTAGGCCTCCTCCCAGGGCAGCATCTCGGTCGTGTAGGGGACGCCGGCCCGCTCCATGGTCAGCGCCACGATCTCCGCGACGAAGCCGCCGATGCGGCCGGGCGCGTTCGGGTCGGCGAAGTTGTAGGGCGGGTTGTCCTCCGTCACCAGGAGAAGACCCTCCGCCCGGGCCGCCGGCGAAGCGGACGCCACCGCCAGCAGGACGGCAACCCATGCATGCCTTGCCCAAGCCAGCGCCATCCGCCGGCACCTCCCGCCCGCTAGAACGGAGGCCATAGTACTTTGGAAAGCCCGGGTTTGTCGCCTGCCGCCTGAACGGCGCCGCCGCCCCGGCCTCAGTGGCGGAAATGGCGCATGCCGGTGAAGACCATGGCGAGGCCGCGGGCGTCGGCGGCGTCGATGACCTCCTGGTCGCGCATGGAGCCGCCGGGCTGGATCACCGCCGTCACGCCGGCCTCCGCCGCGGCGATCAGCCCGTCGGCGAAGGGGAAGAAGGCGTCCGAGGCGACCACGCTGCCCCGGGTGCCGGGCTCGGCCAGGCCGGCCGCCTCGGCGGCGTCGCGGCTCTTCCAGGCGGCGATGCGGGAGCTGTCGACCCGGCTCATCTGCCCGGCGCCGATGCCGACCGTCGCGCCGTCCCTGGCGTAGACGATGGCGTTGGACTTCACGTGCTTGGCGACGCGGAAGGCGAAGAGCAGGTCCTCCAGCTCCTTGCCCGAGGGCGCGCGCTTCGTCACCACCTTCAGCCCGTCGAGCGCCACGCGGCCGCTGTCCCGGTTCTGCAGCAGGAAGCCGCCGGAGACGGTCTTCATATAGAGGCCGGGGGCGGCGGGGTCGGGCATGTCGCGGGTCAGCAGCACGCGCAGGTTCTTCTTGGAGGCGAGTGCGGCGCGGGCGCCCTCGTCGGCGTCGGGGGCGATGACCACCTCGGCGAACAGCTTGGCGATCTCCTCCGCGGTGGCGGCGTCGAGGGGGCGGTTGCAGGCGATGATGCCGCCGAAGGCGGAGACGGGGTCGCAGGCGAGCGCCCGGGCATAGGCCTCGCGCAGGCTCTCCCCCTCGGCCACGCCGCAGGGGTTGGCGTGCTTGATGATGGCGATGGCCGGCCGCTCGAACTCGGCCACCAGCTCGAAGGCGGCGTCCGTGTCGTTCAGGTTGTTGTAGCTGAGCTCCTTGCCCTGAAGCTGCACCGCGGTGGCGATGCCGGGGCGCTGCTCCCCGGTCACGTAGAAGGCGGCCGTCTGGTGCGGGTTCTCGCCGTAGCGCAGGGTCTGGCGCAGCGAGCCGGCCAGCGTGACCCGCTCCGGATACTCCTGCCCGACCTGGCCGGCGAACCAGCGGCTGATGGCGGCGTCGTAGGCGGCGGTGCGGGCGTAGGCCTTGGCGGCGAGGCGGCGGCGGAGCTCCAGCGTGGTGGCGCCGTCGTTGGCGGCCAGCTCGGCCATGACCGCCTCATAGTCCTCGGGCCCCGTCACCACGGTCACGAAGTCATGGTTCTTGGCGGCACCGCGGATCAGGGAGGGGCCGCCGATGTCGATGTTCTCGATGCAGGTGGCGAAGTCGGCGCCCTTCGCGACCGTCTCCTCGAACGGGTAGAGGTTGACCACGACCAGGTCGATGCCGGGGATGCCGTGGGCGTCCATGGCGGCGACGTGCTCGGCCTCGTCGCGGCGGGCCAGGATGCCGCCGTGGATCTTCGGGTGCAGGGTCTTCACCCGGCCGTCCATCATTTCAGGGAAGCCGGTGTGGTCGCCCACCTCGGTCACCGGCACGCCCGCCTCCTCCAGCCGCTTGGCGGAGCCGCCGGTGGACAGGATCTGCACGCCGCGCGCGGCCAGCGCCTGGGCCAGGGCCACCAGCCCGGTCTTGTCGGACACGGAGATGAGGGCGCGGCGGAGGGGGACGAGGTTCGGGGTGGTCATGGGATCGGCTTTCCTGGGGAAGGGCTTGGTCACAACAGCGGCGGGGGCTCAGGCGTCCTGCCCGTCCTCCGTCCGCTTCTCCCGGCGCAGCGCCCACTTGACGGTGGTGCCGCCGGGCCGGGTGGTGCCGCGCAGGACGAGCTGCACGGTCTTGCGGGGGTCGGGGCCGGCGCCGAGATAGACGCTCTCGGCCAGTTCCAGCGCGCCGCCGGCCGCCTTCAGCCGCCAGCCGGCGCCGGAGGGGAGCCGCAGCAGCGCCGCGTCGCCGCCCTGGAGCAGGCTGGCCTGGACGCCGGGATGCAGATGGAAGCGGATGGCGAAGGCCTTGCCCTCCGGTCCCTCCAGCGTGTCCTCGCCGCGCAAATCCTCGCCGGTGTCGGCCAGGTAGAGCCGGCGGCGGTGGAGCAGGCCGAAGGGCTCGCGGTAGCCGTCGTGGCTGGCCTCGACCAGCACGGCGCCGCCGTTCTCCTGCCGCGACGACTGCACCTGCTGGGGCCGGCGGCCGAGCCCGCCCTCCTCCTTCACCGCGCTGGAGTTGGTCTCCTCCACCGTCACGGTGGAGTGGGCGGCGGTGGCGGCCAGCGCCGTGCGCCAGGGACCGACCTCGGAGGGGTGGGAGCCGCAGTTGACCACCAGCCGCTCGCGCCCGGCGCTCATCTCGAAGGCCAGCGTGCCGGCGTGGGCGCGGGCGTCCAGGCCGGGGCCCGGCGGCGCGCCGACATCCATCAGGATGTGGGTGCGGCCGGCGGTCAGCCGCTCGAAATGGATGTGCGGGGCGGAGCGCAGGGGCCGTCCGCGGGCGTCGGCCTGGCCCAGCACCGTGTCGATGGCGGCCGGCTCCTCCTCCCGCCCGCCGTTGAACAAAGCGAGCCCGCCGTCGGGATGGCGGAAGAAGCGCAGGGTGGGGGCCATGCGGTCGATGGCGTGCTGCACCAGGTCGATCTGGTCGGAGCGGGCGACGCGCAGCACGGCGCGCAGGTCGATCAGGTGCCGCAGCACCTGCATCTGCACCGAGGGGCAGCGCTCCACATGGCCGCCGTCGGGCAGCACCTGGCGCGGCAGCTCGCGCGCCAGCAGGGCGCGGGCGCGGGCGGCCGCCTTCTCCTGCCCGGGCAGGCAGTGCCCGCCATAGGCCAGCCCCTTGACCGCCACCAGCAGGGCGGCCCCCTTCAGCCGGCCCGGGGAGGTGCGCGCCAGGTGGCGCACCTGGCGGGCCAGGCTGTCGAAGACGCGGGCGCGCAGCGTGTCGTCGGCGCTGGCCAGGAAGAACTCGTGCTGGCCGATCCAGGCGGCGACGCGGGTCGCCAGCACGTCGGGCGCCCAGGCCACGGGATGCCAGCCCGGGAACTCGTCCAGCCAGCTCGTCACCAGCACGCGGGCCTGGCGCCGGCCGCTGTCGCCGCCGACGGCGCGCAGGTCGCGCAGCCAGTCGAAGCCGTGCATCCCGGCCAGCCAGGCGGGCCCCGCCTCGTCCGCCAGCCAGGGCGGGGTCTCGCCGCGCAGGGTCTGGCCGCCGAAGCGCCAGACGCCGGACAGCAGCTGGGCGCCCGCCTGCGCGTCGCCCGGCCAGGGATCGGGCGGGACGGTGGTCAGGCCGGACGGCACCTTGCCGCGCAGCCACAGCCGGTAGAGCGGGCTGCCGTAGAACCAGGCGGGGCCGCTTGCCCGGAACCGCCGCATCCCCGCCGTGCCGCGGCCCATCCCGGTTACCCGCGCAGCTTCTGGATGTTGGCCGCGTAGGCCTGGGGGCCGCCCTGGAAGGTGGCGGTGCCGGCCACCAGCACGTCGGCGCCGGCCGCGACGGCCTCCGCCGCCGTGTCGGCGTTGATGCCGCCGTCGACCTCCAGGTCGATCGGCTTGCCCAGCGCGTCGATGCGCCGCCGGATCTCGGCGATCTTGTCGAGCTGGCTGCGGATGAAGGCCTGCCCGCCGAAGCCGGGGTTGACCGACATGACCAGCACCAGGTCCAGCTCCTCCAGCACGTAGTCCAGGACCGAGACCGGGGTCGCCGGGTTCAGCGACACGCCGGCCTTCTTGCCCAGCGACTTGATGAGCTGGATCGTCCGGTGCAGGTGCGGCCCCGCCTCAGGGTGGACGGTGATGATGTCCGCACCCGCCTTGGCGAAGTCCGGGATGAACAGGTCCACCGGCGAGATCATCAGGTGGACGTCGAAGACCTTCGCCGTGTGCGGGCGCAGCGCCTTCACGACCGACGGGCCGATGGTGATGTTCGGCACGAAGTGCCCGTCCATCACGTCGATGTGGATGTAGTCGGCCCCGGCCTGGTCCACCGCCCGCACCTCCTCGCCCAGGCGGGCGAAATCGGCGGACAGGATGGAGGGGGCGATGCGGACGGGCTGTTTCATGCGCGGCTTCCTACCAACTCGCACGCCGCGCCGCAAGCGAGCGTGCCCGCCCGCGCAAGGAATCTACTCTGCGGCGGAGGAATGCCGCCGTGCGGGAAGCCCCGGGGGGTCGGGGGTGCGGCTGCGAGGGGGTGCGTGCTTCCCAAACTCGAGGGTTTCGCGGTGTCGTCTTTTCATCCTTTCGTCATTCCGGCGAACGCCGGAATCCAGGGGCAGTCGGCCGTAGCGCTCGGGGGCCCCTGGACCCCGGCTTCCGCCGGGGTGACGGTCAGGGGGGATTGGATAGAGGTACCGGGACGCCAGGCCCGGTGGAACCCACGGGAGCAGCGAAACGTCCCTCAGCCTGAGCTTGTCGAAGGCCGCACAGCCCTCCCCGCTGCCGGCCGTCACGGCAATGCGTCCCTAATACGTCCGGCGCAGCCTCGCGATGAAGAACCCGTCCATCCCGCCCTCGCCGGCGAGGTGCCCTGGGGTCGTGCGCACGTCGCCCTCGGGGGTGAGGAGGGCGTCCAGGCCGCCCACCTCCTCCGCCCGGACCGGCACGCGCTCCACGTCCTGGCGCTTGCCCAGCAGGCGGGCGAGCTGCTGCTCCCCCTCCTCCGGCTGCAGCGAGCAGGTGCAGTAGACGACCAGGCCGCCGGGATTGACCATGCCGAGGGCCCGCTCCAGCAGCCGCCGCTGCAGCCCGGCCAGCCGCGCCACGTCGTCCGGCTGCTTCAGCCGCAGCACGTCGGGGTGGCGGCGGATGGTGCCGGTGGCGGAGCAGGGCGCGTCCAGCAGCACCGCGTCGGCGGGGGCGTCCGGCGTCCACAGGGCCGCGTCCGCCGCCACCGTCTCCGCGGACAGCCCCAGCCGCTCCAGGTTGCGGGAGAGGCGGGCCAGCCGCGGCTCCGACCGGTCGACCGCGGTGACCCGGGCGCCGGCGGCGGCCAGCTGCGCCGTCTTGCCGCCGGGTGCGGCGCAGAGGTCGATCACCTGGGCGCCGGACAGGCCGCCCAGCAGGCGGGCCGGCAGCGAGGCCGCCATGTCCTGCACCCACCAGGCGCCCTCCCCGAACCCGGGGAGATCGGTCACCGAGCCGCCGGCGGCCCGGCGCAGCGTGCCGTTCGGCATCGGCCGCGCCTCCAGCCGCTCCGCCCAGGCGGCGGGGTCGGCCTTGGCGGTGATGTCCAGCGGCGCCTCGTCCAGGTGCGCCTCGACGATGGCGCGGGTGGCGCCGGTGCCGAAATGCTGCCGCCAGGAGAGCCAAAGCCAGTCCGGCGTGTTCAGCCGCCCGGCGTCCTGCGCCTTCACCAGCGCCTCGCCCTCGCGCGCCATGCGCCGCAGCACGGCGTTGACCAGCCCCTTGAAACCGGCCAGCCCGCGCGCGACCGCCAGCTCCACACCGGTGTCCACCGCGGCGTGCGCGGGCGTGCCCAGGAACAGCAGCTGGGCCGCCCCCAGGCGCAGTATGTCCAGCACCGCCGCCTTGGGCGCGTCCGGGCGCTCCAGCATGGCGGTGACGGCGGCGTCCACCTGGCCCAGGCGGCGCAGCACGGTCGCGACCAGCAGCCGCACGAAGGCGCGGTCGCGGGGGTCGAGTTCCGCCAGCGCCTTGTGCTGGTCGAGCGCGTCGTCGAGCGGCACCTTCTTGCGCAGGACGGCGGCCAGCAGGTCCAGGGCCGCGGCGCGGGAGGCGAGCGCGGAGTCGGCGGGGGGTGTCTGGGTCGGGGAAGCCATGGGCCGGATGTATACCCTGTCGCGCGCCCTGTCGACACCCGGCCCGGAAATCCCGCCTCCTCCCCCGGCGGATGGGTGGCGGCGGCGGCCGGATTGGGCTAGCAATGCGCCCGTTCCAAGGAGGTATTCGATGCTGGTGCGGCGGATCAGGTCCTTCGTCGGGCGCAATCTGGTGCGGGCCGGGCTGCTGACGCCGCGGTCGCCCGGCCCCGTCGTCCTGCCCGACATCCCGGACATGGGCACCGCCCCCCGCAAGGGCCGGGTGGTGCGCGACGGCTACGCCCGCGGCTGGGGCATCCAGCACGGCGGGCTGGAGAAGACGGTGCGCGGCGATCCCGACTACCGCGCCGCCGTGCTGGCCGCGGGGCCGCACTCTCTGCTGGACGACACCAAGCTGATGAACCTCTACCTGCTGATCCGCTTCTACCTGCCGCGGCTGGAGCGGGGCGACATCGTGGAGTTCGGCAGCTACCGCGGCGGCTCCGCCATGTTCATGGCGATGCTGTGCAAGCGCTACCTGCCGGGCGTGCGGGTCTGGGGCCTGGACACGTTCGAGGGGATGCCGGCCACCGACCACGACCTGGACGCCCACCGCCGCGGCTCGCTGGCCGAGACCAGCCTGGAGCGGGTGCAGGCCGCCGCCGCTGGGCTGGGGCTGGACAACCTGACCTTCGTGAAGGGCCTGTTCGAGGACACCGCCGAGGGCGTGCTGGAGAAGGCCGGCCGGGTGGCGCTGGCCCACATCGACTGCGACATCGCCGGCGCCGTCGCCTACAGCTGGGACACGGTGAAGCCCCGCATGGTGCCGGGCGGCTACGTGATCTTCGACGACGCGACCGACAGCAGCTGCATCGGCGCGACCGAGGTGGTTGAGGACCTGGTCATACGCCGCGACGGCCTGTGCTCCGAGCAGGTCTGGCCGCACTTCGTCTTCCGCTGGCCGCCGGTCGGCCCCGCTTGAGCCCGACGCCCCGACGGACCATATCCAGGCCATGAGCAAGCAACCCGCCGACGCCCACCCCGCCGGACCCGCCGCCCCGAAGCCGGAGCCCGGGGCGAAGCCCGTGCCCGTCCCGCAGCCGCCCGGCGAGATCGGCGGCCCGGCCGGTCCGGAGCCGACCCGCTTCGGCGACTGGGAGCAGAAGGGCCGCTGCAGCGACTTCTGAGCCGGCCGCTCAGGACGCGCGCTTCTGCTTCGGCGCCGGCTTGATCCAGGGGGTGATGGCGGCGGCGGAGAAGCCGTTGGCGGGCTGGAAGCGCCGCTCCGCCTTGGCGCGGGCGCCGTCCTCGTCCGCGGCCCAGACCAGGAACTTGCGGCTGGTCCAGGGGCGCGAGCCGCGCTCGTCCCCGCCCTTGCCGGTCACCGTGACCACCCAGGCGAGGTCGGAGGGGACCCGCCGCTCCTCCAGCACGAACAGCCGGTTCTCCGGGCGCGCCACGGTCTGGATCTGCCCCTCCAGCTTGAGGCAGTCCTCCTCGATGTCCGCCGCCGTCTCGCGCTGGCGGCGCAGGTCGCGCTTCAGCATCAGCGTGGCCGTGGCGGCCTTCTTGATGCGCTCGACCTGCTGGGTCCGCTTGTTGATGAGCATGCGGGCGCGGCGGCGGCCGTCCTGGACCCGCCGCCAGGCGCGCTCCATGAAGAACAGGAGCGAGACCAGCGACATCAGGACGGCGACGATGGTGGGTCCGTCGATCATAGCGCTTACACCGCCTCCCGCTCCAGCTTGTCGGCCTCGGCCGCGTCCAGGCGGATGTTCAGCACGGTGAAGCCCAGCGGGATCGGGTAGATCCGGGCCACCTCCTTGCGCGCGTCCTCCAGGTTGTCGGCCCAGACCTCCACGATCTGCGGGTTGGCCCAGTCGGGGTCCAGCGTGCCGTGCTGCTTGCCCTCCGCCTGCGCGCCCTGGACCTGCCGGTTGATCATCCAGGCGAGGAAGCGCAGCCCGACGCCCTCGCGCCCGACCAGCCGGATCGGCGATTCCGCCTCCCGCCGGGCGTCCTGCAGATCCTTCTCCAGGACGAAGCGGCGGCGGCGCTGGGTCTGCACCTCGGTGCCCAGCGCGGTCAGCTCCGCCTGCAGCTCGGCCCGGCGCAGCTCCAGCCGGCTCTCCAGCAGGGCCCGCTTGGGCAGGCGCTTCTCCGCGAAGTCCGCCTCCTCGCGCCCGTCGATGGTGGCCTCGCCCATCTTGCCCGCGAGATAGGCGAAGACCATCGCCAGCAGCGACAGCACCGCACCCAGCATCACGCCTTGCAGATAGGACATGGCCCCCGCCGCTCCCGTCAGCCCCGCCTCGGAAGGATAGGCCTATATATCGGGAGTTTTAGACAAATCCAAAGGGGCAGGCGGATAGGTTCATATGCGGTTCACGCAGAGGTGATGAGGTCACCCCGAGGTGAGCGGCACGCCGCCCCGCCGCGCCTCCAGGAAGAAGGCCCGCGTCATCTGGACGATGTCGGTCCGCCAGTAGAGCTGGGCCATCGGGTCCACCAGGAAGTCCCGGGGCAGCATGGCGTAGCAGTAGGTCTCCACCATCGCCTTGCCGTGGTCCCAGGGGTCGACCGCGTCGCGCCAGCCGACCGTCCAGCCGGCATGGACGGCGCCGCGCTCCCACCGCTCGAACCGGGGCGAGATGCCGGTCACGTCCACCAGGTCGCGCGCCGGGACCGAGTAGACGATGACGAAGCGCCAGACGTTCAGCTGCAGCCGCATGGTCAGCGTATCGCCGTAGGCGCGGATGCGGTACTGGGCGTCGGAGGCGCCGGGCACGTGCCGCAGCTCCACGGTCGAGCGCGAGACCTCCGCCAGCGGCGGCGAGGGCGGCGGCCCCGGCGGGGCGAAGGGCGGGATGTCGTACTCGATGGCGGCCAGCGAGGTCGCCATCTGGCCGGTCAGGAACTCGGTGGTCAGGCGCTGGGCGTCCTCGATGCCGAGGCGGACGGGCTGCTCCATGGGGCTCTCCCTCGGGGGCGTCGGGTGCGGAGGTAACGCGCCGGGAACGGGGGAGGTCCGCGCAGGCGTACGCCCACCCCCCTCGCGCGGGCGCTTGCGCCGCCGCGCGGGCACTGGCTAGTGTAGCGGCCCCCCCAGAACACGAGTCGCAGCGGTGAAGTATATCAGCACGCGGGGAAAGGCCCCGGCCCTTGAGTTCGACGAGGTGCTGCTGGCGGGCCTTGCCCGCGACGGGGGGCTGTACGTACCCGCCGAATGGCCGCGCTTCACCGCGGACGAGCTGCGCGCGCTGCGCGGCCTGCCGTACGAGGAGGCGGCGGCGCGGATCATGCTGCCCTTCCTGGGCGGCCGCATCGAGCCCAAGGCCTTCGCCGCCCTGGTCCGCGACGCCTATGCGGGCTTCGCCCACCGGGCGGTGACGCCGCTGGTGCAGCTGGACCGCCGCACCTGGGTGCTGGAGCTGTTCCACGGCCCCACCCTCGCCTTCAAGGACGTGGCGCTGCAGCTGCTGGGCCGCCTGTTCGACCACACGCTGGCCAGGCGCGGCCAGCGGGTGACGGTGGTCGGCGCCACGTCGGGCGACACCGGCTCGGCCGCCATCGAGGCCTGCCGCGACCGCGAGGCGGTGGACATCGTCATCCTGCACCCGCGCGGCCGAACCTCGGAGGTGCAGCGCCGGCAGATGACCAGCGTGCTGTCGCCCAACGTCCACAACGTGGCGCTGGAGGGGACCTTCGACGACTGCCAGGACATCGTGAAGGCGCTGTTCAACGACGCCGCCTACCGCGACGAGATGAGCCTGTCGGCGGTCAACTCCATCAACTGGGCCCGCATCATGGCCCAGATCGTCTACTACGTGGTCGCCGCCGTGGACCTGGGCGCGCCCGACCGCGAGGTGGCCTTCGCCGTGCCGACGGGCAACTTCGGCAACGTCTACGCCGCCTACGCCGCCCGCGCCATGGGCGTGCCGGTGGCCAAGCTGATCGTCGGCACCAACAGCAACGACATCCTGGCCCGCTTCTTCCGCAGCGGCACCATGGCGACGGCGCCGGTCGTGCCCACCATCAGCCCCAGCATGGACATCCAGATCTCCAGCAACTTCGAGCGGCTGCTGTTCGACCTGATGGGCCGCGAGGGCGGCATGGTGGACGCCACCATGCGGCACTTCCGCGACACCGGCTCCTTCATGGTGACGGCCAAGCAGCTGGCCGACGCCCGCGCCCTGTTCGAGGGGCACCGGGCGGACGAGGAGCGCACGCGGGAGGTCATGGCGCGGGTGCACCGCGACACCGGCATGCTGGTCGACCCGCACACGGCGGTCGGCCTGGCCGCCGCGCGCGCGGCCGACCTCGATCCCTCCATCCCCGTGGTGGCGCTGGCCTGCGCGCATCCCGCCAAGTTCCCCGACGCGGTGGAGGCGGCGACCGGCGTCCGCCCCGGCCTGCCCCGCCACCTGGCCGACCTCTATGAGCGGGAGGAGCGGCTCTCCGTGCTGCCCAACGACGTCGAGGCGGTGAAGCAGTTCGTCCGCGCGCGCTCCCGCGCCGTCGCCAGGGGGGCCGCATGAGCTGCCGGGTCACCACCCTGCCCGGCGGCCTCCGCGTCGCCACCGACAGCATGTCCGGGGTGGAGACGGTGTCGCTGGGCGTCTGGGTCGGCGTCGGCACCCGGGACGAGCGGCCGGAGGTCAACGGCGTCGCCCACCTGGTGGAGCACATGCTGTTCAAGGGCACGCCGACGCGCGACGCCTACCAGATCAGCAGCCAGATCGAGGACGTGGGCGGGCACCTGAACGCCTACACCACGCGCGAGCACACGGCCTACTACGCCAAGGTGCTGAAGGAGGATTCCGGCCTGGCGCTGGACATCGTCGCCGACATCCTCCAGCACGCCACCCTGGACGAGCGCGAGCTGGTCAAGGAGCGGGCGGTGGTGCTGCAGGAGATCGGGCAGGCGGAGGACACCCCCGACGACATCATCTTCGACCATTTCCAGGCCGCCGCCTTCAAGGACCAGGCGCTGGGGCGGCCGGTGCTGGGCACGCCCGACATCGTCGGCGGCCTCAGGCGCGAGGATCTGGCGGAGTATGTCCGCGGCAGCTACACCGGCGCCAACCTGGTGGTCGCCGCCAGCGGCCGGATCGAGCACGAGCGGGTGGTCGACATGGCCGCCCGCCTGTTCGAGGGGCTGCCCCCCGGCACCACCCCGCCGGAGCAGCAGGCCCGCTACACCCCCGGCGACTTCCGCGAGGCGCGCGACCTGGAGCAGCTGCACCTGGTGCTGGGCTTCGAGGGGGTCGGCGTCCACCACGAGGACAACTACGCGACCTCGGTCCTCTCCACCCTGCTGGGGGGCGGCATGTCGTCCCGCCTGTTCCAGGAGGTGCGGGAGGAGCGCGGGCTGGTCTATTCCATCTACAGCTTCGCCAACCCGTTCCGCGACGCCGGCGTCTTCGCCATCTACGCCGGCACCGGCGCCGACGAGGCGGGGGAGCTGATCCCCGTCGTCTGCGACGAGGTCTGCCGGGTGGCCGAGGACGTGACGGAGGAGGAGGTCGCCCGCGCCCGCGCGCAGATGAAGGCCAGCCTCCTGATGTCGCTGGAGAGCACCATGGCGCGCTGCGAGCAGCTGGGGCAGCACATGCTGGTCCACGGCCGCCCGCTGGACACCGCCGAGGTGATCGCCAGGATCAACGCGGTGGACGTGGAGGCGGTGCGCCGCTGCGCCCGCCGCCTGCGCGCCCGGCCGCCGGTCGTCGCCGCCCTCGGCCCCGTCAAGGGGCTGGAGGAGTACGACCGCATCGCCGCCCGCCTCGCCTGAGCGCGGCCGCCGGTGATCCCGCTCCTCCAGACCGGCCTCCTGAGCCCCCCCGCCGTCCGCCTGGAGGGGGAGCGGGTGTTCCTGCGCCCGGCGCAGCCGCGCGACTGGCGCGAGTGGGCGGAGCTGCGCGAGCGCTCGCGCGAGTTCCTGACGCCGTGGGAGCCGACCTGGCCGGCCGACGCGCTGACCCGCGCCTCCTTCCTGCGCCGGGTGCGCCGGCAGGCGGCGGAGTGGCGCGGCGACGAGGCCTACAGCTTCCTCGTGTTCGAGCGGGACAGCGCCAAGGTGGCGGGCGGCATCGGGCTCACCAACGTGCGCCGCGGCGTCGCCCAGATGGGCACCATGGGCTACTGGGTCGGCCGCCCCTTCGCCCGGCGCGGCTACACCAGCGAGGCGGCGCGGCTGACCCTGTCCTTCGCCTTCGGGCAGCTGGGGCTGCACCGGGTCGAGGCCGCCTGCATCCCCACCAACGAGGCCAGCCGCGGCGTGCTGGAGAAGGTGGGCTTCCGGCACGAGGGCTACGCCCGCGGCTACCTGCGCATCGACGGCCGCTGGGCCGACCACCTGCTGTTCGCCATCCTGCGCGACGACTGGCGCGGGTAGGGCGACCCCTCAGCCCGCCGCCATCTCCGCGACCCGCGCCCAGGTGGTGCGCTGGAAGCTGGGCCGGGCGTTCATGCGCTCCAGCCAGCGGACCAGGTTGGGCTGGCCCCCGGTCAGCACCCGCCATTCCGGCGTGCCGGAGAGGATGTCGAGCTGCGGGGCGACCAGCAGGTCGGCCAGGCTGGTCTCCTCCCCGGTGAAGTACGGTCCCTCGCCCAGCAGGCGCGCCAGTTCCGCGAAGACCACCTGCGCCCGGGGCATGGCCGCGGCGATGGCGGCCTCGTCGGGGTCGGTGCCGAGGACCACCGGCACAACGATGCGCTGGAAGCCGATCACGTCGCCCACGCCCTGGAAGAGGTACCAGTCGTTGACGTTCATCACCTGGTCCATGCGGGCGGCGGCCCGGATGGTGGTCGGGGTGAAGCGGGGCTCCGGGACCAGCCGGTCGAGATAGCGCAGGATCGCCTGCGTCTCGTAGAGCATGAAGTCGCCGTGCTCCAGGGCCGGGATGCGGCCGAAGGGGTGGCGCGACAGGTGCGGCGGCTCGCGCAGGGCCGGCGGCGCCACCGGGCTGATGCGGTAGGGCTGCCCCTTCTCCTCCAGCGTGGCCAGCACCGCGCGGCCGTAGGGGCTGCCAGGGATCGTGTGGACGGTGAACTGCGGCATCGGTCGCTCCGGTCAGGGGTGGGTTTCGACGAGCTGGGCGAAGAGGTCGAGCGGCTTCTGCCAGCCGCCGCCGAGGTGCCCGGCCACGGCCTCGGCGTCGGCGCCGAACCGCTCCAGGTTGCGGTGCTCCAGGGTGACCCGCGTGCGCCCCTCCCCGGCCGGCTCGAAGGCCAGCTCGACCTCGGTGACGAGGTCCGGGTCGAAGGACCAGCGGGCGGTGATCTGCCAGGCGAGCACCAGGCGCGACGGCGGGTCCCAGACCAGCACGCGGCCCCAGTCCGTCTCGCCCCCGGCCTCGTCGCGCTCGAACCAGCGGCCGCCCTCGCGCGGTTCCAGGTGCACGGAGGCCTGCGGCGCCGGCGCGATGGAGAAGGACCGCGGCCACCAGAGGCCCATGTTCGCGGTGAACAGGTCGAAAGCGCGCGCCGGGCCCGCCTTCACCTCCACGGCGCGCACGATTGGCGCGATGCTCATTCCCCCTCCTCCCCCTCCGCTGCCTGGGCGTCCACGAAGTCGCGGAACGCGGCCAGCGCGTTCTCCCAATGGGCGTCCAGCCAGTCGCGCATCGCGGCGATGCCCCTGGGGTCGAGCCGGTAGATCCGCCGCGTCCCCTCCGGGGTCTCGGTGACCAGGCCCGCCTCCTTCAGCACGCGCAGGTGCTGCGACACCGCCGGCCGGGTGACCGACAGCCCCGCCGCCAACTCCCCCACCGCGGAAGGGCCGCGCGCCAGTCGCTCGAAGATGGTCCGCCGGGTCTCGTCGCCGAGCGCCCCGAGGGCCTTCACCGCCGCCGCCTGCCTGACCGCCATGATGAGCAACTCCGTCAGTCGTGACTTACCGTAAGTCAATACTAACGAAGTGTCAAGCGCGCGGGGGTCGGGCGGCGCGGGGGACGCCGCCCCGGGAGGGATTCCGGGTGCGGCGAGGGCCTAAGAGGAGGTCAGGTCGGCTCGCCCGGCATCTTGCGCCGGTCGGCCTCCAGGTCCTTGGACCCGTCGTCGCCTTTGGCCTTGTCGCGCCGCAGGTTCTCCACCTGCTGGTTCGCCATGTCCTTGCCCGCCTCGGCGGACTCCGGGACCGACCTGTTGCGCGCCGCCGGGTCGGCCGTGGAGCCGTCGTAGCGCCCTTCCTTCTCAGCCATGGCTGCCTCCTCCGTCGCCCGCGCCTGGGCGGGCAGGAAGGCAACCGGCGCCGGGAGTTGCGGTTCCGCCCCTCCCTTATATCCTAAAGGTCATGGCGCCCGGCGCCCGCCGCCGGTACTCTCCCGCCCAGTCATCACGGACGGAGTACCCCACGGTGCGCCCAATCCACGTCCTGGCGGTCCTGCTCGCGGCCGGCCTGACCGTGCCGCCCGCTTCCGCCCAGCAGCAGCCGGCCCCGCAGCAGCCCGCCCCCGCGCAGGTGGCCCCGGCCCAGCAGGCGCCGACGCAGGCGGGCCAGCAGCCGGCCGCCCCGCAGCAGCGCCCCGCAGCCCAGCGGCCGGCGGCGAAGCCCGGCGGCCAGGTCGACGAGGCGACGCTGGACCTCGCCCGCAAGCTGATCGAGAAGACCGGCGCCGCCGTGGTGGGGCAGCAGATCGCCTCCACCATCAACCAGCAGATCGTGCAGAACATGAAGCAGGCCAACCCCGCGCGCAGCGTGGAGGTGGAGGCCTTCGTGACCGACTTCTACATGCCGGTCCTGCGCGAGGAGATCCCGGCCATGATGGAGGAGATGGCGAAGATCTACGCCCGCCACTTCACCGCCGCCGACCTGCGCCAGATCATCACCTTCTACGACAGCCCGCTGGGCCGGAAGATGCTGCGCGTCACCCCGCAGATCATGCAGCAGGCCACCACCGCCGGGCTGGACCTGGGCCAGCGCGCCGCCAAGCGCGCCGAGGAGGAGTTCGCCAAGACCGCCAAGACCAACGGGCTGAAGGTCCCCGGGCGGGAGTAGGAACGGAAGATGGCCGGGCGGCCCCATGGGGAAGGCCGCCCGGCCGTCGCGGGGCCCCGTGGTGAGGGGCCGGGAGGTCAGGACCCCGCGAGTTCCACCCGCCGGGGTGCGGCGGCACCCAGGAGGCGCGGGCCGTCGCCCAGCAGCAGCTGCACCAGCGACATCGCCATCAGGAAGACCGGGTATTCCCAGCCGCCGCCGGGGGCGGTGAAGACCCAGCCGTTGCCGAGATGGACCCAGGCGGCGCCGGCCAGCACCGGCAGCAGCGCCAGCACCACGGGGCCCGTCCACAGGCCGGCGATCAGCATCAGCCCGCCCAGCACCTCGGCCGGGACGACGATCCAGACGCTCCAGGCGGGGAAGCCCTGCGCCTCGAAGAAGGCGGCGGCCGCCGGCATGCCGAAGGTGAAGACCTTGAGGCCGGCATGGGTCAGGTACATGACGCCCAGCGACAGGCGCAGCAGCAGGGCCGCCAGTCCGGGATTGCGGTAGAGGGTCATGGTCCGTCCTCCTCACGCGGCCCGCAGGCCGGTTTCGACCGGCAGCCCGGCCTCGATCCAGTCCTTCTTGCCCTCGGCGTAGACGCGCACGTCGGTGTAGCCCAGGGCCGCCAGCCGCTCCGCCGCCTGGTCGGAATTGCGGCAGGTGATGTCGGCGCAGTAGACGACGACGGCGGCGTCGCGGGCCGGGAACCGCTCGGCGGCGATCTCCTCCAGCCGGTCCAGCGGCAGGTTGACCGCCCCCGGCAGGTGGCTGTGGCGGTAGTACTTCTCCGGCAGCGCCTCGGCCACGGTCAGGCGGGCGCCGGCGTCCAGCAGGGACTTCAGCTCGGTGCGGGTGATGCGGGCGGTCATCTCAGGATCTCTCCGAGTTCGAGGGGGGCGGGCGCCGCGGCGGCGTCCATGTCCCGGAGGTTAGGCCGTGCACGGATGCACGGCACGTTGTAAGATCGCCAGCCGATCTTGCACGGATGCAAATGGAGGCCGGAGGCGGATGCTGGGCTGGGACGACCTCAGGACGGTGCTGGCGGTGGCGCGGGCCGGCGGGCTGACCGGGGCGGCGCGCGACCTCGCCGTCAACCACTCCACCGTGTTCCGGCGGCTGGGGGCGCTGGAGGCCGACCTCGGCACGCTGCTGTTCGACCGGGCGCCCGGCGGCTACCGCCCGACCGAGGCCGGGGCGCGGCTGGTGCTGGCGGCGGAGCGGATGGAGGCGGAGGCGCTGGCCGCCGACCGCGACGTGACCGGCCGCGACACGCGGCTGGCCGGGCGGCTGCGGGTGACCTCCTCGGAGACGCTGGCCTTCCGGCTGCTGCCGGCGGAACTGGCGCGCTTCCGCGACCGCCACCCCGGCATCCTGGTGGAGCTGCTGATCGACAACCGCCAGCTGGACCTGTCCCGGCGCGAGGCGGACGTGGCCCTGCGCGCGACCCGGCCGGTGCAGGGCG
Source organism: Azospirillaceae bacterium (assembly GCA_035627915.1). Lineage (GTDB taxonomy): Bacteria > Pseudomonadota > Alphaproteobacteria > Azospirillales > Azospirillaceae > DASPKT01. Next base: position 35,145 of record DASPKT010000034.1, read on the forward strand.
ACCTCTGGGGCCGCAAGCTGGCCGACATGCGCTGGGCCCCCTACGCCGCCGCCGGCCTGGTGGAGCGGCACGGCATGCCGGGCGGGCTGGACGGGCTCGCCCGGCTGCCCGTCATCGGCTGGGGGGAGACGGCGCTGCCGGTGAAGGCGGCGGAGTGGCTGGCGGAGACGGTGCCCGACGAGGCGGTGGTCTTCCGCTCCTCCTCCCTCATCAACCAGATGCGCTGCGCCCTGGCCGGCATGGGGGTGGCGGTGCTGCCCCGCTACCTCGCCGACCCCGAGCCGGGGCTGGTGCGGCTGCTGCCGGACGTGCCGGAGCTGACGCGCGAGCTCTGGCTCATCACCCACCAGGACCTGAAGGCCACCGCGCGGGTGCGCGCCTTCATGGAGGTGGTGGGGGAAGGCCTGCGCGGGTTCTTCGCGGACTGACTATTCGCCGCGCCGCAGCCGGTTGTGGATGGCCGTGCTGGCGACGGCGGCTTGGCCCATGGCGATGCTGATCTGGTTCAGATTGTCCACGATGTCGCCGGCGGCGTAGAGGCCGGGGACGGAGGTCTCCTGGTGGGGATCGGTGCAGAGGCGGCCGTCCTCCGACAGGGTCGCGCCCAGCTGCACCGCCAGCCCGTTGCGGGGTGCGGTGCCGAGGGCGGAATAGAGGCTGTCGAAGGCGAGGTCGGTGCCGTCCGCCAGCCCCAGGTGTATGAGCGCCCCGTCCTCCGACCGCACGCCGGTCACCGGCCGCTCCTCCACCCGGATGCCGGCCTCTTCGAGCTGCCGGCGCTGCTCCTCCGTCGCGTCCAGGGGCTGGCCCAGGGTGACGAGGGTCAGGTCGGGGGTGTAGACGCGGATGAACAACGCCTCCGCCACCCCGTGTGCGCCCTGGCCGAACAGGCCGACGCGCTTGTTGGTGATCTCGTAGGCGTCGCAGATCGGGCAGTAGCGCAGCAGGCCCTTGCGCACGGTCTCGAACAGGTCGGGCAGGCCCGGCTCCTTGTCGATGACGCCGGTCGCCAGCAGCACGAAGCGGGCGCGGTGGCGGCCCCCGGTGGCGTCCACCGCCACGAAGCCGTCGCCGTCGCGCGCCAGCGTCTCCACCCCGGCGCGGGTGACGACGGCGCCGTACCGCTCCGCCTGGGAGCGCATGCGCTGCAGCAGCTCCACCCCGTTGACCCCGTCGGGGAAGCCGGGGTGGTTGTGCGAGCGCGGGATCCAGGCGCAGCGGCTGGCGCCGGCGTCCAGCACCAGGAAGCGCCGGCGGTAGCGGCCGAGATAGATGGCGGCGGTCAGGCCGGCCGGCCCGCCGCCGACCACCAGCGCGTCCAGCGCCAGGGGGTCGGGGGTCACGGGGGGCTCAGACGTCGTAGGTCTTGCCGGGGGTCTTGCTGCGGTCGACGTCCCCGTCCTTGGCCGCCTCGTCCGCCAGCCCGGAATCGCCCGTCGGGCCTTCCTGCTGCGGGGTCTGCTTGTGCAGGACGTCGTCCTTGTCCTTCTGCTGCTTGCGGTCCTGGTCCATGGCGTCCTCCTGGAGGCATCGGGTGCGGGGTGAACAGCCCGCGGGCGCCATGGTTGCGCCGGTCATCGCGCGGGGAACGGCGCGCCCGCCCGGCGGTTGCCATGGTCCCCGACCGCGACGAGAGGAGACGGCGCCATGTCGAAGAAGGACCATCCCGGCCTCAACCAGATCAAGAACGAGTCCAAGCAGCCCGTGCCCAAGGGCCACCAGAACCAGACGGCGGACACGCCCGTCGACCCCGGCAAGGCCGGCCAGGGCCACCAGCGCCAGCCGAAGCCCTGATCCCGAAGGGTTACTCCGGCGGGGAGGCGGCGACGTACCGCCTCCCTGCTTCCCCAGGGCCCGAGCGGGGCGGCGGAATTGCCACAGGTAAGTAGAACTTCGCCCGCGCAAAACGCATCACACCATTGATCGGATTACGTCTTCTTTTTGCCATTGTGCGATGCAACAGTCGGCTGTCTCCGGACGTTAGGGCAGCCATGATGCAGATGATCGACATCCCCACCGCCTTCACCGCCGCGTGCGAGCAGCTCGGCCTCGACCCGGCGAACACCAACCACTTCGTGCTCGAGTGCCGCCGCCAGGGGCGCGACCCCCACGAGGCGACCATGTTCGAGCTGGACCGCAACGCGTCCGACCTCTGGGCCGCGGTCCGCAAGCTCGCCCGCGCGAGCTGAGCCTCCTCCCTCCCTCCCCACAGCGCCCCCGTCCCGGCCGGCAACCGCCCGGCGCCCCTCCGCCCAACCCGGTTGCGGCGGGACGCCGGACGTGGTTGCCTCCGCCGGGACGGGACGGCGGACGGGGGACTTGAGGTGGGCGGAGGCAGGGACGACGCGCCGTCGCGGCGCCTGATCCTGGGCCTGCTGGCGGCCCTGCCCGCCCTGGGCACGCGCCCCCTCGCCGCCGCCCCGCTTCCCGACACCTTCCCCGCCGACGGTCTGGTCCCGCTGGACGGCGGCGCCGTGACCGGGGTCGGCGCCGACGGCTCGCTCACGCTTGCCGACGGCCGGACGCTGCGGCTGGCGGGCATCCAGCTACCGCGCCCGGCCTCCGGGAACCGCCGTATCGCCGCCTGGCCGCTCGCCGGGGAGGCGGCGGAGGCGCTGGCCGGCCTGGTGCGGGGCCGCACCGTCATTCCCCACGCCGCCGGCGCCGCGCGCGACCGGCACGGCCGCATCCCGGCGCAGCTGGTGCGCGACGACGGGCTTTGGGTGCAGGGGGAGATGCTGCGCCTGGGCTGGGCCCGCCTGCACTTCATCCAGGCCGACCGCCTGCCCCCCGCCCCCTTCCGCGCGGCGGAAGCCGAGGCCCGCGCCGCCGCGGCCGGGCTGTGGGCGCATCCCTTCTACGCCGTCCGCTCCCCCGACGCGGTCGCGGGCGAGGTCGGCAGCTTCCAGCTGGTCGCCGGCCGCGTCGCCCGCACGGCCCGGGTGCGCGACTGGATCTACGTGAACTTCGGGCGGGACTACCGCAGCGACTTCACGGTGGAGGTCGCCGCCGCCGACCATGCGGCGTTCCGCGCCGCCGGCCTGGACCCGCTGGCGCTCGGCGGGCGGCGGGTGGAGGTGCGCGGCTGGATCGAGGATCGCAACGGCCCCCTCGTCCACGCGGCCCACCCGGGCCAGCTCGCCCTGCTGGAGTGAGGCCTCAGCCCCGGGACGCCGCATGCAGCGCCAGCCCGTGCTGCAGGCTGCGGCCGATGCGCGCCGCGGTGTCGGCCAGCCGCCCCGCCGGTTCCGGCTCGAACAGCGCCGCCGCCGTCTCGCCGAACAGGGAGAGCCAGCGCTCGAAATGCGCGGCGCCGATGCCCGGCAGCGCCGCGTGCGCGACCATGGGCCGGCCCTGGTAGCGGCCGGTGCCCAGCAGGACGGAGGACCAGAAGGCGGCGATCCGGTCCAGGTGCGCGATCCACTCGGCGTCGGTGGTGCCGACGGCCGCGTGGAACACCGGCCCCAGCAGGGGATCGCGGCGGACCCGGGCGTAGAAGGCCAGCACCAGCTCCGCGATGCCGTCCTCGTCGATCCGCGCGCGCCTGTCCATCGGGGTCCCATCCACCATCGTCTCCGACCCTAGCACCGGGCGCGCCCGCCCGCCCCACGCGACGGTGTCGCACCTGGGGCGCCCCGGACCGCGCCGGATGGTTTGCGTTGCGCCGGGCGGTTCCCTAAACTCCCGTTCCCCCACTTCGGATGAGACCATGGCCCGCGGCGAGCTGTTCCCCCCGATCGACCCCTACCAGACCGGCCATCTGCGGGTGGGCACGCTGCACACGATCTACTGGGAGCAGTCGGGCAACCCCAACGGCATGCCCGTGGTCTTCCTGCACGGCGGCCCGGGCGCCGGCGCCTCGCCCACGCACCGGCGCTTCTTCGACCCGGCGCACTACCGCATCGTCATCCTGGACCAGCGCGGCGCCGGCCGCTCCACCCCGCTGGGGGAGACGCGGGAGAACGACATCCCCGACCTGGTCGGCGACCTGGAGCAGCTGCGCACCCTGCTGGGCATCCAGCGCTGGATGGTGTTCGGGGGCTCCTGGGGCTCCACCCTGGCGCTGGCCTACGCCCAGGCCCACCCGGACCGCGTCGTCGGGCTGGTGCTGCGCGGCATCTTCCTGATGCGGCGGCGGGAGATCGACTGGTTCCTCTACCAGATGCGCAACATCTTCCCGGAGGCCTGGGCCAGCTTCAACGGCTTCATCCCCGAGGCCGAGCGCGGCGACCTGCTGGAGGCCTACCACCGGCGCCTGAACGACCCCAACCCGCAGGTGCGCATGGCCGCCGCCCGGGTGTGGAGCGTGTACGAGGGCGCCTGCTCCACCCTGATGCCGAGCCCGGAGCTGCTGTCCGCCTCGGGGGAGGACAACCACGCGCTGGGCCTCGCCCGCATCGAGGCGCACTACTTCCGCAACAACATGCCGGAGCCCGAGAGCCGCCTGCTCGACCAGATCGGCCGCATCCGGCACATCCCGGCCGTCATCGTGCAGGGCCGCTACGACGTGGTCTGCCCGATCCGCACCGCGGACGAGCTGCACCGCGCCTGGCCGGAGGCCGACTACATCGTCGTGCCGGACGCCGGCCACTCCGCCATGGAGCCCGGCGTGCGTTCGGCGCTGGTGGGGGCGACGGAGCGGTTCAAGTCCCTGGCCTGAGGGGAATTTATACCTCTAAAGTACAGGCCCTTTCGGACGATTCAGACCTACCTCCTTTGAGCCGTAAGCAATTAGGATCGTCCGGCCGGGACAGGTCCTATGCCCGGCTCCTATGGGGAGGGTGGAGTGATGGCGTTCCTGAGCAACCTGTCGATCGCGCGCAAGCTGGCGGCAGCCTTCGCGGTGCTTATCCTGGTCGTGCTCGCGGCCAACGCGGTGACATACACCCGCCTGCACTTCATCCAGGCCGGCAACGCCAAGACCTCCCACACATACGCCGTGCTGGACCGGCTGGAGCAGGTCGGCGCCGCCATGGTGGACCAGGAGACGGGCGTGCGCGGCTACTTCGTGGCCAAGCAGGACGACGCCTTCCTGGAGCCCTACCGGAAGGGCCGCGCCGCCTACGCCGAGGCCCTCGCCGCGGTGAAGAAGCTGACCGCCGACAACCCCGCCCAGCAGAAGCGGCTGGACGAGATGGATCGGCTGGCCAAGGCCTGGCAGG
>DASPKT010000035.1:0-22101 GCA_035627915.1 Azospirillaceae bacterium
GGGCTGGACGGGGAGGGGCGGCTGGCCTGGACGGTCGACCTCGCCCCCGGCGACCTGCTGGTGCCGGTGGCATTGCGCGGGAGCCCCGTCGGCAGCGTGGCGGAGATCGCCCCGGCCGGCATGGCCGTCGCGGCGGAGATCGGGGCGCGCCTGGCCCGCCACCCGGGGGCGGCGCTGCTGGTGGACTACGGCCATGCCGGGCCGGCGGTCGGCGACACGCTGCAGGCGGTGCGCCGCCACGCCTTCGCCCCCGTGCTGGAGGACCCGGGCGAGGCGGACCTGACCGCGCACGTCGACTTCACCGCCCTGGCCGACGCCGCCGGCACGGCCGGCGCCGCGGCCTACGGGCCGGTGGGGCAGGGGGCGCTGCTGCTGGCGCTGGGCATCCGCCAGCGCGCCGACGCGCTGAAGCGCTCTGTCGCCGGGGCCGGGGCGGATGTTATAGAGGCGGCGTTCCGCCGGCTGGTCGGCGACGACCAGATGGGCCGCCTGTTCAAGGCGCTGGCGCTGGCCAGCCCGGGCGCGCCGGTCCCCGCCGGTTTCGAAGGTCAGGTGCCATGATCACGCTCGCCCCGCTGTCCGACGCCCCCGTCCGCCACGCCTCCTTCACCCGCGAGGGCGGCGTGTCGGAGGGCCTGTACGCCTCGCGCAACGTCGGCTTCGGCTCGCAGGACGACCCGGCGAAGGTGGCGGAGAACCGGCGGCGCTGCATGGCGGATTTGGGCCTGCCCGCCGGCGCGCTCGTCACCGTCTACCAGGTGCACAGCCCCGAGGTGGTGACGGTGGAGGCGCCCTTCGGCCCGGCCGACGCGCCGAAGGCGGACGCGCTGGTGACGAAGGTGCCGGGCGTGGCGCTGGGCATCCTGACGGCCGACTGCGCGCCGGTGCTGTTCTGCGACCCGTCCGCGCGCGTCGTGGGCGCCGCGCACGCCGGCTGGAAGGGTGCGGTCGGCGGCGTGCTGGAGGCCACGGTCGCGGCCATGGAGGCGCTGGGGGCCGACCGCTCCCGCATCCTGGCCGGCATCGGCCCCCACATCTCCGCCCGCGCCTATGAGGTAGGGCCGGAGTTCCGGGAGCGGCTGCTGGAGACGGGGGGCGACAACGCCGCCTGGTTCGCGCCGTCGGCGCGCGGGGGGCACTTTCTGTTCGACCTCGGCGGCTATGCCGAGGCGCGGCTGCGGGCGGCCGGGGTGGCGTCGGTGGAGCGGGCGCCGCACTGCACCCTGCTGGAGGACCGCTTCTTCAGCTACCGCCGCACGACGCTGGCCGGCGAGCCCGACTACGGCCGCCAGCTCTCGGCCATATCCCTGAGGGAGTAGGACCCCTACCGAATAGGGGCGGCTCATGCGCCGGATGGGGGGCTCCGCGGCCCTGCGGGCGTTTACAGCCCGTACATGCCTTGATATGTTCCGCGCGCCTTCGTGAAGGTTGGAAGACACCGGAAGCCCTTGGCCTTTCCGGGGTTTTTCCCCGTGACAACTCCTCGGAATCCAAGGGCGGGCCATGAAGCTCATCGCCGGCAACAGCAACAGGCCGCTGGCCGAAGCCATCTCCGTCTGCCTCAAGGTGCCGCTGACCAAGGCCAGCATCCGGCGCTTCTCCGACATGGAGGTGTTCGTCGAGATCCTGGAGAACGTCCGCGGCGAGGACGTCTTCGTCATCCAGTCGACCAGCTACCCCGCCAACGACAACCTGATGGAGCTGCTGGTCATGATCGACGCGCTGCGCCGCGGGTCGGCCCGGCGCATCACGGCGGTCATCCCCTACTACGGCTACGCGCGCCAGGACCGCAAGACGGGCCCGCGCACGCCGATCTCGGCCAAGCTGGTCGCCAACCTCATCACCCAGGCCGGCGCGCACCGCGTGCTGACCATGGACCTGCACGCGGGCCAGATCCAGGGCTTCTTCGACATCCCGACCGACAACCTGGTCGCCGCCCCCGTCTTCGTCGAGGACATCGAGCGGACGATGGGCAAGGAGAACCTGATGATCGTGTCGCCCGACGTCGGCGGCGTGGTGCGGGCCCGCGCCATCGCCACCCGGCTGGGCGCCGACCTCGCCATCATCGACAAGCGGCGCGAGCGCGCCGGCGTGTCGGAGGTGATGAACGTCATCGGCGACGTCACGGGCCGCCACTGCATCCTGGTCGACGACATCGTCGACAGCGCCGGGACGCTCTGCAACGCCGCCGTCGCCCTGACCGAGCGCGGCGCCCGGTCGGTGCGCGCCTACGTCACCCACGGCGTGCTGTCCGGCGGCGCCGTCGCCCGCGTCGCCCAGTCGCCGCTGGAGGCGCTGGTCACCACCGACAGCATCCAGGCGACCGAGGCGGTGCGCGTCTCCCGCAACGTCCGGCAGCTGACCATCGCCCCGCTGATCGCCGACGCCGTCGAGCGCATCAGCAACGAGAAGTCGGTTTCCTCGCTGTTCGACTGAGGCGGGGTGCCCCGGCAGCGGGGATGCTGTGCGGCCTTCGACAGGCTCAGGCTGAGGGGCGTGTCGCTGCTCCGGAAGGTCCGGTTCCGTCATTCCGGCGAAAGCCGGAATCCAGGGGCCCTTCGCCATACCGCGCGGCGTCCCTGGACCCCGGCTTTCGCCGGGGTGACGGCCATGGGATAGGAAATCCGGCGGTCCGGGGCTTTCCCGCCTGAGGGGCGTGTCACTGCACCCGGGGAAGAGCAGCGGGGGCGTGGTGCGGCCTTCGACAGGCTCAGGCTGAGGGGCCTCGGGATGCTCCCAAGGGCGTTGCCGCGCGGCGGAGCCGCCATCTGGCCCGGCATCCACCCTCCCTCAGGCTGAGCCTGTCGAAGCCCGCAGCACCCGTCAGCCGCACGGGCCCCCGCACCGCCCCGCCCCCGGGACAATGACCAGCCGTGCACCTTCCGCGGGCAGTCGGACCTTGACTCCGCGCGCGTCCGCGCCTACACCCGCGCATTCCTGAACCGCGCTCAGCACCCCTGGAGGCTGGCGCACAACCCCGGGCCCGGGGGCGGAAGCCCCGACGGGTCCGTTTCGCATTGAGGAGCGTATCATGACCCAGATTATCGCGCTGACCGCCGAGGTGCGCGAGCGGGCCGGCAAGGGGACCGCCCGCCAGACGCGCCGCGACGGCCGCATCCCCGCCGTGATCTACGGCAACAAGGAGAAGCCCCTGATGATCTCCCTGGACGCCCGCGGCTTCACCCGCGAGCTCCACAAGCCGGGCTTCTTCACCCACCTGTTCGATGTGACCGTCGACGGCGCGACCCACCGCACCCTGCCGCGCGACGTGCAGTTCGACCCGGTCACCGACCGGCCGCTGCACGTGGACTTCCTGCGCGTCAGCGAGACCACCGAGATCGTCGTGAAGATCCCGGTCGAGTTCATCGACCAGGACCAGAGCCCGGCCCTGAAGCGCGGCGCGGTGCTGAACATCGTCCGCCACGAGGTCGAGGTGTACTGCCGCGCCAACGACATCCCCGAGCACCTGACCGTGTCGCTCGCGGGCTTCGACGTCGGCTCCTCCGTGCACATCAGCGCCTTCAAGCTGCCCGAGGGCGTGCGTCCGACGATCACCGACCGCGACTTCACCGTCGCGACCCTGGCTGCTCCGTCGGGCCTGAAGTCCGAGGAGAACGCCGCGGCGACGGCGTAACGTCTGATGCGGCTTGTCGTCGGTCTGGGCAATCCCGGCCCGGACTATGCCCGCCACCGCCATAACGTCGGGTTCATGGCGGTGGACCGGCTCGCCGACCGCTTCCGCTTCGGCCCCTGGAAGAAACGCTTCCAAGGGCTGATCGCGGAGGGGCAGGTCGAGGGCGAGAAGGTCTATGCGCTGAAGCCGCAGACCTTCATGAACCTCTCCGGCCAGTCGGTCGGCGAGGCGATGCGCTTCTACAAGCTCATCCCGGACCAGGTCGTCGTCCTGCACGACGAGCTGGACCTTCCCCCTGCCCGCGTGCGGGTGAAGCAGGCGGGCGGCCATGGCGGCCACAACGGCCTGCGCTCCATCGACGAGCATATCGGCAAGGACTACTGGCGCGTGCGCCTCGGCATCGGCCATCCCGGCGCCAAGGAGCTGGTCAACGGCTGGGTCCTCTCCAACTTCTCCAAGGCGGAGGAGGCCTGGATCGGCCCGCTGCTGGACTCGGTCGCCCAGGAGTTCCCGCTGCTCTGCGACGGCGAGGCGGAGAAGTTCATGACCCGCATCGCCATGCTGAACACCCCGCCCAAGCCGGTGCGCCGCGGCCCCGCCGCGGACTGACGCCGCCCAGCCGTAATCAGTCAGACCGGCATCCGCACCACCGCGCGCAGGCCGCCCCGGGGGCTGTCCGCCAGGATCACGTCGCCGCCGTGCCCGCGCGCCACGTCGCGGGCGATGGTGAGGCCCAGCCCGACGCCGCCGGTGGCCTGGTTGCGCGATCCCTCCAGCCGCAGGAACGGGCGGAACACGTCCTCCCGCCGCTCCTGCGGGATGCCCGGCCCGTCGTCGTCGATGACGATTTCCACCGCCAGGCTGTCGCGCCGGAGCGTCACCCAGACCCGGCCGCCGTAGCGCCGCGCGTTGGCCAGCAGGTTGCCCAGGCAGCGTTTCACCGCGTTGGGGCGCAGCGGCAGCACCAGCTCGGTCCCCACGCCCTCCAGCTCCACCTCCGCCCCCTCGCGCCGGGCGTTCACCACCGCCTCGGCCAGCAGCCGGGCGAGGTCGGTCGGCTGCACCGGCTCCGCCCCCTCGCCGCGGGCGAAGGCCAGGTAGCCCTCGATCATCGTCTCCATGTCGACCACGTCGGCCTTCAGCTCCTCCACCTCCGGCCCCTCCGGCAGCATGGCGAGCTGGAGCTTCATGCGGGTCAGCGGCGTGCGCAAATCGTGGCTGACGCCGGCCAGCATCTCCGTGCGCTGGCTGATCTGGCGCTGGATGCGCTCGCGCATCAGGAGGAAGGCGGCGGCCGCCTGCCGCACCTCCGCCGCCCCCTCCGGCCGGAAGTTGGGGGCGTCGCGGCCCTTGCCGAAGGCGTCGGCGGCGCTGGCCAGCCGGCGGATCGGCCGGATCTGGTTGCGCATGAACATGATGGCGATGGTGAACAGCACCAGCGAGCTGCCCACCATCCACATGATGAAGAGGTAGGAGGTGAAGCTGAACAGCCGCCGCTCCGGCGACATCACCACCAGCACCCCGTCCGGCATCTGCACCCTGATCTCGTACAGCTCGTGCGCCAGGTGGGTGTTGATGCGCCAGGGCCGGCCGACCCGCTCGTCCAGCGCCTTCGCCAGCGTGTGCTCCAGGATGCCGCGCAGGCGCTGCGGGCGGGACGGCAGCAGCTCGCCCGGCAGCCAGGTGATGTAGAGGTCGATGGTGCGGGCGGCGCGGGCCAGGGTGGCGGCCTGCTCGTCCGGCGACCGGTCCTCCGCCAGCTCCTCGATGACGAGCGCGATCTCGCCGGCGACGCCGAAGGCGAGGCGCTTGGTCAGCTCCTCCCAGTGGCGGTCGTAGAACACGTAGGTCGCGATGGCCTGGGCCAGCACCACGGGCGTCGCGATGATCATCAGCGAGCGCCCGAACAGGGTGCGCGGCAGGAAGCGCTTCAGGTAGAGGAAGGGGCGCGGGCGCCGGCGGCCGGCCAGGCGGGCGATCCGGTCGGCGACCACGCTCATCTCAGTCGGGCCTCAGCACGTAGCCTTCGCCGCGCACCGTCTGGAGGTAGCGGGGCAGGCGCGGGTCCTCCTCGATCTTGCGCCGCAGCCGCGTCACCTGCACGTCGATGGTCCGCACGTTGCCGTCCACCCGGGCCCGCTGCACCAGCTCCTCGCGGGTGAAGACGGTGCCGGGCTCGGCCGCCAGCACCTTCAGCAGGCTGGCCTCGGCGGTGGTCAGGCGCACCAGCTCCTCGCCGTCGCGCAGCTCCTCCCGCTGGGCGTCGAACAGCCAGCGCCCCAGCCGCACCTCCGCCGGCAGCGCCGCCGGGCGCGGCACCCGGCGCAGGATGGAGTTGATGCGCAGCACCAGCTCGCGCGGCTCGAACGGCTTCGCCAGATAGTCGTCGGCCCCGGCCTCCAGCCCGGCGATGCGGTCGTCGGGCTGGCCGCGCGCGGTCAGCAGCAGGATCGGCACCGCCCCGCCGGTGCGCAAACTGCGGGTCAGGTCCAGCCCGCTCTCCCCCGGCATCATCACGTCCAGCACCAGCAGGTCGAAGCTGATGGCGGCCAGCCGCGCCCGCGCCTCCGCGGCGTCGCCGGCGGTGGTCACCAGGAAGCCGTTCTGGGCGAGGTAGCGCCGCAGCGCCTCGCGCAGGCGGGTGTCGTCGTCGACGACCAGGATGTGCGGCAGGTCCTCCGTCATCGCCGCCTCACCGCTTGGGCGCCGGGCCGGGCTGGCGGGGCGGGGAGAACTTGGCGCGGTCGGCCTCGTCCATGATGCCCAGCATGACGGTGCGGAACCCCTCCACCGCCTCCGCCCCGGCGCGGCGGTAGGCGCGGGCGATGCGCTGGCGCTGGTTCTCCGACAGCTGGCGCTCCAGCTCCACGCCCTTCTCGGTCAGCTCCAGCAGGCGCTGGCGGCGGTCGCGGGTGCCCTGGCGCTGCACCACGAACTCCTCCCGCACCAGGTCCTGCAGCACGCGCGACAGGCTCTGCTTGGTGATCTGCAGGATGCCCAGCAGGTCGGTGACGGTGATCTGCGGGTACCGCCCCACGAAATAGATGACCCTGTGATGCGCGCGGCCCAGGCCAATTTTCCCGAGCATCGCGTCCGGTTCGGCGGTAAAGTCGCGGTAGGCGTAGAACAGGAGCTCCATCGCCTGGCGCAGCTCCTCCTCACGCAGGAACAGCGGATTCACCCCGGTCTTGACGTCGGTCATGGATTTACGTCAGCCATGTTGACATTTCCGGGACGGATCGTATCGTAAAGCTGCCCCGGCGGGTACGTTTGTTTCCGGCGCTTTGCGCCCAGGATGGCGGCCCGGCCCGGTGCAACGTAAAAAAGGAAGCGGCCCAAGATGTCCATCATCCCCTTTCATGACCGCGACGGCGTCATCTGGTTCGACGGCGAGATGGTGCCGTGGCGCGACGCCAAGGTCCACGTCCTGACCCACGGCCTGCATTACGGAAGCTGTGTATTCGAAGGGGAGCGGGTTTACAACGGCAACGTCTTCAAGCTGCGCGAGCACTCGCAGCGGCTGATCGACAGCGCCGAGATCCTGGGCTTCACGATCCCCTACTCGGTGGAGGAGATCGACCGCGCCACGGAAGAGACCGTGAAGGCGATGAAGCTGACCGACGCCTACGTCCGCCCGGTCGCCTGGCGCGGCAGCGAGATGATGGGCGTGTCGGCCCAGCACAACAAGATCCACCTCGCCATCGCGGTGTGGGAGTGGCCCAGCTACTTCTCGCCGGAGGCCAAGATGGCCGGCATCAAGCTGAAGACCTCCCCCTGGAAGCGCCCGGCGCCGGACACCGCGCCGACCCGCTCCAAGGCCGCCGGCCTCTACATGATCTGCACCATGAGCAAGCACTGGGCGGAGAACCAGGGCTTCCAGGACGCGCTGATGATGGACTACCGCGGCCAGGTCGCGGAGGCCACGGGCGCCAACTTCTTCATGGTGGTGGACGGCGTCATCCACACGCCGACCCCGGACTGCTTCCTGGACGGCATCACCCGCCGCACCGTCATCGACCTCGCCAAGCGCCGCGGCTACAAGGTGGTCGAGCGGGCGATCTTCCCGGACGAGATCAAGACGGCGCAGGAGATCTTCCTGACCGGCACCGCCGCCGAGGTGACGCCGGTCGGCCTGATCGACGACCTGAAGTTCACCCCGGGCGAGGTCTGCCGCACGCTCATGACCGACTACGACGCGCTGGTCCGCGGCAAGCTCAGCGACGCCAAGGCGGCGGAGTAAGGCGGGACGGACTTTCCCTCTCCCCCCGCGGGAGAGGGAAGGGGCCCGCGGCGCAGCCGTGGGACGGGCGAGGGGGCCCTCCGGTCAGACTGGGCAGCGGGCACGCCGTGCGGGCTTCTGACCGAGCTCAGGCTGAGGGGCGTGTCGCTGCTCCCCGGGGAGCCTCCACCGGTCCCCGGCTACACCGGGCCTGGCACAAACATTCCTCATGCTGAGCCTGTCGAAGCACGCAGTACGCTTCAGCCGCACCCGGGCTGAGCCTGTCGAAGCACGCAGTACGCTTCAGCCGCACCCGGGCTCAACGCCCCGGCGTCCCGATTCCCACCCCTCACCCTCCCACCGCCTCGCGGCGGCGGGTCCCTCCCTCTCCCTCAGGGGGAGAGGGGAAAATGGTGGAGGGGAGAGGATCGTCGCCGCCCGCTTCACCCCACCGCGGCGGCGCGGTGGTCGGCGTCGGCGCCGATGTCGGCGGGCAGGCGTACGGTGACGACGGTGCCGCGGCCGACCTCGCTGGCGATGTCCAGCGTCCCGCCCAGCATCTCGACGAAGCGCCGGGTCAGCGGCAGGCCGAGGCCGGTGCCCTTCTGGCCGGGGCGCTGCACGGCGGCGCGGACCTGCCCGAAGGGGCGGAGCGCCGTGGCCATGTCCTCCGGCGCGATGCCGACGCCGGTGTCGCGCACCACCATGATGAGGGCGCCGTCCCCGGGCCCCGGCGCCACCTCCACCGACACCTGGCCGCCCTTGGGCGTGAACTTGATCGCGTTGGAGGCGAGGTTGAGGACGATCTGGCGGATCTTCTCCGGATCGGTGCGGATGGTTAGCGGCTCGTCCGGGACCCGCAGCGTCAGCTTCACCCCGCTGCCGTCGGCCATGGTGCGCAGCATGCGCACGCTGTCGGCGACGACGCGGCCGACGTCGGTCTCCCGCACCTCAAGCTGGGTGCGCCCCGACTCCGCCTTGGCGAGGTCCAGCGTGCCCTCCACCAGCGCCAGCAGGTGCGTCCCGGCCTGGTGGATGTCGCCGGCGAACTCCCCGTAGCGGCGGTCGCCCAGCGGCCCGTAGACCTGGTCGCGGATCATCTCGGAGAAGCCGATGATGGCGTTCAGCGGCGTGCGCAGCTCGTGCGCGGCGTTGGCCAGGAACTCGCTCTTGTCGCGGTTCTCGCGCTCGGACCGCTCCAGCGCGTCGGCCAGCCGCCGCTCCGCCTGGCGCAGCACGTCGATGGCCTCCTGCAGGCGCTGGGTGCGCTCCGCCACCATGCCCTCCAGCAGCGTGTTCTGCTGCTGCAGCTGGCGCTGGAGGAACTGGACCTGGGCCGTGTTCGCCACCCGGGCCAGCAGCTCGTGCTTGTCGCAGGGCTTGTTGACGAAGTCGCGGGCGCCGCGCTCCAGCGCCGCGATGCGCAGCTCGCGCTCGGCCTTGCCGGTCAGCATGATGATGGCCGGCCGCACCTCCAGCCCCGAGGCGTTCAGCGCGTCGATGACGCCGATGCCGTCCAGGTGCGGCATCACGTAGTCGAGGATCAGCACGTCCGGCTGCAGCGCCCGCACCTGGGCCACCGCCTCCCGCGGGTCGGTGACGCCGTGTACGGAGCGGTAGCCGGCCTGGCGCAGCAGGTCGGTGACGAACAGCAGGTTGGTCCTGCTGTCGTCGACGACCAGGATGGTCGTGCCGTCGAGGGTGGGGCTGCGGAGGCCGGGATGCATGGGGGCGATCCTAGCGGCAGAGACCCCCGTCTGTCCCCAGCAAGATTCTCACGTCGGTATTAGCCCCGGCGCGGGATCAACCCTCTTTGGTGGCATTCCCCGGCTGCGCCCACCGGGCCGCGGCCTCGTCGTCCTGCTCCTTGGCCTCGACCCAGCGGCCGCCGGCCGGCGTCTCCTCCAGCTTCCAGAAGGGCGCCCTGGTCTTCAGCCAGTCGATCAGGAACCAGCACGCCTCGAAGGCGGCCTGCCGGTGGGCCGACGCGCAGGCGACCATGACGATGCGGTCGCCCGGCTCCAGCCGGCCGTGGCGGTGGATCACCAGCGTCGCGTCCAGCGGCCAGCGCGCCCGCGCCTCGGCCTCGATCGCCTCCAGCTGGCGCTCGGTCATGCCGGGGTAGTGCTCCAGCGTCATGGCGCCGACCGGCTCGCCGCCGGCCATGTCGCGCACCAGCCCGACGAAGCTGACCACGCCGCCGATGGAGCGGCTGCCGGCGGTCAGCGCCGCCAGTTCCGCCCCGGGGTCGAAGTCTCCCGCCTGGACGCGCACCGCCATCGGATCAGCCGCCCGTCACGGGGGGGAACAGCGCCACCTCGTCGCCGGCGCGCACCGGGTGGCCGTAGGGGACGTATTCCTGGTTCACCGCGACCTTGACCACCGACAGGTTCGCCAGCGCCTCGGCGTAGTTGGGGCCGCGGCCCTTGAGCCACTCCACCAGCCCGGCGACGTCGCGGACGTCCGCCGGCGGCTCCACTGTCTCCTCGCCGATGCCGATGCGGGCGCGCAGCCACGCGAAGTAGAGCAGTCGCACGAGCGGTCCCTCCTCAGGCGCCGGTGCCGGCCGGCTCCAGCATGTGCTTCAGGCCGGCGCGCAGATAGTCCCAGCCGGTCACCAGCGTCAGGATCGCCGCCGCCCACAGGCCGAGGTCGCCGACCAGCGCGACGGGGAGCATGTCCGGTCCGTCGTCGCCGACGATCAGCACGCCGATGGCCACCATCTGGATCGCCGTCTTCCATTTGGCAAGGCGGCTGACCGGGACGGAGATGCGCAGGCCCGCCAGATACTCCCTGAGGCCCGACACCATGACCTCGCGCAGCAGGATGACGACGGCCGGCAGCACCGTCAGCCCGGCGATCTTGTCGACCGCGACCAGCAGGAACAGAACCGCGGCCACCAGCAGCTTGTCGGCGATGGGGTCGAGGAACTTCCCGATCACCGACTCCTCGCGCAGCGAGCGGGCGAGGTAGCCGTCGAACCAGTCGGTGATGCCGGCCAGCGCGAACAGGGCGCAGCAGGTCCAGGCGGCCCAGGCCTCCGGCACGCAGAGCAGCCCCAGGATGACGGGGATCGCCGCGATGCGGGAGAGGGTCAGCAGATTGGGCAGGCTCGTCAGCATGATCACCCGGGCCGGGGCCGTCCGGCCGCGCGTCCATCCTCAAGACAAGTAGTCGCTTCCATCCTAGCCGTCCGGATGGAAGTGGTCATAGATGATTTTGGCGACCGCGGCGGAGATGCCCTCCACCGCCTGCAGGTCGGCCAGGCCGGCGCGGCTGATCGCGCGGGCGGAGCCGAAATGCAGCAGCAGCGCCTTCTTGCGCCGCGGGCCGATGCCGCCGATCTCGTCCAGCGGCGAGGCGCCCAGCGCCTTCTCCCGCCGCGCCCGGTGGGTCCCGATGGCGAAGCGGTGCGCCTCGTCGCGCAGCCGCTGCAGGAAGTAGAGCACCGGGTCCCTGGGGTCGAGGCCGAAGGGCGGCCGGTTCGGCATGAAGAAGCGCTCGCGCCCCGCGTCGCGGTCGGGGCCCTTGGCGATGGCGACCAGGGGGATGTCCTCCAGCCCCAGCTCCGCCAGCACCTCCATGGCGACCTTCAGCTGCCCCTCGCCGCCGTCGATCAGCAGCAGGCCGGGCCAGCTGTCGCCGGTACGCTCCGGGTCCTCCTTCAGGGCCCGCTCGAACCGGCGGGTCAGCACCTCGCGCATGGAGGCGTAGTCGTCGCCGCCGGCGCCGGGCGTGCGGATGTTGAACTTGCGGTAGGCGTTCTTCACCAGCCCGTCCGGCCCCGCCACGATCATGCCGCCGACCGCGTTGGTGCCCTGGATGTGGCTGTTGTCGTAGACCTCGATGCGGTCCGGCGGCGCCTCCAGCCCGAACAGCTCCGCCACCCCGCGCAGCAGCTTCGCCTGGCTGCCGCTCTCGGCCAGGCGGCGGCCCAGCGCCTCCCGCGCGTTGGTCAGCGCGTGGTCGATCGGTCGGCGCTTGTCGCCGCGCTTGGGCACGGCGATCTCCACCTTGTGGCCGGCGCGCACCGACAGCGCCTCGGCCAGCAGCTCCGCCTCCGGCACCTCCTCGCTGACCAGCACCAGGCCGGGGGCGGCCTTGTTCTCGTAGAACTGGGCGATGAAGGCGCCCAGCACCTCCGCCGTCTCCTGGTTCTTGTCGTGGCTGGGGAAGTAGGCGCGGTTGCCGTAGTTGCGCCCGCCGCGGAAGAAGAACACCTGGATGCAGGTCGTCCCGCCCTCCTGGTGGGCGGCGATGACGTCAGCGTCGTCCACCCCCTCCACGTTGATGTCCTGGTGCGCCTGGATGGCGGTCAGCGCCCGGATGCGGTCGCGGAAGCGGGCGGCCGCCTCGAAGTCCAGCTCGTCGGAGGCGGCCAGCATGGCGTCGGCCAGGCGCTGCTGGATCTCGTGGCTCTTGCCCGCCAGGAAGGCGGCGGCCTCCGCCACCTGGCCGCGGTACTCCTCCGCGGAGACGCGGCCGACGCAGGGCGCCGTGCAGCGCTTGATCTGGTGCTGCAGGCAGGGCCGCGTGCGCGAGGCGAACACCGTGTCGGAGCAGTTGCGCAGCAGGAAGGCGCGCTGCAGCGCCGTGATGGTGCGGTTGACCGAGCCGGCCGAGGCGAAGGGGCCGAAATAGTCCGCCTTCTTGTCCCGGGCGCCGCGGTGCTTGGTCAGCGCCGGGTACTCGTGGTCGCGGGTGATCATGATGTGCGGGAACGCCTTGTCGTCCCGCAGCAGCACGTTGTACCGCGGCAGCAGCTTCTTGATGAGATTGCTCTCCAGCAGCAGCGCCTCCACCTCGGTGTGGGTGGTGATGAACTCCATCGACCCGGTCTCGGAGATCATCCGCTGGATGCGCACGGGCTGCTTGGCCGGCAGCGTGTAGTTGGCGACCCGCTTCTTCAGGTTCCTGGCCTTGCCGACGTACAGCACGTCGCCGTCGGCGTTCATCATCCGGTAGACGCCGGGGCTGCCGGGCAGGGTGCGCAGGTAGCCCCGGATCGTCTCCACCCCGCGGGCGAGGTCGGGCACGCCGCCGCGGCGGCGCGGCTTCTTCTCGGGCGCGGGCAGGGTGTCGGTTCCCGGGGCGGCGTCTCCGGGGGCGGTGGCGTCGGTCATGGCCGACATGTTGGCGATCCGCCGTCCCGGGTCAACGTCGGCCTTGGGGGCGGGCCGGACAGGCGCTTCTCGAATCGGTTACCGAATCAATCCGGCCTAATCCGATCGGTCGAGACCCCTGTGGGAAATCCACGATTCCTGTGGATAAGTCTTTGGAAAAACCCTGTGCGTTCTTGTGTGAACCCAGGCTCCGCAAGGCTTTGGCGTGTCTGCACAAATTTTGGGCAGAAAACATTATCTCATTGAAAACAAAGAAGTATCCGCCTGTCAAGCGGACGCCGAAGAGTCACATTCGGGAAAAACCGGCTTGACAGTGGCATGGGCGGGGGCGGTGTCCCGGGTGTGCAAAACTTTGCGCCGGTCGGGGGCTCAGCCACACAATGTTACGTCCGATTCCGGATGGGTCCCCGGAATCGGCCCGCCGAAGGGAATAGTCCGGCCGGGGGGAACGGGTGCCGCCGTGTTACGACTCGGCACGGTGCGCGGCCGGCTGGACCCACCCCATGTGCTCGCCCGCGTCGAGGGTGAGGATCTGCCCGGTCAGCGACGGCGTCTCCACGATGAAGCGCAGGGCGGCGGCGATCTCCTCCTCGCCCACGCCGCGGCGGAGCGGGACGGGGCGCCCGGCGGCCGCGTCGTCGTGGCCGACGGTGCGGGAGAAGGGGCCGGGCCCGATGCCGTTGACCCGCACCCGCGGCGCCAGCGCCATCGCCAGCACCCGCGTCAGCGCCAGCAGCCCGGCCTTCGACACGGCGTAGCTGAGGAAGCGCGGCGCCAGCGTGGGCGCCCGCTGGTCCAGGATGTTGACGACGCAGCCGCCGTCGCCCGCCGCCACGCCCATGCCGCGGGGCAGCTGGTCGGCGAAGGCCTGGGTCAGTACGAAGGGTGCGCGCAGGTTGGTCTCCAGGTGGCGGTCCCAGGTGTCCCGCGTCGCGGTCTTCGCCGTGTCGGGCTCCAGCGACGCCTCGTGGTTGACCAGCAGGGTCAGGGGCCCCAGCCGGTCCACCGCCTCGGGCACCAGGGCGACCGTCTCCTCCTCGCGGGCGAGGTTGGCCTGGATCGCCTCCGCCTGGCCGCCCTCGCGCCGGATGGCGGCGACCACCTCGTCCGCCTCCGCCTTGTCGGAGAAATAGTGCACGCCGACGTTCCAGCCGTGGGCGCCGAGGTCGAGCGCGATCAGGCGGCCGACCCCGTGGCCGGCGCCGGTGACGAGGGCGGCCTTGCGGGTGACGATGGTCATGGGCGTCCTTGCTGCCTCAGGTGGGCGGGGTCTTCAGCTTGAACGCTTCAAGGCCCACGGCGGCACAGTCGGGATAGACGTCGGGCTTGGCGGTGCTGACCCGCGCCGCCAGGACGCTCTCCGGCTCCAGGCAGATCGCCATGATGCCGTCCAGCAGCGTCTCCTGCAGGTTGAAGTGCCGCCCCTCCACCAGGGCCAGCACCTGCCGGCGGATGAAGTCGTAGTCCAGCACCTCGGCGATGTCGTCGGAACCGGGCGGCGGGGCCGGACGCAGGAACAGCTCGGCGTTCACCAGCACGCGCTGGGGTGCTGCCTTCTCGAAGTCGTGGATGCCGATGGAGACGCGGACCGCGAAGTCGCGGATGAAGATGCTGCGCACCTCGCCCCCGTTCATCAGCAGCCAGAGCCGCGCCGCCTCCGCCATGGAAACCGGATTGGCCATCCTCATTCCCCCCTGATCTCGAACATCACGTCGCGCGCCCTCGGCTGCAGGTGCTGGCCGCCGTCGACCAGCAGCAGGTCGCCCGTGTAGGACGGCGTCTCCAGGATGAACCGCACGGCGCGCGCGATGTCCTCCGGCGTGGAGCCGCGGCCCAGCGGGCAGTCGGCGTGCGCCCGGGCGAACTCCTCCGCCGTCTGGTCGGCGCTGGGCAGGGTCAGGCCGGGCGCCAGCCCGTGGACCCGGATGCGCCCGGCCCAGGTCACCGCCAGCAGCCGCGTCAGCCCCTCCAGCGCCAGCTTCGCCACCGTGTAGGAGAAGAAGTCGGGGTTGAGGTTGGCGACCTTCTGGTCCAGCAGGTTGACCACGCAGGGATCGCCCGCGGGGTCGCAGGCCGCCGCGAAGGCGCGGGCCAGGAAGGCGGGGCCGCGCAGGTTGGCGTCCAGGTGCCGGCCCCAGCTCCCTTCCGTCACCGTCTCCACGCTGTCGTACTCGAACAGGCTGGCGCTGTTCACCAGGGCGGTGGGCGGGCCCAGCAGCTCGGCCGTGCGGGCGACCAGCGCCTCCAGCTCCTCCACCCGGGCCAGGTCGGCCCGGACCGCGACCGCGCGGGCGCCGGCGGCGGCGAGGCGCGCGCACAGCGCGTCGGCCTCGGCGGCGGAGCTGCGGTGGTGGACGGCTACGGCCCAGCCGCCCGCCGCCAGCGCCTCCACGATGGCGCGGCCGATGCGCACGGCGCCGCCGGTGACGATGGCGACCCTCTGCCCTGAGGCGGGGGGGACTGGCACGGGAACACGCTCCGGACCGGTGGAAACCGGCGCGACTCTAGGGCGTAGGGCCGGCCAGGGGAAGGGCCCCAGGGAGGGCGTGGGGAACGGGCGGGCGGCGCGGCGGTTTTCCTCAGGTGACGACCCCAGAACCGGAACCCCGGAGACCGACCATGCGCCGCGTCCCGCCTCTTGCCGCCCTCGCCTCCGCCCTGGCCCTCACCGCCGCGTCGGCGGCCCTGGCGCAGGGAAGCGCTCCGCAAGGCAGTGCCGCCTCCCAGGGCAGCCCAGCCACCCAGGCCCCGGGCGGCACGGCCGCCACCCAGGGCACCACGGCGTCCCGCGACGCGACCACCACCACGCCCGCGGGCTCCTCCTCCACGGCGACCGACGCGCCGTCCGACGTCCAGGTGCGCCAGCCCGCGCCCGAGGTGCAGGCGCGCCAGCCGCAGCCCAACGTCACCATCACCAGCGAGCAGCCCAACGTCACCGTGAGCGAGCCGCAGCCGGGCGCCGGCGCGACCACCGAGGGCGACATCAACATCCAGACCTCCGACCAGCCCCAGGGCTCCGCCGCCGAGGGCGCCCAGGAGAAGGACGACGCGACCGCCGGGCGGCGCACTGCCCAGGACCCGGGCCAGGACTCCGGCGGGAAACCCGTCCAGGACCAGGCGCAGGACCAAGCACAGGCCGGGGGCACCACCGAGCCCGGCCCGGCCGACTGGGTCGGCATGACCATCGTCGGCAGCGCCGGCGAGGAGGTGGGCGAGGTGAAGCAGGTCGTCAGCGACGGCGGCCGGCAGGCGGTGCTGGTGGACGTCGGCGGCTTCCTGGGGCTGGGCGAGCGCACGGTCGCCATCCCCATGGGCAGCCTGCAGGCCGATGGCGACCAGCTGACCGCCGCGCTGACCAAGGACCAGATCGAGAAGATGCCGGAGTACAAGGCGCCGGAGACCGCCAGCGGCAAGTAAACCCGGCCCGCTTCCCCGCCCGCCGCGGCGCCGCTATGGTGCCGCCGCAGGAACCGGGTCGACCGGTCGACGTGACGGGAAGGGGGGAGCGATGCGCAGGGCGGGCAGGCGGGCGGTGCTGGCGGCCGTGGCGGCGGCAATGGCGGCCCAGGCGGCCATGTCGACGGCGGCCCTGGCGGCGGAGGCCGACCTCATCCTCTGGGGCGGCCCCATCCACACGGCGGAGGAATCCTCCCCGCGGGTGGAGGCGGTGGCGGTGGACGGGGGCCGCATCGTCCATGCCGGCGACCGCGCCGGGGCGGAGCGGCTGCGCGGCCCCGGCACCTTGGTCGTGGAGCTGCGCGGCGCCGCCCTCTATCCCGGCTTCACCGACGCCCACGCCCATCTGCGCGGCATCGGCGAGCGCGAGATCACCCTGAACCTGGAGGGCACGCCGTCGCTGGCCGCCCTGGTGGAGAAGGTGGCCGCCCGCGCGAAGGAGGCGCCGGCGGGCGCCGTCGTGTCGGGCCGCGGCTGGATCGAGACGCACTGGCCGGAGAAGCGCTTCCCCACCCGCCAGGACCTGGACCGCGCCGCCCCCGACCGCCCCGTCATCCTGGTGCGCGCCGACGGCCATGCGCTGGTCGCCAACAGCGCCGCCCTGAAGGCCGCCGGCATCACCGCGGCGACCACGCCGCCCGCCGGCGGCGACATCCTGCGCGACGGGAGGGGCGAGCCCACCGGCATGCTGATCGACGCCGCCATGGGGCTGGTCCGCAAGCTGGAGGCGGAGCCCTCGGAGGCCGAGCGCCGGCGCGCCTACGCCATCGGGGCGGAGGTCTACGCCGCGCAGGGCTGGACCGGCCTGCACAACATGGGGATCGAGCTGGAGGACGTGGCCCTGCTGGAGGCCATGGCGGGCGAGGGGAAGCTGCCCATCCGCGTCTACAACTCCGTCGCCCGCCTGCATGGCGAGCGGCTGGTGGCGGCGGGGCCGCGCGCGTCCGCGGACGGGATGGTGGTGACCCGCTCGGTCAAGCTGTACGTCGACGGCGCGCTGGGGTCGCGCGGGGCGGCGCTGCTGGAGCCCTATGCCGACGCCGGCGGGCGCGGCCTGCTGCTGGCCGGCCGGGAGGAGCTGATGCCCTTCCTGGAGCAGGCACTGCGCCGCGGCATCCAGGTCAACACCCACGCCATCGGCGACCGCGCCAACCGGCTGGTGCTGGACTGGTACGAGGCGGCGTTCCGCGCCGTGCCGCCGGCCGAGCGCGCGGTGGCGGAGCCGCGCTGGCGGGTGGAGCACGCGCAGGTCATCGACGCGGCCGACATCCCGCGCTTCAAGGCGCTGGGGGTGATCCCCTCCATGCAGCCCAGCCACGCCATCGGCGACCTGCACTTCGCCCCGGCCCGGCTGGGGGAGGCGCGGCTGGCCGGGGCGTACGCCTGGCGGGCGCTGGTGGAGGGCGGCAACCGGATCGCCGCCGGCTCGGACGCGCCGGTGGAGCGCGGCGACCCCCGCATCGAGTTCTACGCCGCCGTCGCGCGCAAGGACCTGAAGGGCTTCCAGGGCCCGGGCTGGCACCCGGAACAGGCGGTGGACCGCGCCACCGCCCTGAAGATGCTGACCCTGTGGCCGGCCGCCGCCGCCTTCCAGGACCAGGAACTGGGCAGCATCGCCGTGGGCAAGCGCGCCGACCTCACCGTCTTCTCCGCCGACCTGATGGCCGTGCCGGAGGCGGAAATCCTGGCCGTCCGCCCCCTGCTGACGGTGGTCGACGGAAAGGTCCGCTTCCGCGCCGAGGGGTGGTGAGGGGGCTCCCGCAGCCCCGCGCTACCCCCGTCCGTCCAGCAGGGCGCGCAGCGCGCGTTCCATGTCGTCGGTGGTGGCGGGCTTGCGCAGGACGGGTTCGCCGGGGCGGGGCAGGTCGCTCTGCTCGTAGCCGGTCAGCCAGACGAAGGGCACGCCGCGGCCGCGCAGCAGCTCGGCGACCGGCGCCGACAGGCCGTCGCGCAGGCGGCAGTCCAGCATGGCGGCGTCCGGCGTCTCGGCGGCCAGCAGCTCGCGCGCCTCCGCCACCGACCGGGCGGGACCCAGCGGCCGGTAGCCCATGCCCTGGATCATCTCCGAGAGGCTGAGCGCGATCAGGAACTCGTCCTCGACGACAAGGACCCGCATCGGGTGGCCACCTCGGGCAGGCTACGGACGCGCGGAAAGGTAAGGCGGGCGCCCCGGCCCGGCCTTAACATTTGTTGCACCCGCGCAAAGGGGGTGAGGCTCAGACCGCCTCGGAGAAGCGGCGCACCGCCTGCTTCGACATGCGCTGCAGGTAGAGGTACAGGTCGTCGAAGTCGGCGACGTCGGCCAGCCGGCGCACGTCGCGCAGGAAGATGTGCTGGCCCTCGATCTCGATCAGCCCGCTCTCGCGCAGCTTGCGCATGGTGCGGTTGGCGTGGACCAGGCTGAGCCCCAGCGTGTCCGCCAGGATCTCCTGGGTGACCGGCAGCTCGAACCGGTTGTTCTGGGCCAGCTGCACCACCTCCAGCCGCTTCAGCAGCTCCAGCAGCATGTGCGCCATGCGCTCGAACGCGGTGCGCTGGCCGAGGCCGGTGGCGCGCTCGGCGATGATCGCCTCCTCGCGCGCGCCGAACCAGGCGAAGGCGGCGGCCAGCTTGGGGTGCCGGCGGTACATCTCGGCGATGGCGTCGGGGGAGACGACCGACAGCACGCAGTCGGTCAGCGTCGCCACCGAATGGTCGGAGATCTCGAACAGGTTGGCGAACAGCCCGAAGGTGTCGCCGGGCAGCAGGAAATTGACGATCTGGCGCCGCCCGTCCGACAGGGTCTTATACCGAATGGCCCATCCCTCGTGCAGGATGCCGACCCCCGGATACTTCTCCCCCTGCTTGACCAGATCGGCCCGCGCGGCCACCGGCCGCCGGTCCTTCTCAAGCCCCTGGATGAACTCGCGCTCCTCCGGCTGGAGCGAGACCACCGCCTCGATTTTCCTGAGGAGAGGGCTGGACTTCGCGGACATGCAGTCTCTGGTTCCCGACAATTTTAGGAAAAGAAATTCGAGCGGGAACCCCGTGTTCCCCCGGTCGCAATATGGCGGCGGGGAACCGGCTTCTCTTTAACAAATGTGAATAGAAACGAGACCCTGGAGAAATAAGTCATAGGGACAAAGGCCGAGCCGGCCTGTTGCCGTACATCAATCGCGCCCTCTCGCCGCGGTCCCGCCGGGGGAGGGTGGTAGCGCGCGGCGGAGGCGGAGCGTATGGGCAAGTTGGACGGGGAGGCTCCCCCGAAAGGCCGAGGAACGGCCGGGGCCGACCGGGCAGCGGCGCGGGCCGCCCTGGCCATCTGCGAATCGCTGATGATCAGCCTGGTGGAGAACCGCATCCTGACGGGGGAGGAGGCCCGCGGCCTGCTGGAGGACGCCTGCCACGCGGTGGAGCGCGGCGGCGACGCCGTCGGCGCCGAGGCGGTGCGCCACGTCCAGCGCATCATCGAGGGCACCTTCAACGTCAACGCCGACGGCAACGGCGACCCTGCCCCGCTGATGGACGGGCAGTAGCGGGGCGCCCCGGGACGGCCGGCAGGGCGAGAGGCGCGGGGGTGCGCCGCCCCCGGGCCCGGCGCGTGCCGGTGCCGTGCCCCGGCCCCGCGGGACGGAGGGGCCGCCCGGTCCTAGCCCTCCTCCTCCCCGTATCCCAGGACCAGCGCCATCACCCCCGGCACGTCCCGCCCCGCCACCTCCTGGTCCAGCAGGACCGGCATCGCCGACACCAGGACCCGGAGCGGCGGCCGCGCGCCCGGCCCGGTCCGCCGCGCCGGCCGGCCGGTCGCCAGCGCCTCCGCCGCGGCGTCCAGCAGCAGGCCGGCCGCCGGCGCCGCGGGAAGCGGCATGCCCTCCGCCAGCCCCAGCCGCGCCGCCGCCACCGGCAGCGCCGTGCGGACGGCGGGCGGGTCCGAGTCGGCCCGCAGCAGGACCAGCAGGGTGATGCCCCAGGGCGACAGGCTGTGCGGCGCCATCGCCGACCAGGCGGGCGGGGCGCCGCCGCCGATGTCGCGCCACAGCGCCTCCACCCCGGCGGCGATCAGGTCGGCGCGCGCCCGCGCCCGGCGCGACCAGCGCCCGGCGACGGTCTCCCCGGGGAGCGTCCACGGCAGCTCCGCGGGCGTCCCCGCCGGCGTCGTCCCGGACGCCGCGCCGGTTCCCCCGGCGGCGGGGGAGCCGCCGGGGTCGCGTGCGGACGGCGCCGGTTGCCCCGGACCCTGTCCCGGATGATAGTTAGGCATCGAAGTAATCCGGTGCGGCGGCGCGGAAGCGTGCGCCATGACTGAAGCATAATGCATCAGAACGCAGGCGCAAGGCATCCGTGTATCGACCTTCCGCCTGCCGGAAGCGGTGATCCGCCGCATGGCTGAGATCACACCGAGACAGCTGAGGGCGGCGCGTGCCCTGCTCGGCTGGAGCCAGGAGGAGCTGGCCGACCGCGCCATCGTCGCCCGCGCGACGGTGCAGCGGATCGAGCGCGGCCTGGCCGTCCGCACCGACGTCTACTTCAAGGTCTGCCGGACCCTGGAGTCCGCCGGCATCGAGTTCCAGCCCGCCCAGCCCGGCCGCGACGGCGGCAAGGGCGAGGGCGTGCGCCTGGCGACGGCGGAGCTGTGAGCCCCCGGGGCCGCCCCCGGGCAGGGCGCCGCGCACGGTCCCGCGCAGGGGAGCCCGCACCGGCCCGCTTCCGCTGGCCCGCGCATCCCGCTACGGTGGACCCTAGGCCTGCTCGCCAGGAAAAGCAATACAAAATGATGCCGAGTAGCGATTTTGCGTATATTGCCTGAACAGTGCAGGGCCGCGCGGGCGTTGCTGGGCATCTCCCAGGAGGAGCTGGCCCGCCTTAGCGGCGTCTCCCGCCCCGCCATCGCCGAGTTCGAGCGCGGCGCCACCACGCCCCACCCGAGGACGCTGCGCGACCTCGCCGAGGCGCTGGAGGCGCAGGGCGTCCGCCTGGTGGAGACGGAGACCGAGACCGGCGCCGTCCTCCGCCGCACCCCGCCCACCGCTTAAGCAAACACACCCCACCGCACGCAGCCTTTGCGGCCGCGATACGTCCATGGCAAGAATATACGCCAGGGCTAGGGCTTTGGCAATCCGTTTCGGATAGGAAAATCCCGAAGGATGCTCACAGCCGCCCAATGCCGCGCCGCCCGCGCCCTCCTGAACATCACCCAGGAGGACCTCGCCAAGGCCAGCGGCCTCTCCGTCCCCACCATCAAGGAATTCGAACGCGGCGCCCGCGTGCCGCTGACCCGGACGCTCCGCGACCTGAAGCAGGCGCTGGAGGCGCAGGGCGTGCGGTTCGTGGAGGTGGATGGGATGGTGGGGGTTGTTATCGGGCGGCTCGAAAAAGTTGTACCGGAAACTCTTTAGGTTTATAACGCGCGAAGGCCGGTCGGCTCGAAACCTTGCGTTAAGAATTCGGGCCGAGTTTGGGCATATCTAACAAGGCTGATGGTGGGAGCATACTGTGGACATCGGCTCGTTGATCTCAGGACCCTTGGGAGCCGCCATTTCTGGAATTATCGGATTGGTAACTGGCGGTGCTTTGGGGTCATTAATTACCTACAGCCGTATGAACGCTAGACTCGGCGCCAATGCAACGCTGGCGGACCAACGAGGAGCAACGGCTGGCGGCGATAATGTTGGGCGCGACAAGATTACCAA
>DASPKT010000036.1:0-6906 GCA_035627915.1 Azospirillaceae bacterium
GCGCCTCGGCTACCGCGAACTGGCCCGCCGCCCCCTGGTCCCGCACCCCAGCCTGCACTACCCGGACGGCGACGCCGTGCTGCTGGCGCTGGAGGTGTGAGACGCACCGGCGGAGGCGGGAACCCAGGCATTCAGCCCCCGGGTCACGCCGGCCGCCAGGAAGCACCGGGCGAACTCAGCCCGGCCGCCTCATGCCGTGCCGAACCCGCAGGATGAGGACGGACTCCGGACCCACCCGGTAGCGGATGATGTAGGGATGGACGGCGGCCAGTTCGCGGACGTTCGCCGATACCGGCCGCCCGCGGTAGGGGAAGACCGCCAGGCTGTCCCCGGCCTCGCGGAGCGCCGCCACGACATGGTAGGCACCCGGCGGATGGAAGCGGACGATGTAGTCGTAGATCGTTTCGACGTCGGCAAGCGCCGGGTCGGTCCAGATCACTTCCATGGCTGCGGCCGCGGCCGCCTGATCCCGGCGGCCAGGTCGTCGAGCCACTTCCGGACCTCCGAATGCGGCACGACGCGGCCCTCGCGGATGGCCTGCTCGGCCTCCGCGTCGGCGCGCGCCTCCTCCTCGGGCGAGGCGGGGGCGAAGATGTCGACGGGCTTGCTCATGGCACGACTCTAGGCCCCATCCCCGCCGCCGCGCAAGCTCACGCCGCGTCCACCTCGCGGGCCGGCCCGGGCGCCGGCGGGGCGCCGGCGCTGCCGGGGCGGGCCCAGCGGTCGTTCAGGCGGCGCACCTCGCCGGCGATGGCCTCGCGGATGGCCTGGATGCGCTTCTCGGTGCCTCGCGACCAGCCGAGCGGCCGGCGGCGCAGGCCCAGCAGCGGGAACTCGGTGGCGGCAAGGAAGGCGCGGCGGACGGAGAGCTGGAAGCCGCCCAGCTTCTCCGGGAGGTCGCGGGCCATGCGCTTGGCGATGGCGCGGCCGCCCCAGAAGCGGGCCACCAGCACGACCAGGACGAAGGCGCCCAGGATCACCCAGGGCCAGGGCTCCGGCAGGGCCAGCGCCGCCAGCGGGTCGCCCAGCGCCAGCCCGGCGCCGGCAACGGCCAGCACCAGGGCCGCCAGCGCCACGCCGAGCGTCAGGCGGTTGGTGGATTTGCGCCAGCGCGCCAGGTGCGCGGTCAGGCGCGGCACCGCCTCCTCCCGCACCTCCTTCGCCACCGCCTCGATGCCGTTGGCGACGCGGTAGCCGCGGACGGAGGAGACCTCCGAGATGCGGCGGCCGATCTCGTCCATGTCGCGGGCGCGGATCTCGCGCAGGCGGGGCTGCACCTCGGTCCCCTCCGCCGCACGCTCGCTGTAGACGGCGTAGAAGCGGCCGCCGGTGATGCCGACGCCGGCCAGCGCCCGCTGCCAGGCGCCGACCACCTCCTCCAGATTGTCCTCCCGCCCGGTGGCGTCGATCTGGTTCAGGATGAACAGGAACTTGTTGACGTCCGCCCGGTCCTTCACCCGCGCCACCAGCTTGTCCAGCGTGTCGCGCATGACGCCCGGCTCCGGCTTGCGGGCGTCGAACATGACCAGCACCAGGTCGGAGAGGTCGAGGATGTGGTCGATCAGCCGCAGCGTGGCGTGGCGGTACTCGTCGCTGTCGAAGCCGGGGCTGTCGACCAGGATCATGCCGCGCAGCCGGTCCGACGGCACCGTCTTCAGGGCAAGGTAGCGGTCCACCATCTTGCCCTCGCCCGGCGCCACCTTGTCGATCTCGTCGCCCATGGCGTGGAAGGGGAAGCGGGGGTCGACGTCCAGCGCGGTGCCCGGCAGCTCGCGCAGCTCGGTCCCGTGGCAGATGACGGTGAACTTGTCGTCCACCGCCTGGTTGCCGGTGCGCTGCACCGTCTGGCCCAGCAGGTCGTTCAGGAAGGTGGACTTGCCCGCGGAGTAGAGCCCGACCGCGGCCACCACGGGCCACCAGCCGATGCGTGTCGTCAGCGTGTCGTCGCGGTCCAGCAGGCGCATGCGCCGCAGCAGCTTGTCCATCCGGACATAGGCGTCGACCAGACCGACGAGGTCGGGGTTCTCCGCCTTGAGGTGGGTCCGCAGGTTCTGGACGCGGCGGGCGGCGGTGCGGGCCATGGGCGGGGGTCTCCTCGGTCACTCCGGCATCGGCAGGGGGCTACAATCGCCCGGTGAACGGGGAAACAACGCGCGCGCGGGCGGATGGTGCCCGGGTGCATTGGTATCGGTCGCGCAACGCCCCGCCCGGGGGAGTTGCGCCGGACGGGGCGGGACGGGTACACCTGGGCGCGCATGAGCTTTCTTCGCCACATCCGGGCCTGCAACGCGCACGACCTGTCGCGCTACCGGCCCTTCCTCGTCGCCGGCACCCCTGTCGGCTGGGTGGCCGAGGCGTTCGCCCGCCGGCTGGCGGCGCTGGGCCGCCCGTTCGAGGAGACGGACGCCGGCATCGCGCTCTCCCCGTCCCTGTCGGGCTTCGGGGAGCGGACGGCGGCGATGGCCGACGCGGTGGAGCGGCTGGTCCGCGACCGCGCGGTTCACAAGCTGCGCGGCGAGCTCTATCCCGTGCTGACCCGCTGGGGGGCGGAGCCGCTGATGGCGGTGGACCGCGCCGCCGTGCCCTATTTCGGGCTGAAGAGCTTCGGGCTGCACGTCAACGGCTATGTCCGCCGGAAGGACGGGCTGCACCTCTGGGTCGGCCGGCGCTCCAGCGACCGCGGGGTGGCGCCGGGCAAGCTCGACAACCTGGTGGCCGGCGGCCAGCCCCTGGGGCTGACGCTGGAGGAGAACCTGGTCAAGGAGGCCCGCGAGGAGGCCGACCTGCCGCCGGAGCTGGCGCTGCGCTCGGTGCCGGTGGGTGCCATCACCTACATGATGGAGAACGAGCGGGGGCTGAAGCCCGACACGCTGTTCTGCTTCGACCTGGAGCTGGAGGAGGGATTCGTCCCCCGCAACACCGACGGCGAGGTGGAGGCGTTCACCCTCTGGCCCGTGGCCGAGGTGGCGGAGAGCGTGCGCACGACCGACGACTGGAAGTTCAACGTGAACCTGGTCGTCATCGACTTCCTGGTCCGCCACGGCCAATTGCGGCCGACCGATCCCGACTATCTCGACATCGTGACGGGGCTCAGGCGCTGAAGCCCGGCCTCAGAACAGGTCGTCGATGGCGCTCTGGGTGAGGGTCGCGGCCGGCATGCTGCCGTGCACGATGGCGCTGCCGCGGTCGACCAGGGCCTGCAGCCGCTGCCAGTAGTCCGCCGCGGTGAAGCCCAGCGCGTCCGGGTCGTCCTTCACCGCCTCCAGCATGCCCACCGACTCCTGGATCATCGCCGTCATCTCCGCCACCGTGGCGTCGAACGGCTCCCGGAACTCGGGCGGGACGTGGTCGTAGCACTCGATCGCCAGGGGGGCGAAGGCGAGGCCGCTGCCCTCGAAATGCTCGCGGTAGGTCTTGGGCTGCCAGGCGGCGATCTCCTCCAGCATGTCGGGCATGTCGCCCAGCATGGACAGGAGCATGATCACTTCGTTGAAATGGTTGAAGTAGTCCGTCGACAGCAGGGTGTTGCTGTCGATCGTCGTGTCCTTCGTCAGGCGCCTGTAATGGTCGAGCATGGGCAGATCGGGCATGGCTGATTGATACCACGAAGGTGACACGCAGACGCGCAAAATTTCGATAAAAAACGAGGGAACGGGCCGCGCATCAGGACAGGTCGCATCAGGACAGGTCGGGAAAGCCGGCCATCGCCCGCACGGCGGCCGGCGCGTGCCCGGCCG
The DNA here is from genome assembly GCA_035627915.1 of Azospirillaceae bacterium. Lineage (GTDB taxonomy): Bacteria > Pseudomonadota > Alphaproteobacteria > Azospirillales > Azospirillaceae > DASPKT01. The sequence goes on from DASPKT010000036.1 coordinate 3,738, forward strand.
CCCGCAGCGCCCGCAGCGACACCGCCCCGTCGCGCTTGGCCAGCCGCTCGCCCCGCTCGTTCAGCAGCAGCGGGTGGTGGTGCCACTCCGGCACGTCCAGGCCGAGGAGCGCCTGCAGCAGCCGGTGGACGTGCGTGGCCGCCAGCAGGTCGCGGCCGCGCGTCACCAGCGTCACCCCCTGGAGATGGTCGTCCACCGTGACCGAGAGATGGTAGCTGGTCGCCACGTCGCGGCGCGCCAGCACCACGTCGCCCATCATTTCCGGCTGCGCAACGATCGTTCCCTCGCCACGGTCGTGCCAGGAGAGGGGGCCGGTCAGCGCAGTCGCCGCGGCGACGTCCAGGCGGACCGCATGCGGGTGTCCCGCGGCCATCCGCTCCGCCCGCAGGCCGGGGTCCAGGCGGCGGCAGGTACCGGGGTAGAGCGGTCCCTCCGGCCCGTGCGGGGCGGCGCCGGCGCGGGCGATCTCCTCCTGTATCTCCTTGCGGGAGCAGAAGCAGGGATAGGCGACGCCCAGGGCCGCCAGCCGGTCCAGCGCCGCGGCATAGTCTCCCATGTGGTCGGACTGGCGGCGCACCGGTTCCGGCCAGGAGAGGCCCAGCCAGGCGAGGTCCTCCTTCAGGTCCGCCTCGAACTCCGGCCGGCAGCGGTTGGGATCGATGTCCTCGACCCTGAGCAGGAAGCGGCCGCCGGCACCCTGCGCGGCACGCCAGCCGAACAGGGCGGAATGGGCATGGCCCAGGTGCAGGTGCCCGGTCGGGCTGGGAGCGAATCGGGTGGTGACCATGGCGCCGACATGTAGCACCCCGGCGCGCGCTTGGCACCCCGACGCGCGGTTGACAGAGGGCCGGCCAGGCGCCGAGATAGGGCGCATGACCGGACCCCAGGACCTCGACGGCCCCGCCCTCGCCCCCGCCGCCGGCGGGCCCGCCCGCCAGCTGGTCGTGCTGCTGCACGGCGTCGGCGCCGACGGGCGCGACCTGCTGTCGCTGGGGCAGGAATGGCGGGAGATGCTGCCGCACGCGGCCTTCGCGGCGCCCAACGCTCCCTTCCCCTGCGACATGGCCCCCTACGGCTTCCAGTGGTTCAGCCTGCAGGACCGCAGCCTGCCGCGCATGCTGGCCGGCATCCAGGCGGCGGCGCCGATCCTGACCCGATACCTGGAGGCGCAGCGCGCCGCCCACGGGCTGCCCTGGTCCAAGGTGGCGCTGGCCGGCTTCTCCCAGGGCACCATGATGTCGCTGCACGTGGCGCCGCGCCTGGCGGAACCGGTCGCCGGGGTGCTGGGCTATTCCGGGGCCATGCTGGGGCCGGAACTGCTGGCCTCGGAGGTGCGGTCGCGCCCGCCGGTCCTGCTGGTCCACGGCGACGCCGACGAGGTGGTGCCGCCCCAGGCCACGCCCATGGCCGCCACCGCGCTGACCCGCGCCGGGTTCCAGGTGGAGGCGGTGATGCGGCCGGGGCTGGGGCACTGGCTGGACGCCGAGGGCATCGCCGCCGGCGGCCGGTTCCTGGCCTCCGTCCTGGGTTCATGACCCTACCCACTAGTGGAGGTGTGCGGGTCCGACGCAACACTCTATCCGTTGCGGGTGTTTTCCTTTAAGATCGTGTGACAACGGCGCCCTGACACGTTCGGGTCGTTGCCAGCGCGGCGCCCCGTCGTGTAGAAAGGGCACGCGTTGGCCGGTCTGTCGGCGGACCGGTCGCCCAGGAAACGGCATTGGGGGTGGGTCTTGTCTCCACCGCTAGACAGTTGTCCGGCCTTGGTCCTCAACGCGGACTTCCGTCCGCTGAGCTACTTCCCCTTGTCCCTCTGGTCCTGGCAGGACACGGTCAAGGCGGTGGTCCTGGACCGGGTGAACATCATCTCGGTCTATGACCGGGTGGTGAGATCGCCCACGGCGGAGATCAGGCTCCCCAGCGTCATCAGCCTGAAAGAGTACATACCGTCGACACGAAGGCCGGCCTTCACACGGTTCAACGTCTTCCTCAGGGACCGCTTCAGCTGCCAGTACTGCGGTCGAGGTTTTCCCACCCAGGAACTGACATTCGACCATGTCATCCCCCGCTCCAAGGGCGGGCGAACAACCTGGGAAAACGTCGTCACTTCCTGTTCCGCCTGCAACCTGATGAAGGGAAACAGGCTGCCGCACCAATGCGGCATGATCCCCCTCTCCCCCGCCTTCCAGCCGACCGCCTACGAGCTCCAGGAAAACGGCCGCAGCTTCCCGCCGAACTTCCTGCACGAGAGCTGGCGCGACTTCCTCTACTGGGACACCGAACTGGACCCGTTCTGAGCCCCCGGCGTTGCCGGCGGGGCCGGGGTCAGCCCCAGTGCCAGACCCCCTCCTCCATCGATGCGACCCCGACGATGTCGCAGTCCGCCACGCGGACCGGCTCCAGATGGCCCTTGCCGTCGTCGACGATGGCCCACGGCCCCTCCTCCCAGACGCAGCGCCCGACGACGCCCAGGCTGTCGACGAAGACCAGCTGGTCGAGGATGCGGTTGGCGGCGGAATCGGTACTGCTGGCTGAAACGGGACGGGCGGACTCTGGGCGGGCGGACATGGGGTCTTGAACTTTCGGAGTGCCGGTTAAGCCTTACGCGACCGGATTACCGTACATGTAGGGGTAATCAGCCTGATTTGGGACAGGCCTCCGCGCTTTGTCACGGCCCGCCCCAAACAGGTCCCGGGCGGGACGGGGAAGCGTCCCCACCGTCCCGCCCGGGCCCGCCCGGCCCCGCCTCAGCCCATGGCGCCCTCCGGCGGCACCTCCCCGGCCTCGACCCGGTAGATCTCGGCCCCCTGCGCGCGGAAGCTCTCGGACATGCCGCGCATGCCCTCCTCCGCCGCAGCGGCGCGGACCTCCTGGCTGATCTTCATGGAGCAGAACTTCGGCCCGCACATGGAGCAGAAATGCGCCAGCTTGGCGCCTTCCGCCGGCAGGGTCTGGTCGTGGAACCGCTCCGCCGTCTCCGGGTCCAGCGACAAGTTGAACTGGTCGCGCCAGCGGAACTCGAACCGGGCGCGGCTCAGCGCGTCGTCGCGCCGCCGCGCCGCCGGGTGCCCCTTGGCGAGGTCGGCGGCGTGGGCGGCGATCCTGTAGGTGACCACGCCGGTCTTCACGTCGTCGCGGTCGGGCAGGCCCAGATGCTCCTTCGGCGTGA
>DASPKT010000037.1:0-10858 GCA_035627915.1 Azospirillaceae bacterium
CAGTTGGTCAGCGGGTGGCGGAGCTGCTCGAACACCACGCGCACCGTGGGCGGCGGGAGGAAGGAGATGCCCAGCCGCGCGGCCGCGGCACAGCCGGGATCGCAGGCGACCTCCAGCTCCGGCGGGAGCCGCCGCGCCGTCTCCGCCGAGCGGCGGCCGGACTGGGGGGAGGCCAGCAGGACCGTGACGCCGAGGGCGCGGGCATAGGGCGCCACCGTCGCCCACTGCTCCAGGTCCGCCCGGCAGAACGGCGACCACGCCCCCTGGAAGAAATGCAGGATCGCCGGCCGGTGCCTGCCGCGCGCCTGGCGCTCCCCCAGGGTGAAGCCGGCGCCGCCGGGCGTCTCCAGCGCCAGGTCCCGGACGTCCGTCCCGACCAGCCCGAGGGAGGCGAAGCGCGGGTCGGCGCGCAGCCGTCCCTCCGCCACCCGGAGGATGGCGAGCTGCTCCTCCGACAGGGTGGCGGGAAGGAAGGCGCCGACGGCGGTCAGCTTCTGGTGCAGGGGCATGGCGGCCGGACGGGGTTGGCGGACCCCGCCATTCTGCGCCGCGGGCTTGACCGTTCCGTGACAGTCGCCTGCGCCCGGCGACTACCTAACCCGCGCGTAGCGCTCGGCCACCAGGGCGGGCGTCTCCACCGGCCGGCCGGCGTCGATGGAATGGGCCAGGCGCACGAACTGCGCCATGGTCCAGGCCAGCGGCGTGGCCGAGCCCGTACCCTCCCCGAAGGTGAAGCCGCCGCCGCCCGCGCCGTCCCAGACCTGCTCGGGCAGCATGTGGCCGGCGTTCGCCGTCGCCGCCATGGTGCGCAGGTGGGCCAGGGCGTCGCGCCCGTTGGCCAGCTCGTACTCGCCCCGCTCACCGGTCAGCAGCGGCCACAGGCGGCCCTTGCCCTCCCCGGTGTAGGGCCCGCCCTCCTCCGTCTCGCCGTAGCCGTCGTTGTTGTAGCGGTAGTAGAGCAGGGCCCCGCCGGGCGCCTTGCGCCCCACCACCCGGTCGACCACGGCGAGGCTGCGGGCCACGTCGGGGTCGGCGGCCGGCAGCACGCCTAGGCGCACCAGCTCCAGGAAGCTGGGATCGACGATCATCCGCTGGTCGTGGTTGCCGCCGCCGTTGGTGATGGTGAGGCGGTCGGGCGCGTCGGGCTGTCCCTTCGGCGCGATGCGCAGGAAATAGTGCCCGTCGGTGTCCGGCAGGGTGCCGGTCCGGGTCACCGTCCACTCCTTCACCTTTGACTGCCATAGGTCGGCCGTCTCCAGGTAGCGCTGGCGACGCTCCTGGTCGCCGTTGGCGCCGGCGATCTCGGCGGCCGCGACCAGGGCCGCGATCTCCGCCGCGATGGTGGAGGGGGAGGCGCCGGAATTCTCCTCCCACCGCTCCTGCTGGGTATCGGGGCCGAAATCGGCGATATAGTCGGCTGAGAGCCTGATCTTCTCCCAGCCCGCGGCGTCGGTGCGGCCGAGCTGCCAGGCCAGCACGATGGGCAGCGCCGCCTCGTCCATCTGCTGCCCGCCCCAGATCTGCTTGCCGTTCAGCCGCGTGTTCTGGGGGAAGGAGCCGTCGGGCCGCTGCTGCACCCGGAACAGGTAGTCGAGCGCGCGCTCGGCATAGCCGCGGTCCCCCGCGGCGATCATCGCGGTCGCGACATGGTAGAGGTCGCGCGACCACACCGCGTGGTAGCCGTGGCGGCAGCACAGGTCGGCCTCCTGCGCCTCGCCCCAGGGATGGCTGAGCGAGGCGACGCCGGCGCCCTTGTGCTTCTTGTCCTCGTGCGCCTTCAGCCCCATGACGGAGACGGTGTAGAGCGTCGTCAGGGCGGGGTCGCCGGCCACCGACTTCGGCGCCGGCTTCAGCCCCGCCAGATAGTCGTGCCAGCCCTTGCCGTAGGCGGCGGCGACCTTGCCGTAGCCCTGCTTCAGCGACCGCTCCGCCCGCTCCCGCGCCTCCGCCGCGTCGCTCCCGAAGCCCAGCGCCAGGGTGAAGCGCGTGTCGCGGTCGACCGCCACCTCGGCGGTCTGCACCAGGTTGCCGGGGGCCGCGGCCCGGGCGCCCTGGGGCAGAGGCCGGCCCTTCTCCAGCAGCAATGCCCCGTCGCTGTCGCTGCCGGCATAGCCGCTGGCGGCGGCCTTGAACCCGGCGGAGGAGACGAGCGCGCTCGCCACCCGGGCGCCGTCCAGCACCTTCTCCGCGTCGCACTGCCCGTCGTCGGCCGCGACCAGGGCGCCGGATTCCAGGCCGCCCGTGTCGCAGCGCCCGCTGCCGGCCAGCGACGGGTCGAAATGCAGGAACAGCCGGTAGGGGCCGCCGGACAGCGCCTCGAACCGCACCTCGGCCAGCACGACCGGGCGCTCGGGATCGGCGACCCAGGTCCGGGTCAGCCGGAAGCGCCCGTCCCTGTCGGTCCCGACCTGCCGGTAGGTCAGCGACCGCGGATCGGCCAGCTCGATGGCCGACGCCATGCCGTCCGGCTCCGCCACGGCCTTGCCCGCGGCGTCCACCACCAGGAAGCGCAGCCGGTGGACGTTCGCCACGTCGAGCGCCGGGTAGTAGACCTCCTGCAGCGCGCCCTGCCCCAGGGTGAACCAGAGCGGGGAGGCGTCGGAGACGGCGGTGCCGATCCCCTCCTTGGCGCCGGTGGTCCAGACGGCGGGCGCGCCGGGGGCGCCCGCGGCCTCCTGCGCCGGTGCCTGGGCAGGTAGCAGCGCGAGCCACGCCGCCAGCCCGGCCGCCGCCATCGTTCCGCGCCTCATCATGCCCGTTCCTCTGCCCCATGCCGGCCTTGCCGGGCGCAGCAGAGCATCGCGCGTGCCCGCGCGCAATCCCGGGAACGGCCGGCGGCGCTTTTCACAGGCGGAGGACGGGTTTTGCCGTTACACTAAGTTACAATCTGCGGCTGGTCCGTTACGCAGGCCCATACTAGCGTGTCTGCAACTATCGGAACGTCCGGAGGGGCTCCTCCGCCCGCACCGCCCTGCGGGAATGGAGCGCCTCCTGGCGCATGTCGCGTCTGAAACCGGGGCCGAACCGCACCGCGGCCGGCCCGAAGAGGGGGATCATGAGCTACAGCCAGCCTGTGGAGCCGGTCGGCGCGCCGACGGCGAAGCAGCCCAAGCCTTTTGCCGTCACGGGCGGAGTGATGGCGCAGAACCGGCGGGGTTCCCGCCGCCGCTACTGGATCATCGGCAGCGCCGTGGTGGCCCTCGTGGCCGGCGGCGCCGCCGTGGCGCTCTGGCCGAAGGGCGGTCCCGCCCCGGCCGCGGGCGACGCCAAGCAGGCCTCCACCCTGACCGTGACCGTCATGCCGGTGCAGCGCACCGCCGTCGGCGCCTCGCTGCCGGTCACCGGCTCGCTGGCCGCCTGGGACGAGCTGATCATCGGCGCCGAGGCCGGCGGCATGGCCGTCACCGAGGTTCTGGTCGACGTCGGCGACCGGGTCGAGGCCGGCCAGGTGCTGGCCCGCTTCAACGACAGCGTGCTGCGCGCCGAGCTGATGCAGCGCGAGGCCGCAGTGCGCGAGGCCGAGGCGACCGCCGCGGAGGCGGTGGCCAACGTCCGCCGGTCGGAGGAGCTGTCCAAGGGCGGCCACGTCAGCGCCCGCGAGCTCGACAACAAGCGCGCGACCGCCGCCACCGCCCAGGCCCGCGTCGCCGTAGCCCAGGCCAACCGCGAGCAGACCCAGGCCCGCCTGCGCCAGGCCGAGGTGCGGGCGCCGGCCGACGGCACCGTCACCGCGCGCATGGCCCGGCTCGGCATGGTCGCCGGCACCGGCAGCGAGATGTTCCGCATGATCCGCGACGACCGGGTGGAGCTGGCCGCCGAGGTGCCGGAGGTCGACCTCGGCCACCTGAAGGCGGGCCAGTCCGTCTCGCTCAGCATCGACGGCGACCGCACCCGCACCTTCGAGGGGAAGGTCCGGCTGGTGTCGCCCACCGTCGACGCCAAGACCCGCATGGGCATCGTCAAGATCGACGTGCCGACCGACCCGGCGCTGAAGCCCGGCATGTTCGCCCGCGGCCGCGTGCAGACCGGCACGCTGGAGGCGCTGGCGGTGCCGGAGAATGCCGTCGTCTACAAGGACAGCCGCCCGACCGTCTTCACCGTGGACGAGCAGGGCAAGGCCCACGCCCACGTCGTGGAGACCGGCGCCCGCGACAAGGGCCGCATCGCCCTGCTCTCCGGCATCCAGGAGGGCGCCAGGATCGTCGTGGCCGGGGCCGGCTACCTCAAGGAGGGCGACCAGGTCACGGTGGCGGACAAGATGCCGGACGTGCCGGTGAAGCCGCTGCCGAAGACGAACTGAGGAGGGCCGGCCCGTGAACCTCCGCAACATATCCGCCACGTCGATCCGGCACCCGGTGCCGGCCGTCGTGCTGTTCATCGTCCTGACCTTCGCCGGGCTCATCTCCTACGCCACGATGAGCATCACCGGCGACCCGGACATCGACTTCCCCGTCGTGACGGTCGGCGTGTCCCGCCCGGGCGCGGCCCCCAGCGAGCTGGAGACCCAGGTCACCAAGAAGGTCGAGGACGCGGTCGCCAGCATCACCGGCATCGACCATGTCAACTCCACCATCACCGACGGCTTCTCCAACACCGTCATCGAGTTCAAGATCGGCTACGACACCGACCGCGCCGTCAGCGACGTGCGCGACTCGGTGGCCCGCATCCGGTCGGAGCTGCCCCAGGACATCTACGAGCCGCAGGTCACGCGCATCGACGTGACCGGCGACCCCATCCTCTACTACGTGCTGGCGTCCGAGACGCGATCGGTGGAGGAGCTGTCCTGGCTGGTCGACAACGAGATCGCCCGCACCCTCACCCGCGTCCCCGGCGTGGGCGAGGTGGAGCGGATGGGCGGGCTGGAGCGGCAGATCCAGATCAACCTGGACCCCGGCCGCCTGCAGGCCCTCGGCGTCACCGCCGACGAGGTCAACAACCAGCTGCGCAACCTGAACGTCGACCTGCCCGGCGGCCGCGGCACCGTGGGCCAGAGCGAGCAGTCGATCCGCACGCTGGGCTCCGCCCGCACGGTGGAGGAGCTCCGCAACACGGAGATCGCCATCCCCGGCGGCCGCAAGGTGCGCCTCTCCGACCTCGGCACCGTCGTCGACGGCACGTCCGAGATGCGCCAGGTGTCGCGCCTGGACGGCAACCCGGCCGTGGGCTTCAACATCAGCCGCGCTCCCGGCTCCAGCGAGGTGACGGTCGCCCGCGGGGTCAAGGAGGCCATCGCCCAGCTGCAGAAGGACTATCCGGACGTCCGCTTCGGCCTTGCCATCGACGCCGTGAAGTTCACCGAGGAGAGCTTCGCCGCCTCGGTGGAGGCGCTGGCGCTGGGCGCCCTGCTGGCGGTCATCGTCGTCTGGATCTTCCTGCGCGACATGCGGGCGACGCTGATTTCCGCCTTCGCCATGCCGCTCTCCACCATCCCGACCTTCCTGGTCATGCAGTGGTTCGGCTTCACGCTGAACGGCGTCACCATGCTGGCGCTGGCGCTGGTGGTCGGCATCCTGGTCGACGACGCCATCGTCGAGATCGAGAACATCGTCCGCCACATCCGCATGGGCAAGCGGCCCTTCCAGGCCGCGCTGGACGCCGCCGACGAGATCGGCTTGGCGGTCGTCGCCACCACCATGAGCATCGTGGTGGTGTTCCTGCCCGTCTCCTTCATGCCGGGCATCGCCGGGCAGTTCTTCAAGTCCTTCGGCGTCACCGTCGCCGTCGCGGTGCTGTTCTCGCTGCTGGTGGCGCGCGTCCTGACGCCGCTGATGGCGGCCTACCTGCTGACCCCCGCCCAGCATGACCACGGCGAGGGCCGGTGGGCGCCGCAGTACCTGCGGGTCCTGGACTGGTGCCTGTCGAACCGGTGGAAGACCATCTTCGCCGGCCTTCTCTTCTTCGTGGTCTCGCTGGGGATGATAACGCTGCTGCCCAAGGGCTTCTTCCCGCCGCGCGACACCGGCTTCTCCAGCCTGAACGTGGAGATGCAGCCGGGCGTCACGCTGGAGGAGAGCGACGCGGCGGTGCAGCGCATCGCCGGCCTGATCGCCACCCGGCCCGAGGTGGAGATGATCTGGTCGCGCGCCGGCACCGGCGGGCAGGTCCGCCGCGGCCGCCTGTTCATCCTGCTGAAGGACCGCGGCGACCGCGAGCTGTCGCAGAAGGAGTTCGAGATCGCGGTCCAGCCCATGCTGGAGCAGGTCCCGGGCGTGAAGGCCAGCTTCAACGCCACCTCCGGCTTCGGCCCGAAGGACGTCAGCATCATGCTGACCAGCGACAACGGCGAGGCGCTGGCGAAGCACGCCGACGTCGTGATGCGGGAGATGCAGCAGTTGCCCTTCCTGGCGAACGTCGCCTCGACGGCGGCGGTGCTGCGGCCCGAGATCCTGATCAAGCCGCGCTTCGACCTGGCGGCGGAGCAGGGCGTGTCGGTCGCCGCCATCGGCCGCGTCGCCAAGATCGCCACCATGGGCGACATCGACAGCAGCTCGGCCAAGTTCAACCTGGGCGACCGGCAGGTGCCGATCCGGGTGCAGATCGAGGACGACTTCCGCTCCGACCTGGACGTGATCGGCAACCTCAGGGTCCGCACCGCGTCGGGCGGCACGGTGCCGCTGCGCGCTGTCGCCGACATCGAGATGGGGGCCGGCGCCACCCAGATCGACCGTTTCGACCGCGCCCGCCGCATCTCCATCCAGGCCGACCTGCGCGGCATGGAGCTGGGCGACGCGATGAAGCAGATCAACGCCCTGCCCTCCATGGCGCACATGCCGCCGGGCATCTCCAAGCCCAAGTACGGCGGGTCGGAGCAGATGGCCATCATGTTCCGCGGCTTCATGGTCGCCATGGGCACGGCCGTGCTGCTGATCGTGGCGGTGCTGGTGCTGCTGTTCCGCAACTTCTTCCAGCCGCTGACCATCCTCACCGCCCTGTTCCTGTCCATCGGCGGCGCCGTCATCGCGCTCCTGGTGGCGAACATGGCGCTGTCGATGCCGGCGCTCATCGGCATCCTGATGCTGATGGGGCTGGTGACCAAGAACTCCATCCTGCTGGTGGAGTACGCCCTGGTCTCCATCGAGGAGCGCGGCATGGGCCGCCGCGAGGCCCTGATGGACGCCGGCGCCAAGCGCGCCCGGCCGATCATCATGACCTCCATCGCCATGATCGCCGGCATGGTGCCAATCGCGCTGGGCATCGGCGCCGACACCGAGTTCCGGGCCCCCATGGCGGTGGCGGTCATCGGCGGGCTGGTCACCTCGACCCTGCTGTCGCTGGTGATCGTGCCGGCGATGTTCACGGTCATGGACGACTTCCAGCATTGGCTCGGGCCGAAGTTCGGCCGGATGCTGACGCCGAAGGATGACCCGGCCCCGATGCGGCCGCGGGCGGTGGACGCGGAGTAGTCGCCGCATCGCGCCGTCCCGTCCCGGAGACGGTCCCGACAGGCCCCGCCGCCCCTCACCGGGCGGCGGGGCTTTTCTTTGAAGGCCGGGGCGATTGCGGATGGTGCGCCGGGACCGCCCTCCGGTGCATCATGCCGCTCCCGCATGAGGAGCCGGACCGATGGCGCAGGACGAAGACCGCAAGCCGCAGCCCCCCACGACCGGGGCGCCCGAGGATACCCGCGAGCGCGACGAGATGGAGCGCCTGATGGCGCTGGCCGAGCTGAAGGTCCGCGACAACAGGGAGAAGCGCCGGCAGCGCCAGCGCCGCTGGCGCCAGCGCAACATCGAGGACCGGGAGAGCCGCATCGGCGCCTCCCTGACCGTGCACCTGAACGCGCTGGAAGTCGCCCTGCTCGACCTCATCGCGCGGGAGGACTACGAGAAGCGCCCCAGCGGCCGCGACGGCGCCGCCGACCTGTCCCCGCCGTCGCGTGCGCGGGCCCTGCGCATCCTGATCCAGCGCTACCGGCAGGTCTTCGACGTCACCCCGGAACAGCTCGCCCCCTACCTGGAGCGCAACCGGGAGTACGGGAAGTTCTGGATGCAGGAGACGGCTTGGCGCCGCTCCTCCCAGGCGCGGCGCCAGGAATTCGGGGACGACGGCGACTGGCTGCTGTCGATGCCCGTGCCGCCCTGGAAGGAGGATGGACCGTGAGGACAGTCGGCCAAGACGTACACTCTACGCGTAGACGGTACATCTTAGAACTGACGCCCCTCCCGATTTCGGAACACACGTGACATTGATGACCACACATCCTCCCCAAACATTTCCCGACCACGCAACCGGCACGAGAGGCTCGCCCGCGTCGAACCTGGAGGAGTTGAGATCGCTGGTCCTGCCACCTTCTCGTGCCGGTGCGAGGGCGGCGGAGATCGCTCCCCGCCGCACCCCTTGCCGTCAGCGGCTGGCGCCGGTGCGGCTGCCGGCGGGAGCCTGAGTGGCGCCCTCCTTGCCGGTCCAGCGGTCCAGCCAGCCGAGCACCGCGTCGTGCCACTGCACGACGTTCTGGGGCTTCAGCACCCAGTGGTTCTCGTTGTCGAAATAGAGGAACTGGCTGGGGATGCCCCGGCGCTGCAGCGCGGTGAAGGTCGCCAGCGCCTGCTCGGTCGGCACGCGGTAGTCGCGGCCGCCCTGCACCACCAGCATCGGCCTCGTCCACTTCGCCACGTGGTGGACCGGGTTGAAGCGCTCATAGCCCTGCGGGTTGTCCCAGGGGGTGCCGCCGTTCTCCCACTCGCTGAACCACAGCTCCTCGGTGGAGAAGCCCATGGAGCGGTTGTCCAGGATGCCGTCATGGTTGACCAGGCACTTCCACGGCTCGTTCCAGGTGCCGGCGATCCAGTTGATCATGAAGCCGCCGTAGGAGCCGCCCAGGGCGCAGGCGCGGTCGCCGTCCAGGAACGGATACTTCTGCAGCGCCGCGGCCCAGCCCTTCTGCAGGTCCTCCAGCGGACGGTCGCCCCAGTGCTGGCTGATCGAGTCGGTGAAGGCCTGGCCGTAGCCGGTGGAGCCGTGGAAATCGACCATCACGACGGCGTAGCCGGCGCCGGCATAGACCTGCGGGTTCCAGCGGTAGTGGAACTGGTTGCCGAAGGAACTCTGCGGGCCGCCGTGGATCAGGAAGGCGACCGGGTACTTGCGCCCCTCCTGGTAGTCGGCCGGCTTCACCACGTAGCCGTGGACCGTCTCGCCGTTCCAGCCGGGGAAGCTGAACTGCTCGTACTCGCCCATGTCGACGCCGGCCAGCTTGTCGGCGTTGGCGTCGGTCAGGCGGCGCGGCTTGCCGCCCTTGCCGGCCATGGCGTAGAGCTGCGCCGGGCCGGAGAGGTCAGAGGCGGCGTAGACGATGCCCTTGGCCCCCGAGTCGAATCCCACCACCTGCCCCGGGCCGGTCAGCGGCGTGACCTTTCCGCCGGAGAGCGGGACCGAGAAGATGCGGGTCTGGCCGACGTCGCCGGCGACGGCCAGCAGGCCCTTGCCGTCCTCCGTCCACTCCAGGTGGGCGGCGGAGCGGTCCCAGTCCGGCGCCACCTCGCGGGTCTCCCCGGACTTCAGGTCGCGCACCATGATGGCGTAGCGGTCGGCCTCGAAGCCGGCGCGCTTCATCGCCCGCCAGGCGAGGCTGGACCCGTCGGGGGAGAAGACGGGGCCGGATTCGGTGGCCGGGTTCTCCTCGGTGATGTTGCGGGGGGCCGCGGAACCGTCGACGGGCACCTGCCAGAGGTCGAAGTCGGTGCTCCACGCCTCGGTCCGGCCGGCGAGGCGGGCGGCGAAGACGACGGATGAGCCGTCGGGGCTGACCGCGATGTCCTCGTCGTCGCCGAAGGGCTTGCCGGGCACGTCTCCGTCGAAGCCGCGGGTCAGCGCGACCGGCTCGCCCGCCGCGACGCCCTGGCCGTCCAGCGCCAGCGCGAACAGGTGGTTGCGGGTGCCGTCCTTCCACTCGTCCCAGTGCCGGACGAACAGCTTGTCGTGGAGCACGCCGGTGGCCTTCGCCTGGTCGGCCGGCTTCGGCGGGGCCGAGCCGTCGGGCGTGCCCGGATGCACCGCCATGGAGACGACCAGGCGCTTGCCGTCCGGCGACAGGCGGAAGGTGCCGACGTCGCGCGGCAGCTTCGTCACCTGCACCGCGGCGCCGCCCTCGATGTCGGCCTTCCAGACCTGCTGGCTGCCGGAACGCGAGGACAGGAAGTAGACGGACTTGCCGTCGGCCGACCAGCGGCCGCCGGTGGCCCCGCCGTCGGAGGCCGGCAGCCGCACCGGCGCCTTCCCCTTGGCCGTCACGTCCACCAGCCACAGCGCGTAGGCGGCCTTGTTGGCGTCGTAGTCGACGCTGCGCACGCTGTAGAGGGCCCAGCGGCCGTCCGGCGACAGGCGGGGATCGGTGATGCGGTCGACCGTCGCCATGTCCTTGGCGGTCAGGCCGCGGGCGGCGGCGGGGGCGGGATCGGCGGCGAGGAAGGCCAGGGCCAGCGCCAGCGGCGCGGCCGAGGCGGCCAAGTGACGGATCATCGGGGACTCCGAAGGGTGGGCGGCCGCGCCGGGGCGGCGTCTGGCGTCCTTCCTACCCCTCCCGCGCCGCCTCGGCAACCCGTCCGGGGGAGACGGGTGCCCTGCGCGGCAGCGCCGCCAGGGTCGCCAGCGACAGCAGCGCCAGGGCCAGCACCTGGACCGCCAGCGGCAGCGGTCCCAGCGCCAGCCAGGGGGCGATGCCGGCCGTCGCGGCCGCCGCCGCACCCAGCGACAGGCAGAGCAGCAGCGCCATGCCGCGCGCGGCCCCCGCCCCGGCGGCGTCCATCGCCCGCACCACCCCCGCCCCGCCGCGCAAACCCATGCCGAGGAAGAAGGGTGCCATCGCCGCCGCGGTCCACAGCGGCTCCGGCGCCGGCGCCAGGGCCAGCGCCAGCAGCGC
>DASPKT010000038.1:0-24993 GCA_035627915.1 Azospirillaceae bacterium
CAGGCGGCGGAGGACGGGAACTCCCCCTTCGGGCTGCGCTGGCTTCTGTCCCAGGTGCTGAAGGAGCGGCGCATCTTCCGCGACGTCGGCGTGGCCGCCCTGGTGTTGAGCGTCTTCGCCCTGGTGCCGCCGATCCTGTTCCTGGTCATCATCGACCGCATCCTGGTTCACCAGCGCCTGTCCTCGCTGTTCGTGCTGGCGCTGGGCGTGGTGTTCCTGCTCGTCTTCGACACGGCTTTCGGCTACCTGCGGCGCTACCTGGTGGCGGAGGGCACGGCGCGGGTGGACGCGCGCCTCACCACCTACATCTTCGACAGGCTGCTGGAACTGCCGATCGACGTGTTCGAGCGGCTGCCGACCGGCCTCGTGACCTACAAGGTCAACGAGATCTGGAAGATCCGGAACTTCCTGACCGGGCAGCTCTTCGGCACGGTGCTGGACTGCATCACGCTGCTGGTGCTGATCCCGGTCATGTTCTGGATGAGCGTGCCGCTGACCTTCTTTGTCCTGTCCATCGCCCTCATCATGTTCGGCGTGGTGCTGCTCTACGTGCCCTCGGTGGGCCGGGCCTACGGCAGGGTCGTGCAGGCGGAGACGGCCAAGAACTCCTTCCTGATCGAGACCGTCTACGGCATGCGCACCGTGAAGTCGCTGGCCCTGGAGGCGTCCAAGCGCCGCGACTGGGATGTGCGCGCCGCCACCGCGGTGCGCGCGCACCGGACCCTGCAGCAGGTGGTCAACCGGCCCCAAACCCTGCTGCAGCCGCTGGAGAAGCTGGTCTATACCGGCACGCTGGTGCTGGGCGCCTACCTGTCGCTGGCCGCCGAGGAGACCGCACTCGCCGGCACGCTGGTGGCCTTCTGCATGATCGCCGGCCGGGCGACCCAGCCCTTCGTGCAGATCGCCAGCCTGCTGCAGCAGGTGGAGGAGGTGCGCGGCGCCATCGGCCAGGTCGCCTCGCTGGTCAACCTGCCGCCGGAGGAGAAGCGGGCCGACTACGGCCTGCGCCCGCGCTTCCGCGGCCACATCAGCTTCGACGAGGTGCGCTTCCGCTACCCCGGCGCCCAGAACTACGCGCTCGACCGGGTCAGCTTCGACATCCCCGAGGGCTCGGTCGTCGGCATCATGGGCCGCAGCGGTTCCGGCAAGACCACGGTGACGCGCCTGCTGCAGGGGCTGCACCAGGACTATGACGGGCTCATCAAGATCGACGGCAGCGACCTGCGCCAGATGGACCTGGAGCACCTGCGCGCCAGCCTGGGGGTGGTGCTGCAGGACAACTTCCTGTTCAGCGGCACGGTGCGCGAGAACATCGCCGCCGCCAGGCCCGACGCCGCCTTCGAGGACATCATCGAGGCCGCCCGCCTGGCCGGCGCGGAGGAGTTCATCGAGCGGCTGCCGCGCGGCTACGACACGGTCGTGGCGGAGGGCTCCGCCAACCTGTCCGGCGGCCAGCGCCAGCGCCTCGCCATCGCGCGGGCGCTGCTGACCAACCCGCCGATCATGATCCTGGACGAGGCGACCAGCGCGCTGGACCCCGACAGCGAGGCCATCGTCAACAACAACCTGCAGCGCATCGGCCGCGGCCGCACCATGGTGGTGATCTCGCACCGGCTGGCGTCGCTGGTGCCGTGCGACCGGATCATCGTGATGGAGCGCGGGCGCGTCTACGACGTCGGGACCCACGCGGAACTGGTTGAGCGCTGCGACATCTACCGCCACCTCTGGTTCCAGCAGAACCGCCACCTCTCACCCGGAGCACCCCATGAGCGCGCGCTCACTGGTCCCGCGGCACGGGTCTGACCTCGTCGTCCGGCAGGCCATCAACGACTTCCAGTCGGAGACGGCCGAGATCGTCGGGGCGCCTTATCCGGCCGCCGTGCGGTCCACCCTCTATCTCCTCACCGGGATGGTGGCGCTGGCGCTCTTCCTCGCCGCGGTGGTCTCGCTCGACCGGGTCGTGTCGGCGCAGGGCAAGCTGGTGTCGCGGGCCCCCACCATCCTGGTGCAGCCGCTGGAGACCTCCGTCGTCCGCTCCATCCTGGTGCAGCCGGGGCAGGCGGTGAAGAAGGGCGAGCTGCTGGCGACGCTGGATCCGACCTTCACCAGCGCCGACGCGTCCCAGCTGCGCGACCAGGTGGCGACGCTGACGGCCGAGGTCGGCCGCCTGACGGCGGAGCAGGAGGCGCGCGACTACGATCCCGGCGCGCAGCCCTCCGCGCACGAGGCGCTGCAGCTCTCGGTCTGGCGCTACCGCCAGGCCGAGCTGAAGTCCCGGCTCGCCAATTTCGACCAGCGCATCCAGTCGGCGGAAGGGCTGATGGCCAGCAGCCAGCGCGACGTCACGCATTTCCGCTCGCGCCTGGAGGTGACCTCCCAGATCGAGGACATGCGCACGAACCTGGAGCGCAAGGAGGTCGGCAGCAAGCTGAACACCCTGCTCGCCAAGGACGCCCGGACCGAGATCGCGCGCAACCTGTCGAACGCCGAGCAGCAGGCCCGTGCCGCCGCCAGCGACCTGGAGGCGCTGAAGGCCGAGCGCGACGCGCATCTGCAGCAGTGGCGCTCCGCCATCGCCCAGGAGCTGGTCACGAAGCAGACCCAGCTGCAGGCCGCCCGCGAGGAACTCTCCAAGGCGGAGCGGCGGCGCGACCTGGTGGAGCTGCGCGCGGTTGAGGACGCCACCGTGCTGAGCATCGCCGACGTCTCCGTCGGCGCGGTCGCCAAGTCCGGCGACGTGCTGGTGTCCCTGGTGCCGGCCGACACGCCGCTGGAGGTCGAGGCCGAGGTCGACGGCGCCGACCAGGGCTTCGTGAAGCCGGGCGACGAGGTCCAGGTGAAGCTGGCGGCCTACCGCTTCATCGAGCACGGCACCGCCAAGGGCGTGGTGCGCTCCATCAGCGAGGACAGCTTCACCCGCAAGGACGACGGGTCCACCGGAAAGCCCTTCTACAAGGCGCGCATCGAGCTGACCGAGGTCAAGCTGCGCAACGTCCCCGACGACTTCCGGCTGGTTCCCGGCATGCCGCTGCAGGCCGACATCGTCGTCGGCAGCCGCACCATCCTGATGTACTTCATGGAAGCCGCCCTGCGGCAGTCGGCGGAAGGGCTGCGCGAGCCGTGAGCGGCCGGCGGTACTCCTGGAGGCGGTGATGGGCGTCGGCGGGTTCCTCACGCGGCTGCTGGACCGCGCCCGCCCCTCCGGGGGTGAGGCGGCGCGCGCGCGCCGCCTGGCGGAGCGCGGCCAGCCGGTGGAGGCGGCCAAGGTCTGGCTCGCGGCCGCCCGCGCCGGCGACCCGGAAGCCCAGCGCGAGCTGGCACGCCTCTACGAGCAGGGGCGCGGCGTGCTGCCGGACGCCGCCAACGCGCTCCGCTGGTACCGCGCCGCCGCCGAGGCGGGCGACGCCGCCGCCCAGGCGCGCCTGGCCGCCCTCTACGCCGCCGGCACCGGACCGGCCGGCGCCGAGCCGGAGCAAGGTCCCGGGATGGTCGCCAAGGACATGGCCGAGGCGCGGGTGTGGGCCCGGCGCGCGGCCGCCCAGGGCCATACCGAGGCGCAGGTGCTGGCGGCCTGGCTGCTGGCCCAGCGCGAGGGCGGCGACCCCGACTTCGCGGAGTCGCGGCGCTGGTACGAGGCGGCGATCCGGACCGGCAGCGACCAGGCCAAGGTCGGGCTGGCACTGCTGCTGATCTCCGGCAACCTGGGCGAGCCGGAGCACGAGGAGGCCCTGACCCTCTTCACCGAGGCGGCCGTCGCCGGCAACCCGACCGCGTGGTACTATGTCGGCGTGGCCCATTCGCTCGGCCTCGGCACCGAACCGGACGAGGCGCTGGCGCTGGACGCCTACCGCAAGGCGGCGGACGGCGGCATCATCGCCGCCCAGCGGGCGCTCGGCCTGCTGTACCTGCGCGGCGAGGGGGTGCCGGCCAGCATCGCCCAGGCGGAAACCTGGCTGCGCCGCGCCGCCGTCCGCGGCGACGTGGAGGCGATGGCGCTCCTGGGCGACCTGCACGCCGGCCAGCGCGCGGCGGTGCCGAACCCGATGGAGGCCGCCTCCTGGTACGCCGCGGCGGCGGAGCGCGGCCATGCGCGGGCGCAGGTGGCGGCCGGCCTCGCCTACCTCACCGGCAACGGCATGCCGAAGGACCCGGCCCAGGCGGTGCGCTGGTTCACCCGCGCCGCCGAGGCCGGAGACGCCCAGGCCTGGGTGCAGCTCGCGCTCTGCCACATGGACGGGATCGGTTTCCCCCAGGACTATGCGGCTGCCGCCCGGTGCTTCGCCAGGGCGGCCGAGTCCGGCCATGCCGACGCCTTCTACAACCTGGGTGTGCTGCACTATCACGGCCGCGGCGTGCCGGCCGACCAGGAGCGCGCCTTTGCCTTCTACCGGAAGGCGGCCGACCTGGGCAGCGCGTCGGCGCAGTTCCGCATCGGCCGGGCGCACGCCACGGGCGACTTCATGGCGCGCGACCTGGATCTCGCCATCGCCTGGACCCGGCGCGCGGCCGAGCAGGGCCACCTGCCCGGCCAGGTGAACCTGGCCCGGCTGCTGCTGACCCGGTCCATGGATTTCGAGGCGCGCCAGGAGGCGGAGAGCTGGCTGCGCCGGGCCGCCGGCGGCGGCAGCGGCGAGGCGATGACCTCGCTGGCCGAGCTGTACGCCCACGTCACCGCCGGCCCCGACCTGGAGGAGGCGCTGGCCTGGGCGCGCCGGGCGGTGCAGGCCGGCGACCCGCGGGCGCCGGTCGTGCTGGAGACGCTGGAGGCGCGCGCGTTCCGCGGCGAGGTCCGCTGACCTGAACCGGGCGGGGGCACCGCCTCGGCGCCGTTGCCACGGCGCCCCGGCGTGCGGCACCATGCGCCGGCCCGATCCCCCGCCGAAGGTGGCCGTCCTTGAGCGCCTCCCCCGTCCTCGTCACCGGCGTCGCCGGCTTCATCGGCTTCCATCTGGCTGAGCGCCTGCTGGCGGAGGGCCGGCAGGTGGTCGGGATCGACACCCTCAACGATTACTACGACGTGCGGCTGAAGCAGGCCCGGCTGGAGCGGCTGGAGGGGCGGCCGGGCTTCGCCTTCCACCGGCTGGACCTGTGCGACCGGCCGGGGCTGGACGCGCTGTTCCGCGCGCACGCCTTCCCGGCCGTGGTGAACCTGGCGGCGCAGGCCGGGGTGCGCTACTCGCTCACCAACCCGGACGCCTACATCGCGTCCAACCTGACCGGCTTCGCCAACGTGCTGGAATGCTGCCGGCACGCCGGCGTGGGACACCTGGTCTACGCCTCCTCCAGTTCCGTCTACGGCGCCAACACGAAGATGCCCTTCTCGGTCGCCGACCGGACCGACCATCCCGTCAGCCTCTACGCCGCCACCAAGAAGGCGAACGAGCTGATGGCGCACAGCTACGCCCACCTCTACCGGCTGCCGGTGACGGGGCTGCGCTTCTTCACCGTGTACGGGCCCTGGGGGCGGCCGGACATGGGCTACTACATCTTCACCAAGGCGATCCTGGAGGGGCGGCCGATCGACCTCTTCAACGAGGGGCGCATGCGCCGCGACTTCACCTACGTTGACGATGTGGTGGAGGGGGTAGCGCGGCTGGTCGACCGGCCGGCGGCGGCCGACCCGGGCTGGAGCGGCGACGCCCCCGACGCCGCCTCCAGCAGCGCGCCGTACCGGGTCTACAACATCGGCAACAACCGGCCGGTGGAGCTGCTGCACCTGGTGGAGGTGCTGGAGCGGGCGCTGGGCCGCCCGGCGGTGCGCCGCCTGCTGCCGATGCAGCCGGGCGACGTGCCGGCGACCTACGCCGACATCGACGCGCTCTCCCGCGACGTGGGCTTCCAGCCCGCCACGCCGATCGAGGAGGGCATCCCCCGCTTCGTCGACTGGTACCGCGCCTTCCACGGCGGCTGAGCCGCCGGCGCGGGGCGGGACCCGGTCAGTAGACCCGGTTGCGCATGGTCATCTGCAGGTGGCGCACGATCAGCTCGGTGTCGTAGGAGGAGGCGGCCTTCAGCACCTCCTCCCAGCGCTGGACGTAGGGGATGCCGACCGGGTTCTTCTGCAGCAGGTCGCGCTTGATGAAGGGGCAGCGGCCCTGGCCGATCAGGTAGTCCCAGAAATAGTGCGTCTGGTTCAGCGGCGAGCCCGACGTGATCGAGTTGTGCAGCAGGCGCAGGTACTGGCCCCGCGTCGTGGAGCTGTCGGCGCCCATCCCCAGCTCGATGGGCGTGGAGACGTTGGCGACGATGGAGCGGTACGGGAACAGCGCCCGGCAGCGCAGGCCGTGGCGCAGGAAGTACCGGGTCAGCCCGACCTCGTAGTGCTTGATGACCCACCATTTGCGCCGGTAGTAGCGCACCTTGGACCAGAACGACCGGAAGGCCGGATGGCGCAGCGCCGCCTGGTGGAAGATCAGGAAGTAGCTCTGCAGGTGGAAGTACCGGTCCCAGCTGTCGGTGATCCCCCAGATCTCCGCCTGAGCCGGGTCGGCGGCGGCGATGGCGCCGGACAGGTCCTGCAGCGGCCCGTAGACGCTGTCGTTGGTGATCAGCAGCATCTCCAGCGCGCCCGGGTCGGGCAGCATGGCGATGGCGTCCTTGTAGGCCCCGAAGTCCCACCCGACGTTCGCGCGCTTCAGCACCACCGACACGTGCGGCAGGACCTTGCCCGCCTCCTGCTCCGTCAGCCTGCGCGCGTTGCTGGTGAAGATGACGGCGAACCCGGCCTCGGCGAGCTTGCGCACGAAGAAGACGACGTAGTCGTGGATCAGCCCGCGCTCGTCGAAATGGTGGAAGACGGCGACGCGCCGGGCCGCCTCCAGCGGCACCGACCCCGCCCAGCGCGCCCGGGCGTAGTCGGGGGAGCCCACCCAGGACCGCGCGACGGCATAGCCCAGGTCGACATAGTCGGCCGGGGACTGGACCCAGTCATTGATCTTGCGGACGATGCGGGCAAGCACGGTGGGAAGTACTCCTGGACAGCGGCGGCCATCCTATCCGATGTGGCTATTCGATTAAAGCGATAGGCTGGCGGCGCCGGGGCACTGAACGCCGCGGTCGCCGCCGGCGCGGGCTGGTCCCGCGGCGGCATGGCTGGTATTGTCCTGCCGCCCCGCAGCTTCTCCCGGAATGTCGCCGCATTGGTCCCGCCCCGCCACCGGATCGCCCTGACCGCCATCGTCAAGGACGAGGCGGACGCCCTGCTGGAGTGGGTCGCCTATCACCGGCTGATCGGCGTGGAGCACTTCTACCTCTACGACAATGGCAGCCGCGACGGGACGGCGGCTCTGCTGGCCCGGCTGCAGGCCGCCGGCGTCGCCACCGCGATCGACTGGCCGTCGCCGCGGGCGGGCGTCCTGATGTCGTTCCCCGAGACGCTGGACTACTTGGCGGGCATCGACGACGCGCGCGCCGTCGACTGGCGGGCGGAGACCGGCGTCGGGCCGCAGCTGACGGCCTACAACGACGCGCTCGCCCGGTTCGGCGCCGGGACGGAGTGGATGCTGTTCATCGACGCCGACGAGTTCCTGGCCCTGAAGGAGGACGCGTCGCTGCAAGGCTTCCTGGACCGGTTCGCCGACCCCGCCGTGGGCGCGGTCGCCCTCAACTGGCGCTATTTCGGCTCCGGAGGCCAGCTGGAGCCGGACGGCAGGCTCGTCATCGAGCGCTTCACCCGCTGCGCCCCGCCGGGCTTCGGCGGCCACCACCACGTCAAGACCCTGGCGCGGACGGCGGCCCTGCGCCGCATGCTGATCCACGGCGCCGTCCTCGGCGCCGGGTACGGCTATGTCGACGATCTGGGCCGGCCGCTCGTCCTGCGGGACCACGCCTTCAGCCCCGGCATCTCGCACGCCCGGGCGCAGCTGAACCACTACTCCGTGAAGTCGCTGGCGGAGTTCCGGCGCAAGGTGGCACGCGGACTGGCCCCCTACGCCGACGACCACCCCAACAAGTGGCAGGGCCTCGACGACGCCTATTTCCGGCGCCAGGACCTGAACGACGACGGCGACGAGTCGCTGCTGCCCCTCGCCGCAGCCGTGCGGGCGGAAATGGCGCGGCTGGCCTGAGGCGGGCGACGCGCCGCCCGCCTACCGGCGATCCGGAGGCTCGAAGATCATCAGCACCGTGTCGGGGCGCCGCAGGCGCTCCTGGTACCAGGTCTCAGCCTGGGCGCAGGACAGGAACTTGACCGTCGGGTGATCGGCCATCTCGGCCGTGAGAACCCATCGCTCTCCCACCTGGCGCAGATAGTAGCGTCGGCTGCGCATGGGAACCTCTCTCCACTCTCGGGGCCGTAACGGCCGGACGCCGTTAAAGGTTCAGGCGCGGCTCCCGCCCTTTCGCGCGGGCGCCCGGGCGGCGCGGTCCGGCCTTCACCCGCCCCTCCTCAGGCGGGGGAGCGCGGTGGCGGCGGATGCGGGTTCGGGCTAGTCTGCGGCCCGTCCCGCCCGAACGATGGGTCCGATGCACCGCCTCCTGCCCGCCCTCTTCGCGCTGTTCGCCCTGCCGGTGGTGATCTTCCTGGCCTTCGCCATGCCGATGTTCGGCAACGTGGACGAGCCCAACCACCTGATGCGGGCGGAGATGATCGTCGGCGGCCAGTGGCTGGGGCAGCGGCCCGAGCCCGGGCAGTCCGGCGGGAAGGTCGACACGGGCCTGCTGCTGCTGCTGCAATCCTACGAGCCGATGCTGCGGGGGGAGGAGACGGTGCTGACCGGGGCGCGGGTGCAGGCCGGCCGGGCCGTCCCCTGGACCGGCGACCGGGTCTTCATCCACATCCCCAACACGGCGATCTACCCGCCCGTCTTCTACCTGCCGATGGCGGCGGCGCTGGCCTACGGGCAGGCGGAGGCGTGGCCGGTCCAGGACACGGTCACCCTGGCGCGGCTCGTCAACGGGCTGCTGTCGGTGGCGGCCGGCGCGCTGGCGCTGCACCTGGCCCGAGCCGGCCGCTGGATGCTGTTCGCGACGCTGCTGCTGCCGATGAGCCTGGCGCAGTTCGCCGCCGCCTCGCAGGACGCGCTGCTGCTGTCCTGCTCGGCCCTGATGCTGGCCCTGCTGTCCCGCCCCCTGGGGGAGGACCGCCCGGCGACCTGGCCGGAGTTCGCCGCGGCGGCCCTTCTGGTCGCGGCGCTGTCCGCCGCCCGGCCGACGCACCTGGCCTTCGCCCTGCTGCTGCCCCTCATAGCGCCCGGGCCGCTGGGGCGGCTGCCGCGGCCGGCGGTAGGCGCGCTGGGCGCCGGCGCCGTGGTCGCCGCCGTCCTCGCCTGGATCGCCCTGACGGTGGCCTGGGTGCATGTCCAGCAGCTCTCGGCCGGCGGCGTGCTGCCGGACGTGGGGGCCCAGCTCCGCCACGTGCTGGAGCGGCCCTTCGCCTTCCCGGCGGCGCTCTGGAACACGCTGGACGGGGGCAAGTGGTGGGGCACCCTGGTCATGCTGCTGGGCTGGCTGGGCTGGGCGCAGATGAACATGCCCGTGCCCGGCTGGTACCTCTCCGCCGCCCTGCCGGTGCTGGGCCTGGCGCTGGTCGCCGACGCCGTGGGCGCCGGCCGGCCGAGGCCGCGGGCGGCGCTGGCCCTGCTGGCGGCGGCGGCGGTCAACGCCGTCGGCATCTACTTCGTGCAGTATCTGAGCTTCTCCGCCGTCGGCGCCGCGTCGGTGGAGGGGGTGCAGGGCCGCTACTTCCTGCCGGTGCTGGGCATGGCGGGCCTGCTGGCAGCGGCGGCCGGCATCCCGGAGGGCCGGCGCGGCCGGGCCGTGTGCGCGCTGGCGGCCGTGCCGGTCCTGCTGCTGCCGCTGCTGGGCATGGCGGCGGTCATGCGCACCGTGATCGGCCGCGTGTTCCTGGGCTAGAGGATACCGACCAGCTCCACCCCGGCCAGCACGCCGCCGAAGTCGATGAAGCGCTCCCCCGTCCAGGCCAGCGCTTGGCCGCCGGCCGCTTCCCGCACCAGGATCTCCGCGCCGCCGTCCCCGTCCAGGTCGGCGACGGCGGCAACGTCCCAGCCGGCCGTCAGGGTGAAGCCGGGGGCGAAGCCGTCGGCGCCGCGGGTCGCGTCCCAGGCCACCAGGGCGCCGCTCGGCGCATGGTGCAGCAGCAGGTCGTCGGCGGCAGAGCCCGCCAGCTGCCCGATGCCGGCCAGGCGCCAGCCGGAGGACGGCGCGATCTCCAGCAGGTCGGCGAAGCCGGTGCCGGTCCAGCGGAACAGGGCCCCGCTCGCCTCGATCCGGAACAGGATGTCGGCGTGGCCGCTGCCGTCGAGGTCGCCGGTGCCGGCGACGGAAATGCCGGGCTGCAGGTCGAACAGGTCGGTGAGCCGCCCGGTCCCCGGCTCCAGCAGGCGCAGCTTGCGCGCGCCGTCCAGCACCAGCAGCTCCTCCCCCCCGTCGCCCGCCAGGTCGGCGACCGCCAGCACCGCGGCGCCCTCGGGCAGGGGCAGGGCCGGCCCGGCCGCGTCCGGCCGTTCAAGGGGGGCCAGGGCGTGGCTGCCGTCGGGCCGGCGCAGCAGCAGGCGAACGGGATCGTCCGGCCCGTCCCGCACCAGGTCCGGCACCGCCGTGCCGGGCCCCGGCTGGCCCGCCCAGAAGAACCCGTCCCCGCCCGCCCGCCAGTCCCAGGCGACGACGGCGCCGGTCGGGTGGTGCATCAGCAGCCGCGCCGCGGGCGAGGCGGCCGCGCCGCCGTCGGCGAAGCGCAGCGCCTCCACCCCCTCCAGCGTGTCGGTGCCCTCCGCCCCGGCGAGGTCGGTGACGCGCGTCCGCTCGCCCTCGCGCTCCACCCGGTAGGCGGAGCGCGGGCCGGCGAACCGGGCGGTGTCGTACCCCGCGCCGCCCAGCAGCAGGTCGTTCCCGCCGCCGCCCTCCAGCGTGTCGTCGCCGGCCCCGCCCTCCAGCCGGTTGGCGCGGGCGTTGCCGGTGATCCCGTCCGCCGCCGGCCCGCCGCGGGCGGCCTCGATCCAGCTGTCCGGCGCGATGCCGACATTGCCCCGCCCGTCATAGGCGGGCGTGGGCGCCCAGGCGATCTCCTCCGGCAGGCCCAGCCGCCGCTCCGCCTCGGTGTCGCGGATGCCGATGGAGGAGAGCCGGCCCGGCCGGAGGTCGATGAGGGAGGGCAGGGACTGGTTGGAGGCGTCCAGCAGGTCGCTGCCGCCGGCGTCCCACAGCGTGTCGCGGATCGGCCGGTCGGCCGCCCAGCGGTAGACGTCGTCGCCGGCGCCGGTGGCCCGGTTCGGCCCGTAGAGGATCTGCGCCGCCCGGACGTCGAGCACGCCCAGCGTCCCCGGCAGCGGCTCGTACCGGGCCGACGCGGCGGCGCCCTCCACCGGCACCGCCACGGGGAAGACCAGGTTCGCCGGTTCCGCGTAGGACATGACGGTGTAGGCGCGGCTGCGCGCCGCCGCCGGCAGCAGGGGATCGTCGTCGGCATGGCCCAGCCCCAGGGCATGGCCGATCTCGTGCAGGGCCAGCCGGTACAGCGCCCCGTCGCCGGCGCCGTCGATGGCCAGCCGGTTGAACCAGACGTCGCCGGACAGCGGGTGGAAGGAGACCGATGCCACGGTGCCGTCCGGCGCCGTCGCCACCTCGGCGGTCGGCAGCACGCCGAAGGCGGCCCAGCCGGCGTCCGCCCCCCGGTAGGCGCCGAAGGTCAGGGTCTTGGCGGCCAGCGGATCGTCGGTCGGCACGAAGCGGATGTCGGCGACGCGCGCCCATTCGGCCAGCGCCCGCTCCACCACCGCGCGCTCCGCCGCCGTCAGCGGGCGGAACTCGTGGGTGCGGTTGCCGAACGGCCCGTGGTCGTCGCTGCCGTAGGGCAGGGGCCCCTCGACGAAATGGTAGCGCAGCGTCACCCCCGTCCCCTCGCCGGCGCCGGACCCGGGGGCGGCCCCGACCGCGCGGTCCAGGTTCCAGCGCGCGGTCGGATGGTCCGCCCGCACCGCCAGCAGGGCCGAGGACGGGAAGGCGCCGGGATCGAGGAGGCCGTCGGCGCCGGCGGCCGGCGCCGTGTCCTCGGTTCCTGCCCATGCGGTACTCGGCATCGCTCTCTCCGGGCTGGCTGGAGAGATCGATTATCCGGGAGTAATTTTCTGTATTGGCTGGGGTGAACGACTGAAATCCTGAAGGTCCGGTGCAGACAGTTTAAATAATCACCAAGAGAAAACTGGCGGCGTTCCGTCCGCAATTTCGGATGGAGCGGCCTACCCGGGGCGCCGCCCGGCGTAGGACGGTTCGGGCGCAGGGCGGCGTCCGGGTGGGGCCGGCGGTGCCGGCCGGAGAGGGCGGGCCGTCCGGGCTAGGCCGGAACGCGGGCGGGGCTTGCCCCGCGGGGAGGGGCGGGGTTGGACCGTCCGGCAGGGTCCCAGCCCGTCCGCGCGGCGTGCCGCCCCCGATACCTTTCCGGGCAGGGACCCCGCACCGCCCGATCGGCCGGCCCGGATGGGCCGGTCAGCGGGTGAGGCGGCCCCGGAGCGCCGTCGGCCACCGCTGGGCGAGGCCGGCGAGCAGGGAATGGGACGCGAGGAACCCGATGACGATCCCCGCCACGTCGCCCAGCCAATCCGAGAGGCTGCCGGTGCGGCCGGGGACCAGCATCTGCCCGATCTCGATCGATCCGCCGAAGGCGGCCAGCAGCAGGAGCACCAGGGCCAGCGACCGGCCCCGGAAGCCCAGCCAGGCGAGCACTGCCAGCATCGCGAAGCATAGGACGTGCAGGTAGGTGTCCACGCTGTGATGCCCGGGCGGCGCCAGCGACGGCGCCATCGCGAACCAGCAGGTGACGCCGAGGGCGATGGCGAGCAGGACTGCCGCGGAGCGGTGCCGCAGGACCGGTGCTGCACGGGACACAGGCGTCATGATGGGCTTCGCCGGTGGACGGAACCCCACACTAACGTCTGGCAGGAGGGAGGCGCCATCCCCTATCGTGGCGTCACCCGATCGGTCGGATCGTTACCTTCCTCAAGCGCGCATCGGACATGGACCCGACTTCCTCATCCGGCACGGTCGTCTTCCGGCTGCTCGCCGCTGTCGTGCTGCTGGCGCCCTTGCCCTTCGGGGCGCAGCGTCCCTGGGCCTGGTCGCTGATGGCGGCCGCGGTCGGGCTGCTCCTGGTCGCGTGGGGGACCTTGGTGGCCGCGGGCGCGACGCGCCAGCCGGTGCCGCTGCGGCGCCTGGCGCCCGCCGCGGTGCCGTTCCTGCTGGTGCTCGCCTGGGCCGTGCTCCAGGGCGTGCCGGGCCTGTCGCCCCTGCCGGCGCATCCCATGTGGCAGGAGGCGCTGCAGGAACTGGCCCGGCCGGGCGGCGCCGCGGTCTCGGCCGATCCGGCGATGACCCGGGACGCCACCCTGCGGCTGGCGGCCTATGGCGGCATCTTCTTCCTGGCCGTACAGCTGGGCCGCGACCGGGCGCGGGCGCGCGAGGGGCTGGTCGCCTTCGCCGTGGCGGGCGTCCTCTACGCGGCCTATGGCCTCGCCGTGCACTTCTCGGGGGCGGGCACGGTGCTCTGGTACGACAAGTGGGCCTATGTGGACGACCTCACCGCGACCTTCGTGAACCGCAACAGCTACGCCGCCTATGCCGGGCTGGGGCTGCTGGCCTGCCTGGGCCTGTTCATCATCGCCCTGCCGACGCAGGCGACGGGCCGGCGCCGCGCGCACGACCTGGCGGAGGCGGTGCTGCTGCGGGCGGCGCCGTTCCTCGCCGGCGCCCTGATCCTCGGCACCGCGCTGATGCTGT
Source organism: Azospirillaceae bacterium (assembly GCA_035627915.1). Taxonomy (GTDB): domain Bacteria; phylum Pseudomonadota; class Alphaproteobacteria; order Azospirillales; family Azospirillaceae; genus DASPKT01. Next base: position 13,729 of record DASPKT010000038.1, read on the forward strand.
CGCATTCGCGCGGCGCGCTGCTGGCGACGGGGGCCGGCCTGATGGTGCTCATCGCGGCCCTGGCCGGCGCGCGGGTGGTCCGGGCGCGCCAGGCATTCCTGCTGGCCGTGTTCCTGGCGGCCGGCGTCCTGATGCTCCTGTCGGGAAGCGGTGCTGTGACGGTGGAGCGGTTCACCGAGGTCACGACGGACGACGCCGGCCGGCTGCTCCTGGCGCGGCTGACGCTGGACGCCATCCGTGACGCGCCCTGGACCGGCTCCGGGCTCGGCGCCTTCGAGCAGGCCTTCTCGCTGTACCGCGACGTGTCGCTGGGTGAACCGGTGGCGTGGGACTTCGCCCACAACGTCCACCTGGAACTGGCGATGGACCTGGGCGTGCCGGCCGCCCTGCTGCTGTATGCCAGCTTCGGGGCCATCCTGGCGGCCTGCATCCTGGCATTGGGCCGGCGCCGGCGGGACCAGGTCTACCCCGCCGTCGCGCTGGCCGCGGCGGCGACGCTCGGCCTGCACGGGCTGGTGGACTTCAGCGTGCAAATCCCGGCCGTCGCCGCGTCCCTCGCCTTCCTGCTCGGACTGGGCTACGCCCAGTCGTGGAGCCATGAGGGGAAATCCTAGGGCGCGGGCAGCGTCGGCGGGCGGCGGCCCCATCGGGCCGTGTACGCGTCGATCTCGGCGGGAGCAAGTCCGGCCAGGGCGGCGCGGACGGCCGGGCCGACGTCCGCGCGGTCCGCCATCGCCACCATGCTGTCCGGCACCAGCACCCAGGCCAGGCGAAGCTGCCGGTCGAGCAGCTGCTGCGTCTCCGCCCCGAGGTGGGGCCGCAGGTCCAGCCCGAACTGAATCCGCGAGACCGTCATCGCGGGAACGACCGGCCCCGACAGGAAGGAGAGGCGCAACGCCCGTTCTGCGCCGGCCGGGTCGCCCATCCGGCTCCGCAGCCAGGCGAGCCGGGCCCAGGCTGCCGGCTGCACCGGCGAAAGGGCGAGGCCCGCCTCCGTGGCCGCCGCCGCCTGCCGCAGCAGGACTGGCCCGGCGTCGCCGGGCGGCAGGGCCAGGGCCTTGTTCAGCAGGAGGTAACCGCGGTCCGCCTGCACCGTCCCGCTGTCCGCCAGCGCCGCCCCGCGGGCCAGCCGGGTCTCGGCGTCGGCGAGGCGGTCCGGGGGCACCCGCATCCCCTCGCGCAGATCCCAGAGGACCGGGCGCGCGGGCAGGGAGACGACGGCGGCGGCCAGCCGCGGCACGGCGCCCAGCAGGAGAAGCGCCCCGGCCCCCGCGGCGAGCAGGCCGGCCAGGCGCGTCCCCGGCCTGGTTCCGGCGCGGTCCCCGCCGGCCTCATTCGGCATGGTATTCGCGGTAGCGGCCGTAATAGTGGCCATAGTCGCCATAGCCGTACCGGGCGTGCTTCTTGCGGTTCACCTGGGACAGCACGATGCCGTGCAGCGGCGCGCCGACGCCGCGCAGCAGGTCCAGGCCGGTCCGGATGGCGTCCCGGGGCGTGCTGTCCCAGTGCACGAGGTACACGACTTTATCGACGAGGCGGCTCAGGATGCGGGCATCGGCCACCGCCAGCACGGGCGGGGAGTCGATGACGATGCGGTCGTAACGCTTGGTCAGCTCGTCGATGAGCGCGCCGAACCTCTGCTCGCTGATCAGGTCGGCCACGTTGGACAGGTGCCCGGCGGGCATGAAGTCCATTCCCGGGTGGACCTGCCGCAGGATCACGTCCTCGGCGGCCGCCTTGCCGGCGAGGACCTGGACCAAGCCGTTCTCGGCGGGCACGTCCAGCAGCGTATGCAGGCGCGGGCGGTGCACGTCGCTGTCGATCAGCAGCACGCGCTCGTCCGCCTTGGTGTACATGGCGGCCAGGCAGAGGGTGACGAAGGTCTTGCCTTCCCGCGGCACCGAGGAGGTGACCAGCAGGTGCTTGGCGCGATGCCCCTGGTCGGCCGCCAAGTCGAGGGAGACGCGCAGCGTCCGGACTGCGTCGGCGAGTGCCGAGCGGGGCTTGTCCAGGACGGAGCGCAGCGCTTCGCGCGGCTCACCGGAGATGCGCGGCACGATCGCCACGGCGGGCACGCCGGCGAGCTCTTCCGCCTCGTCCGAGGAGCGGATCGTGTTGTCCAGCCGGTCGAGCAGGAACACGAGCGCCAGGCCGAAGGTCAGCGACAGCATGAACACGAGGTTCAGCGTGAAGCCCTTGCGGGGGAAGGTGGCTCCGCCCGGCACGTCGGCATCGGAGATGATCCTGGCGTTGGCGCGGCGGATGCCGTTGCGGTCCGCATCGCGCATGAACCGGGCCAGGAAGCCCTCGTAGAGGCTGCGGCTCGCGTCGGCCTGGCGCTCGAGCTCGCGCAGCCGCACCTCGGCCTCGCCCGCCTGGTTCGACCGGGCCTGGACGGCGGCGAGCTGCCGCTCCAGGGTCGTGATGGCCGCCTGGGCGGCCTCCACCTCGTTGCTGAGCGCGGCGACGATCTTCTCGATCTCGGCAGCGGTCTTGGCGCGCAGCTGGTCCAGGTCGGCGCGGAAGCCGACCATCCGGGGATGGCGCTCGCCGTAGATCTTCGACGCCTCGGTCATCTCCCGGAGAAGCTGGGTTTCCTGCTCCCGCAGGCGCTGGACCATCGGAGAGTTCATGACGTCGGGGGACGCTTCGAGCGCGGCCTGCGACCGGGTGAGGGCCCGGACCTGCTCGAGCCGGGCCCGGCGCGGCGCCATTTCGGCGCGGGCGATGACCAGGCGGGAATTCAGCTCGGCGACCTCCTGGTCGGTCGGGGTGCTCCCGCGCTCGCCCTTGCGGCGGAGATTGTGGGCGGCGCGGTATTCCTCAACCGCCGTCTCGGCCACGTTGACGTCCCGCTTCAGCGACTCGAGACGCTCGGCCAGCCAGGCGTTCAGCCGCTGCGCCTCCTCGAAGCTGGCCTCGAGCCGGTCGGTCACGTAAAGCTCGGTCACCGTGTTGGCGATGTGGGCCGCCTTCTCCCGGTTCTCCGACACGAAGCTGACGCTGATCAGGAAGGACCGGCGCTGCATGCTGGCGTGCAGGCGCGATTGGAAGGTCTGGACGACGGCCGCGTTGTCATTGGCGAGCCGCGCCTGCGCCGAAAGCGGCTGGGCCGGCGTGCTGACAAGGCTGGCCAGCCAGGTCTTCGGGTTCAGCCTGGCCAGGAACGCCGCCAGGGGTTGCGGCTTGCGCAGCCGCGGGTTGAACTCGGGGTCCTCGGCCAGCCGGAGCTTGTCAACCACCCGCTGCGCCAGCAGCTTGGAAGTGATGATCTGCACCTCGGTCTGGATCACGCTCTCGGTCAGGCGCGCGCGGGTGTCGACCATCGGGCGGTCGACCAGCGCGTCGGTCGCCTCCGGCGCGTCGATGACGACCAGCGCCGTCGCCGTATAAAGCGGGGTGGTCTGTTGCAGCCACAGGGCCGTCGGTACCAGGGCCAGCACCACCGAGGCCAGGATCAGGTACTTGCCCCGCCAGACCACCCGCCAGATCCACCGGGCCGACTCGCGGAACTGGTCGATCTGGTTCGGAGGCTCGACGGGCAGCCCGCCCTCGCGCGCGGCGATGACCGGAAGGCGGTGCAGTTCAGCGCTCACAAACGGACTCCGAGTCGGATCGAGACGATGCTCTGCTTGAAATCCTGGGCGGCGATGTCGGACGAGCGGGCCTTATGGCCGAGCTCGGCGCCGACGTAATATTCCGGGGCGAGGGCATAGAGCACCCGGGTGCGGGCCTCGTAGGTCCAGGAATTCTGGCCGGCGCCCTTGTACTTCTCCTCGCCGACCGACCCGTACCCGGTCAGGATGATGTTGCGCCGGAGCTCGTGCCGGACCAGCAGGCTGGCCGACGTGCGGACGATCGAGGACGCCGTCCGCTGCGTCGTGTCCTGCACCGAGCGCTCCACGGAGGGAACCACGACGGTGAGGCGCGACGGCGTCCAGTTGAAGGATGCTTGGAAGCTCAGCCCGGAGGGGTCACGCAGCCGCGGGTCCTCGTAGTCCTGGTTCAAGTAGCCGACCGTGAAATCGCCGCGGACCAGCTGGCTGAGGTCGACCCCGATACCCGTTTCCAGGCGGTATCCCTTGCTGTCCCTGTCGAGGCCGTTGCGGTCGACGGCGCTGGTGAACTCGCGCCGGTTGACTGCGCCGCGGACGACGCCGGCATAGCCGGGGAACAGCTCGTAGGAGCCGCGGACGTCGGCGCTGTACTCCCAGCGGTTCCTGTCGGAATTGTCGACCGGTGCGCCGCCGGACGTCGCGACGTCATCGAACACCTTGCGGTGCGCGCCCACGTCGCCCGAGATGCGCAGCCTGTCGAACCGGTAGGAACTGCCGAAGCGGCCGGTCGCGCCACGCGTGTCGGTCGGCTTCCTGCCCCGCGCGGCATCCGGCGCGCCGCGGTCCTCGGCGCGCTCGAAGGCGTCGACGAAGCTCCTGAATTCCCAGGTGCGGGTGACGTCGTAGCGGGCGTCCGCGTTCAGGTTCAGGTCGAGGCGGTCGTCGGAGGAATACTTGCTGAAGAAATACTGCTCGGCCCGCCCGCGGACGTTCAGCGCATGGACCGGGAAGCGGGACCGCAGGGTGAACTCGGGCGTGACCTTGGTGATGAAGTCGTCGCGGACGTCGGTTTCGGCGGCGAAGACGTTGGAGTTGTAGGTTTCCTCCACCTCCAGCTGGGGCAGCAGCAGGAAGCTGCCGAGCTCGATTCCCTTGGGCTGGTAGCTTTCGGCAGTGCGCTGCGCATCGCGCTCGCCGGACACGTCCTCGCCGGGCTTCTCCTCGGTCGTCACCGGCGCCGCCTGTGTCGTGCCGCCCCGGTTACCGGACGCCTGTCCCCAGGCCGGGGCGGCCGCCAGCATCACCAGGGCCGAGGCCGTGGCGAGCAGAAGGGACTTGCCGGCAAAGGCATCGGTCCGGATCGGGGATGGCAAAGTCAGCATCGGTTCATCCTGGTAAGAGTTGTTAACCCCAAAGTATTACCGACCAGTGAATTCCGGCAATGCGCTAAAGTGGTGCTCCGCCAAGCGCCTTCGCCGTGCCGTCCGCCGCGCCCGGCCGGGGGCTGCCGGCGCCCGACTTCGAGGCGATTCCATGCAGGGCCTGGGCAAGGAGCATCACCAGAAGGTTCAGCCCCCCCTGGATGGACAGCTGCGAAAAGATGTCGGACATGTCGGACACAGCATAGGTGAAGAAGCAGGTCGAGAAGCCGAAAGCGGAGAAGTAGTTCCGCTGGGCCGGTCCATAAACCAATCGAAGTCCAAGCAGGTAAAGGCAGAGTACGAACAGCGAAGCCGGCAGGAAGAGCGCGAGGCCGGAATGAGCGTAGATCTCGGCTGGAACCCCGTAGTTCATGTTCGTGAAGGTGCCGAGGATCGATGTCTCCAGCAGTTCGCCGCTGCGCATCGGACGCTCGATCCCGAACGACTGCAGCAGCATGTTCGGGACCATGTACAGGAACTGGCCCGGCAGTTCCGACAGGCCGATCGGCCCGAACGCCTCCGTGTGGGCGACGGTCTCGTCGATGGCGTTGGGGGAGAAGCGGTCCAGGAAGCCGGTAGGGCTGCCGTAGTACAGCCGGGTGTCCCAGTCCTCGTACATGGCGTCGAGCCGGTCGACGTGGGTATCGCGGGCGGTCGGGTCCAGGAGGTCCCACGCCACGGAGAGCGTCTCGCTCAGGAAGCCGATGGCACCGAGGTCGCGCTGGAAGCCGCGCTGCACGTCGATTAGGGGGAATACCACGACCTGCATCACCGCGCCGGCCACGACCAGGGCGGCGATCTGGCGGATCCGGATGCGGCCACCGTAGGAGAGGTAGACGATCCCGTAGGCGACCGCCCCGGCCAGCATCGACGTGCGCTGGTTTTCCCAGACGCCCTGCAGGACGCAGGCGCCGATCGTGAGGAGGACCCATCGGTCCAGGAACCGCTGCCCGCCGGAAAGGATGGCAGCCCGCGCGGCCAGGGCCGCCACCGCCAGGGGTGCCAGTTGTCCCAGGAAGAAGATGACGACCAGCCCCCGCCCCTCCACATAGTCGCTGTCGCCCACCCGGTCGTAGCCGAGCAGGTGGCGGAGCAGCAGGGAGAGGAGCGTAAGGCTGAGAGCGACCGCGGTGAGGCGGGTGAGGAAGGCGGGGTCCTGCGGGATCGGCACGATGCCGCTCCGCCCAATCGGAACCGTGCGCAGGACCGGCACCGCCAGGAGGAAGACCACCATCAGCACGAGCAGGGCCGTGACGGTCAGGAGCGGGGCCTGGAGGTGGCTGTCGGCAGGTTGCAGCAGGGCGACCTTGACGACCTGCGAGACGAAGAACAGCTTCGCGAACGTCGCCGCGAAGACGAACGCACCGATGCTTTGCGCGTCGAGCAGCGCCCGGAAGACGACCGGCGCCAGCAGGAACATGACCAAAGACACCAGGACGAAGGCGAGGTCGGTGCCCAGCACGATCTGGGCCATCGCCACCGCCAGGGACAGCACGATCCAGAGGTTCACCAGCCAGCGCATCGCCACCTGCCCGTCAGGAAGCGCCACGGCGGCCGAGTACCGCCGGCAGCGTGCGCAGAAGGATGACGACGTCGAGCCACAGCGACCAGTTCTTGGCATACCAGCTGTTGAGCTTGGTCCGCTCCGCATAATCCAGTTCGTTGCGGCCGCTGACCTGCCAGAGTCCCGTGATGCCGGGCTTCACCTCATGGTAGAAGGCCACCTCGGCGCCGAAGCGCGCGGCTTCCGCCTGCGTGACCGGCCGGGGTCCGACAAGGCTCATTTCGCCCTTCAGCACATTCATCAGCTGCGGCAGCTCGTCCAGGCTGAAGGTGCGCAGGAAGCGGCCGAGCGGGGTCACGCGGGGATCGTCGCGCAGCTTCTGCGTGGTGTCCCACTCGGTCCGGGCAGCGGGGTCGCGGGCCAGCAGTTCCTCCAGCACGGCGTCCGCGCCGGGGACCATGGTGCGGAACTTCAGGCAGCCGAAGACCTCGCCGTCGCGGCCGATGCGCCGGTGGGCGTACAGGACGGGACGGCCCTCGCGCAGCAGCAGGGCCGCGATGAGCAGGAGCACCGGCGACAGCGCCAGCAGGAGGAGGGCGGCGCCGGCATGGTCGAACAGCTGCTTTGCCACGCGGGCCAGCGGCCGCGCGAGCGGTCCCTGGCTCGACAGGAGCAGGACGTCGCGGCCGACGAGGTGGTGCGCCTCGATGGCGCTGACGGGCAGACCGCCGAGCGGCTGGATGCTGACGAAGGGAAGGCGCTCCAGCGCCAGGCGGGAGAACACGTCCCGGTGCCTGTCCACATCCGCCGCGTCGACGGAGAGGACCACAAGCTGGGCGCCGACGCGGCTGCAGGCCGCCGACCAGGAGCCGTGCCACTGCGCCGGCATCTCGTCGGGCGACAGGCGGCCGGCCACCGAATAGCCGAGCCCCGTCTCGTCCCGCAGCATCGCGGCGGCGCCGTCCAAGCGCTCCGGCGAGGCGACCAGCAGCACAGGGATATCCCAGGAGCCGAGCGCGATCATCAGGCGCCGCACCATCTGGCGCACGGCCATGATGTAGACCGGTGCCAGGATCCAGGTCGGGACGAGCCATAACCGCGAGATGGCGGACTTGAGCGCGTATTGGAGGAAGCCGTCGACCAGGAGCAGGAACAGGCAGGCCCCGGCTATCTGGTGGACCTCCGTCCAGAACGGCAGCCGCTGGCCATAGTGGCCCCGGTGGAAACACCAAGCCAGGACGAGGCCGGCCAGGCCGGGCAGCTGCCAGCCGCGCTGCGCGAGGATCTGCGTCAGGAGATCGCCGTAGGAGGAGTCGCCCGTCAACTCGCTGAACAGGACGACGACGATGCCGGCGGTCAGGAACGACGCCGCGAGCGCGGCCAGGTCGCCGATTGCCAGGATCATCCCGCGTGCCGTCCGCAGCAGCGACAACCTGCGGCGGAAGAGCGACACGGAAACGCCTCCCGGCGGTAGGATGCTGATCGGTTCGACATTCGCCATAGAGTTAGGTGCTCCACACCTATTTAACGATACGAGGAGTAGCCCAAACGGAGTGGCCTGGCTAGATCAAGGGGCGGGCAAAGCTGGTCAAATCGGGAGACCTATGCGACAGTATGGGTCCGAAGACGGCCTCTGGCGCCCTGCCGCGGTGGCTTGACTCGATCCAGCGGCGGGTACGGATCGCACGTGGGCTCAATCAGATATTTCCTGGGGAGCATCGCCAAGGCCCCCTGGCCGGCCCGCTATGCGTGTGGAAACTGCGGCGGCACCGGCACCATCCTGATCTGGAAGAAGCTGGTGACGCAGCTGCGCCGGTGCGGCGGCTGCGGCATGCTGTTCCGGACACCGACCGACTCCCCCGACGAGAACCGGTACCGGTACAACACGACCTACCGCCAGGGCTTCACGACGACGCTCCCCGATGCCGGCAGCCTCGCCGCCCTCGTAGCGACGGGTTTCGCGGAGACCGAAAAGGACTATGCCCGCTACATCGGGGTCCTGGCCGCGCTGGGACTGAAGCCAGGCGCCCGCCTCTTCGATTTCGGATGCTCCTGGGGCTATGGCAGCTGGCAGCTCGCCCGCGCCGGCTTCGACGTTACCGCCTACGAGATCGGGCAGGTGCGGCGGGACTACGCCGCGACGCAGCTGGGCGTCCGGACGGTGGCGGACTTCGATGCCTTCGTCGCGTTCGCGCCGTCGCCGTTCGACTGCTTCTTCTCGGCCCATGTGATCGAGCACGTGCCGTCGCCGTCCGGCATCTTCGGCAAGGCGTTCCGGCTGCTGCGCCCGGGTGGGCTGTTCGTCGCCATCGTGCCGAACGGCTGTGCCGCCCATCGCGCCGCCAATCCGCGCTGGAACCAGCTCTGGGGTGAGGTGCACCCGAACTTCATCGACGACGCCTTCCTGGAGGGGCAGTTCCCCGGGTCGCGCAAGCTCCTTGCCAGCAGCCCCTTCGAGATCGGGCCGATCGACGGCTACGGGCTGCCGCCGGGCGGGACGGCGCGGGGCCAGCTGGCCGGGGACGAACTGCTGTTCGTCGCGGTCAAGGACGGGCCCGCGTGGTAAGGGGCGATGGCGGGAACTCCTGATCTGGTCCTGCTGGCGCGCAAGGCGCTCAAGGCGATACGCCTGTTGCGGGAACCGCGCTGGCGGGCCGGCCTGCGCCACGGGGTCGCCGCGTCGCTGGAGGGCAGGGCGGTCCTGCGGGATCTAGAGGTCGGCCTCGTGATCGACGCGGGCGCCCACCATGGCCAGTTCTCGCTGCTGGCTGCGGCCCTCTGGCCGCAGGCGGAGATCCACGCCTTCGAGCCCCAGCCCGATGCGGCCCGCCGCTTCATGGCGGTGTTCGCGGGCGATCGCCGGGTACACCTGCACCGTTGCGCCCTGGGCGCCGCGGACGGCACCGCGGCGCTCACCGTCTCGCGGCGATCCGACAACTCCTCGCTGCTGCCGCCCTCGCCGGCCCAGATCGACTTCGCGCCGGGGACAGGGCCGGCCGGCCGGATCGACGTGCCGCTCCGACGGCTCGACGGTGTGCTGTCCGTCCACGACCTCGCGGGGCGGCCGACCCTGCTGAAGATCGACGTCCAGGGGTCCGAGCTGGAGGTTCTGCGCGGGGCCGAGGGCCTGCTCGGCGCCGTGGACCACGTCTACGCCGAGGTTTCGTTCCTCCCCCTGTACGAGGGGCAGCCGCTGGCGGACAGCATCGTCGCGTTTCTGGCCGGGCACGGCCTGCGGATGGCCGGCATCGGCGGCGTGGCGCGCGACCGCAGGGAACGCTGCGTCCAGGCGGACTTCCTGTTCGCCCGCCGGACCCCGGGCGGGCCGGCGCGCGTCTGACAGGAGCGCGGTCGGCGGGAGCGTGGCCGGCAGGGGGCGGCCGGAGGGGGGCGTCGGCGTCCGGCGCCTCGGCACGGGTCAGGTCCGGCGGAGCCGCAGCAGGACGGGCAGCCTCAGGGCGGCCGCCCGGGCCAGCATCGCCCGCTGCTCCGCATCCACCAGCAGCCAGCAGGACAGGGGGGCCATGGCCGCCGCCCAGCAGGCGCCGTAGGCGGCGAGCCCGACGATCCCCCGGGGCGGCACCGCCCAGGACAGCAGGATGCAGGCGATGGCGCTGGCGGCGGTGGCGGCGGCGGCGGTGGTGGCGCTCGACACCACCACCCGGCCGGCCGGGAACCCGAAGACCTTGGCGCACCGCCGGATGCCGGCCGCACCGACGGCGGCCAGCTCCGCCACGGCCAGCGCGGCGGCGACCCCGGCCGGCCCCCACGGCAGGAGGGCGGCGCCCAGCACCAAGCCGAGCGCGAGCTGCGCCAGATGCATGCGGAGGAGGTCCTCGGCGTGGTCGGTGTGGCGCAGCAGGGCGGTCCCGCAGAAGGCGGGGACGCTGCCGAGGATGGGGAGCAGGAAGGCGAGCGCGAGCCAGGGATCGAAGACCACGGTCCCGTGCGTCCAGGTCTCGAAGAACGACGCGCCGACCGCGAACATGAAGGCGGCGGCGAGGCCAAGCAACCCCGAGCAGAAGCGCGAGATCGCACGGAACATGCGCACGAGCCCGACGGAGTCGCCCTGCGCGTGCTGGCGCGTCATCTCCAGCACGGCGATGATGGCCAGCTGCAGCTGCACCTGGCGCAGCAGGCCGGCGAAGGTGCGCATCGTGCTGAAGACGACCACCTCGGTTCCCGTGGGGAAGACCTGCTTCAGCGCCAGGACCGGCAGGTGCAGCAGGAGGATGCCCGGCAGCGACGAGACCGCATGCAACGTCGAGCGGCGCAGCGTCGACCGGCGCTCCTCCGCTTCCGGCCAGACCACCGACAGGCGGATGTCGGGATGATGCCGGCGCAGCGCCAGGATCAGGGCGACCCAGCCGACGGCGATGCTGGCCGCGAGCTGCGCCGCCGCGGCTTCCACCAGACCGCCGCCGAGCAGGGCGGCCGCCACCGGCCCGAGCAGCCAGCAGAGCTGCTGCGCGGTGGCGAGCCCCACCTCGCGGGTCGCCTGCCCCCGGGAGGAGAAGACGCAGGCGACCAGCCCGCGCGGAAGCAGGACCAGGGCGACGGCCCCCACCAGGATTGCCGCGGCGTCGGCACCCTCCGCACGGAGGCCGAGCCGCTCGGTCAACCCGAACGCCAGCACCGCCGTCAGCAGGCAGGCCCCCCCCGCCGCGCACGCGGCCAGGTACAGGCCCAGCCCGATGCCGATGACGTGGCGGACCAGCGCGGTGTCGCCCACCGCCGCCGCGGCGCGGATGCGGCTCGTCAGGTGGACCTGGAGGCCCATGTC
>DASPKT010000039.1:0-16203 GCA_035627915.1 Azospirillaceae bacterium
CTGAACCAGTGCCGCGAGATCGAGATCAAGGTCAGCCAGGGCGCCAAGCCCGGCGAGGGCGGGCAGCTGCCCGGCTTCAAGGTGACCGAGCTGATCGCGCGCCTGCGCCACGCCACCCCCGGCGTGACCCTCATCAGCCCGCCGCCGCACCACGACATCTACTCCATCGAGGACCTGGCGCAGCTCATCTACGACCTGAAGCAGATCAACCCGGACGCCAAGGTCTGCGTGAAGCTGGTCAGCCGCTCCGGCATCGGCACCATCGCCGCCGGCGTCGCCAAGGCCGGCGCCGACGTGATCCTGGTGTCGGGCCACAACGGCGGCACCGGCGCCAGCCCGCAGACCTCCATCAAGTTCGCCGGCGTACCCTGGGAGATGGGCCTCAGCGAGGTGCAGCAGGTGCTGACGCTGAACCGCCTGCGCCACCGCGTGACGCTGCGCACCGACGGCGGTCTGAAGACCGGGCGCGACATCGTCATGGCGGCGATGCTGGGGGCGGAGGAGTTCGGCATCGGCACCGCCAGCCTGATCGCCATGGGCTGCATCATGGTCCGCCAGTGCCACAGCAACACCTGCCCGGTCGGCGTCTGCGTGCAGGCCCCGGACCTGCGGGAGAAGTTCACCGGCACGCCGGAGAAGGTGGTCAACCTCTTCAGCTTCATGGCGGAGGAGGTGCGCGAAATCCTGGCGTCCCTCGGTTTCCGCCGGCTGGAGGAGGTGATCGGTCGCACCGACCTGCTGCACCAGGTCAGCCGCGGCGCCGTGCACCTGGACGACCTCGACCTCAACCCGCTGCTGGCGCAGGCGGACCCCGGCCAGGGGGCGCGCTACTGCACCCAGGCGGGGCGCAACGAGGTGCCCGACACGCTGGACGCCCAGATGATCGAGGACGCCCGCGCCCTGTTCGAGGAGGGCGAGAAGATGCAGCTCGCCTACAATGTCCAGAACACGCACCGCGCCATCGGCACCCGCATGTCGGCGATGATCACCCGGAAGTTCGGCATGACCGGGCTGCAGCCGGGCCACGTCACCGTGCGGCTGCGCGGCTCCGCCGGCCAGTCGCTGGGCGCCTTCGCTGTGCAGGGGCTGAAGCTGGAGGTGTTCGGCGACGCCAACGACTATGTCGGCAAGGGCCTGTCGGGCGGCACCATCGTGGTCCGGCCGATGACCGCCAGCCCGCTGAAGTCGAACGAGAACACCATCATCGGCAACACGGTGCTGTACGGCGCGACAGCGGGCAAGCTGTTCGCGGCCGGCCAGGCGGGCGAGCGCTTCGCCGTCCGCAACTCCGGCGCGACGGTCGTGGTGGAGGGCTGCGGGTCCAACGGCTGCGAGTACATGACCGGCGGCATGGCCGTCATCCTGGGCAAGGTGAGGGACAATTTCGCTGCCGGAATGACCGGCGGCATGGCCTTCGTCTATGACGAGGACGGCAGCTTCCCGCTCTACGCCAACCCGGAGAGCGTGATCTTCCAGCGCATCCAGGTGCCCCACTACGAGGATCTCCTGAAGGGCCTCATCGAGGAGCACGTGGCGGAGACGCAGAGCCGCTGGGCCATGACCCTGCTGAACGACTGGGAGCTGGTCCGCGACCGGTTCTGGCAGGTGGTGCCGAAGGAGATGCTGCACCGCCTGGCGGTCCCGGTCGTCCCGCCGCAGGCGCTCAGCGCGGAGTGAGGGGGCGGTCGCGCCCTCCCCCCCCGCCGGGAACCGGTTGGCGTTCACCCCTCACCCTCCCAGGCCTGACGGCCTGGGCCCCTCCCTCTCCCTCAAGAGGAGAGGGGATTGCAGCCACCCCCCTTCCCCTCGCCCCTTGAGGGAGAGGGAGGGGCCCGCCGCGAAGCGGTGGGAGGGTGAGGGGTACGCAAGGACCCGCCGCGAAGCGGTGGGAGGGTGAGGGGTACGACGGTTCCCGCCGCGAAGCGGTGGGAAGGTGAGGCGCACGAGCCCCCCTTATTTCCCCGCCGCCATCGCCTCCAGCAGCGCCACCGCCTCCTCCGCCCGCGCCTCGGGCACGAAGAGGTGGTCGTGGTGGTAGGCGGCGACGGCGTTGGTGCTGATGCCGGCGGCGGCCAGGGTCGCCGTGACGGCGGCGAGGAAGCCGACGGCGTCCAGCGCCGAATGCACCGTCAGGGTGATCTGGCGGCAGGGGAAGATGCCGGCCAGCCCGGCCCGCTCCGCCTCCTCCGCGGCGAGGACCAGCGTCGTCCCCTCCGCCTCGCGGAACAGCATGACGGGCGCCACGCCGGCCGGCGGGGGCGTGCCCTCCGGCAGGGTGGCGAAGACGAAGCGGCCGGGCACCAGGGCCGGCCGCATGGTGGCGATCAGGCGGGCGAGGTCGGTCTCCGGCATGGAGTCAGGTCCGGATGACGTAGCGCACGAAACCGTCGCTGCCTCCGGCGACCTTGTCGTAGAGCGCCCGGGCGGTGGCGTTGCCCTCGTGCGTGTGCCAGTACACCCGGCTCCAGCCCTGCTCCCGCGCGAGGTCCACCAACCGCCCGATCAGCGCCCGGCCGACGCCGCGGCCGCGGGCGTCCGGCGCGGTGAACAGGTCCTCCAGGTAGCAGATGGGCGCGGTGCCCCAGGTGTTGGGGTGCAGGATGTAGTTGCACAGCCCCAGGGCCCGGCCGTCGGCGCCGCGGGCGATCAGGCCGCTGGTGGCCTCCCCCGGGGTCACGATGCGGCGCCAGACCTCGGCGACCGTCTCCTCGGGCAGCGAGACCTCGTAGAAGGCGCAGTATCCCGCCCAAAGCCGCCGCCAGTCCGCCTCGTCCGCCGGCCCCGTCGCCGCGACCGTCACGCCGTCCGCCACCGCATCCTCCCGCCCAGGGTCAAGGCACCCCGGCGGGTATGGCCCGGGAACTCCGGATTGTCCAGCGGGATACCTCATCTGCCTCTATGGATTCACAAGGGCTTGCGCTACATTGCGTCCCCACATGCGTACGCTCTTCCACCACCCCCTGTCCCCGTTCGCGCGCAAGGTCCGCGTGGCGCTGGCCGAGAAGCGGCTCGAGGCCGAGCTCGCCATCGAGAAGCCGTGGGAGCGGCGCGAGGAGTTCCTCGCCCTCAACCCCGCCGGCGAGGTGCCGGTGCTGGTCGAGGAGGACGGCGCCGTCATCGCCGGCCACGCCGCGGTGACGGAGTACCTGGAGGAGGCCTACCCCCACACCACCCTGCTGGGCGCCGACACGGTGCAGCGGGCGGAGGTGCGCCGGCTGGTCGCCTGGTTCGACCAGAAGTTCAGCGCCGAGGTCGGCGACATGCTGCTGGGGGAGAAGCTGATCAAGCGCCTGTCCGGCCAGGGCACGCCGCACGCCCAGGCGATCCGCGCCGGCCACGCCAACATCCACTACCACCTGGACTACATCGCCTTCCTGGCGGACCGGCGGAACTGGCTGGCGGGCGACGCCTTCTCCCTGGCCGACATCGCGGCCGGCGCCCACATCTCCTGCATCGACTATCTGGGCGACGTGCCCTGGGACGACCATCCCGAGGCCAAGGACTGGTACAGCCGCATCAAGTCGCGCCCCAGCTTCCGCCCGCTGCTGGCCGACCACCTGCCCGGCGCGCCGCCGCCCAAGCACTACGCCGACCTGGACTTCTGAGGGCCGAAAGGCCACGCGGACGTCCCCGGCCCGCCCCAATTCCGCCCGCTTGGCCGTTCTACACTGGTGACATGCCAGACCGGCGCCGCCCCGACCCGGGGCGCGCCAGCCAACGAGGAGAATTCCCATGCGCCGCCCCCTCCGCCTGATCGCCGCCCTGGCGCTGGCCCCCCTTCCCGTACTGACCGCCGCCCTCATCGCCGCCCCGGCCGCGGTGGCGCAGGTCATCGCGCCGCAGCCCATTATGGACCAGGTCAGCCTGACCCTGACGCAGGAGGACTGGGTGCGCACCGAGACCGCGCGCGTCGTGCTTGTCGTGGACGCCGCCGGCAACGGCGGGGGCGGCGGATCGGTCCGGGGCGAGGTGCTGAAGGCCGCCGCGGCGCTGGCCGACCGGGCCGACTGGAAGGTGGTCAGCTTCGACCGCCGCCAGGACGAGGCCGGGCTGGACCGCTGGCAGGCGGTGCTGGAGGCGCGCCTGGCCGAGGCGCAGTTGGGCGGCCTGGACGAGCGGGCGAAGAAGACCAGCCGCCCCGGCCTGCAGCTGCGCGTGCAGGAGGTCGACTTCACCCCGACCCTGGCCGAGATGGAGGCCGCGCGCGGCCGCCTGCGGACCGAGATCTACCGCAAGGTCACCGACGAGCTGAAGGCCGTCAACGACACCTTCCCCGGCCGAGCCTTCCGCGTCGCCCACGTGAACTTCGAGTTCGGGACGGGACCCGTGCCGGTGCCGATGAAGCGCGCCCGCACCGCCCAGATGTCGGCGGCGGCGCCGGAGATGGCGGACGCGGGCGGCGCCATGGACGTGGCGCAGAAGGTCACCCTCACCGCCCACGTCATGCTGCAGGCGGTGGCGCCGACGGAGGCGGGGAAGTAGCCCCGCCTCCCGGCCGGCCTCAGACGTACTTGCCGCGCCCCGGGTTCGCCGTCTCCGGCGCCGGGGAGGAGGACAGCGAGGTGCGCGAGCCGGTGTTGCGCTGCATGGAGAAGCGGCCGCCGACGCGGTACTGGTCCATGTAGGTGGGCAGGATCACCTCGGCCGCGGTCGGCAGCACGCCCAGCTCGGCCAGGCCCGGCTCCTTGCCGGACGCGACGTTGTCGGCCTTCAGCAGCTCCACCTGGTCGCGGGTCAGCGGCTTCCAGGGCAGCAGCTCCAGGAAGGCCGCCTTGACCTTGGCGAGGCCCCAGGGCAGCGACACCAGCCGGTTCCTGCGGCCGGTCTGGCTCAGCACCAGCTGCATCAGCTCGCGGAAGGTGTAGGTGCGGGGGCCCACCAGCTCATAGGTGCGGCCCTGGCTCTCCGGCGTGGAGAGCGCGTTCATGATGGCGTCCGCGACGTCGCCGACATAGACCGGCTGGAACTTCGTGTGGCCGCCGCCGATCAGCGGCAGGGCCGGCGACAGCATCGCCATGCGGGCGAAGCGGTTGAAGAAGCCGTCCTCCGGCCCGAACACGATGGAGGGGCGGAAGAGGGTCGCCTCCGGGAACGCCTCGCGCACCAGCCGCTCGCCCTCGGCCTTGCTGCGGGCGTAGCGCGAGCCGGACGCGGCGTCGGCGCCCAGCGCCGACATCTGGACGAAGCGCGCAACGCCCGCCTGCTTCGCCACCCGGGCGATGCGGCCGGCCGCCTCCGCCTGCACGGCCTGGAAGCTGTAGCGGCGCGACTCCGCCAGGATGCCGATGAGGTTGACCACCAGGTCGGCGCCCTGCACCGCGGCCCGGATCGACTCCTCGCTGCGGACGTCGCAGCCCATCGGCACGATCTGCCCGACCGCCCCGTTGGTGCGCAGGAACCCGGCGCCGCTGGGATGGCGCGAGACGACGCGGATCACGCAGCCGGTCTTCGCCAGCCGACGGACCAGATGCCGGCCGATGAAGCCGGAAGCGCCGAACACCGTGGCAACCCGATAGCGATAGACCATCGTCCTCTCCGAAAAACGCCCTGCCGAAATCCGTCACGGGAGGGTTGCACGATTGTCGTTGCCCTCCGGACGCGCTTGCTTATATAGAAGCGCGGCACGGACGGCTAGCACCCGTACCGACCCCGGAAAACCGGTCGACGAAATTCTGAAAAGAATGTGTTGACAGGGCGGACTGAGGAAGGTAGCTATCCGGCCCGCAGTGCCCAGGTGGCGGAATTGGTAGACGCGCAGGTTTCAGGTACCTGTGGTAGAGATACCGTGGAAGTTCGAGTCTTCTCCTGGGCACCAAATTCTTGAGTACCAAGGTCGCAGGGCCGCCGTTCCGAACAGGACGGCGGCCCGCGTCTTTTCCGGGGTCCGCGAATACTGGCCCCTGCGGCAGCGAATGAGGATCGGCCATGCCCATCGACCTGCATGACGGCGACCTGCCCGACGGGCTGGACCTCGGCCCCGTCGTCGCCATCGACACGGAGACCATGGGGCTGAACCCGCACCGCGACCGGCTCTGCCTGGTGCAGCTGTCGGCCGGCGACGGGCGCTGCCACCTGGTGCAGCTGCGCCAGGGCCGCTACGACGCGCCGAACCTGAAGCGCCTGCTGGCCGACCCCGGCACGCTGAAGCTGTTCCACTTCGCCCGCTTCGACGTGGCGGTGCTGTACAAGTACCTGGGCGTGATGACCCAGCCCGTGTACTGCACCAAGATCGCCTCCAAGCTGGTGCGCACCTTCACCGACCGGCACGGGCTGAAGGACCTGTGCAAGGAGCTGGTGGGGGTCGAGCTCAGCAAGCAGCAGCAGAGCTCCGACTGGGGTGCGGCCGAGCTGTCGGCGGAGCAGCCGAAGTACGCCGCCTCCGACGTGCTGTACCTGCACGAGATGAAGGCCAGGCTGGACGCGATGCTGGTCCGCGAGGGACGCATGGAGCTGGCGGAAGCCTGCTTCCGCTTCCTGCCGGCGCGCGCCCTGCTCGACCTCGGCGGCTGGGAAGACCCGGACATCTTCGCCCACTGAGCGTGCCGACCGCCGCGAATAGAGGTTGGAGGACGTGCAGCCCGGGGCGGAATTCGCGCCTGATGGCGTGCCCCCTCTGGACAGGGCTGCCCCGAGGCACGATTTGACCCCTGATTCCGCCGTCGGTTACACTCCCCCGCCGGCCGGAACCCTTCAACCCGGGGAGCGGCCGGGCCCGCGCCCGGGGTACGACGTCAAGAGAGCATGACCGCACCGGCATCCCACGACAGCGACGCCATCCCGGCGGCCGATCCGGCCGGCGGCCGGGCCGCGGCCGCCCTGCCGGCGCCGCCCCCGCGCGCTTACAGCCACGCCCATACCCGGTACGTCGCCATCGCCAAGGTGGCGCTGCCGGCCCTGGCGGGCGTGGTCATCGCCGCCATGGCCCTGTGGCCGCTGGTGCAGGAGACCACCCTGCCCCGCACCGCCGGGCCGGAGTCCGGCCAGCTGGAGATGGTGGACGCCCGCTACATGGGCACCGACCGCAGCGAGCGCCCCTTCGAGGTGCGCGCCGCCCGCGCCATCCAGGGCACCGGCCCCGGCAAGGAGGTCGACCTGGTGGGTCCGCAGGCGGAGATCACGCTGAAGGGCGGGGACTGGGTCACCGTCTCGGCAGAGCGCGGGCGCTACGACCAGGCCAGCGGCCGGCTGTCGCTGGCCGGCGACGTCACGCTGTTCCACGACGAGGGGTACGAGTTCCGCACCGAGGACGTGCAGGTCGACACCGGCCAGGGGCTGGCCTGGGGCAACGCCCGGGTGACCGGCCAGGGCCCGTTCGGCGACATCGACGCCGGCGGCTTCCGCATCCTGGAGGACGGCAAGACCATTGTCTTCACCGGCAAGGCCCGGCTGCGCCTGGCCGGCGACCGCATCGGCGGGTCGAAGCCGGCCGCCGCCGGGACCACCCCGCAGGAAGACGCCGCCCCCGCGGCCGGCGTCTCCCCGGGAGGCGGCCGATGAGGGCGCCCCGCACGCTCGCCGCCGCCGCGGCCCTGCTGGCGCTCGCCACCGCCGCCGCCGCCCAGGCCCCGGTGGTGCCGGTCCCGCCGGAGCCGCCGGCCCAGCCACCGACGCAGGCCCAACCGGCCGCCCAGCCTCCTGCCGCGCCCACTGGCGCTGCGGAGGCGCCCGCCTCCGCCGTGACCGGCACGGTGGACATCACCGCCGACGAGGCGTTCGAGTGGCACGAGGACAGCCAGGCGATCGTGGCCCGCGGCAACGTGGTGGCGACGCGCGGGGAGGTGACGATGCGCGCCGACACGCTGACCGCCTACTACCGTAAGCTCCCGCAGGGCGGGAACGAGGTCTACCGGCTGGGCGTGGAGGGCAACGTCGAGATCCGCTCGCCCAAGCAGCAGGCCTACGGCGACCGCGGCGTCTACGACGTCGACAAGGAGGTCGCGGTCCTGACCGGCGACAACCTGCGCCTGGTGACCGAGACCGACACGGTGACGGCCAAGGACGCGCTGGAGTACTGGCGCGGCCGCAACCTGATCGTGGCGCGGGGCGACGCCGTCGCCGTGCGCGGGGACAACCGCGTGCGCGCCGACCAGCTGGTCGGCCTGTTGCAGGAGAACGCCGAGGGCCAGTTGGAGATGACCCGCATCGACGCCCAGGGCGCCGTCGTCATCTCCACGCCCAAGGAGGTGGCGCGCGGCGCCGCCGGGACCTACGACGTGAAGGGCCAGCTCGCCACCCTGAACGGCGACGTGAAGGTGACGCGCGGCCAGAGCCAGCTGAACGGCAGCGCCGCCGAGGTGAACCTCGCCACCGGCGTCAGCCGGATGCTGGCGGGGCAGCAGCAGGGCGGCCAGGGACGCGTGCGCGGGCTGTTCGTGCCCGGACAGGAGATCGGCCCCAGGAAGCAGCCCGCGACGGGCGGGGCCAAGCCGGGGGCGACCCCAGGGGGAAGCAAGCCATGACGATCCAGCGCAAGGACCCCGGCCAGGGCCGCCCCGGCGAGGAGCCGCGCGGCCCCCGCCTGGTCGCCGACAACCAGAACGCCGGCCTGACCGCGTCCAAGCTGGGCAAGTCCTACAAGGGGCGCCCGGTCCTGCGCGACGTCAGCCTGTCGGTCCGCCGCGGCGAGGCGGTGGGGCTGCTGGGCCCCAACGGCGCCGGCAAGACCACCTGCTTCTACATCATCACCGGCCTGATCCTGCCGGACTACGGCACCATCACGCTCGACGGGCTGGAGATCACCGACCTGCCGATGTACCGGCGCGCGCGCCTGGGCATCGGCTACCTGCCGCAGGAGGCCTCGATCTTCCGCGGCCTGACGGTGGAGAACAACATCCGCGCCGTACTGGAGGTGGTGGAGCCCGACCGCGACACCCGCGAGGCCATGCTGGACGAGCTGCTGGCGGAGTTCTCCATCTCCCACCTGCGGCGCACGCCGGCGCTGGCGCTCTCGGGCGGCGAGTGGCGGCGCGTGGAGATCGCCCGGGCGCTCGCCAGCCAGCCGCACTTCATCCTGCTGGACGAGCCCTTCGCCGGCGTCGACCCCATCGCCGTCAACGACATCCGCGAGCTGGTCAGCCACCTGCGCGAGCGCGGGATCGGCGTGCTGATCACCGACCACAATGTCCGGGAGACGCTGGATATCGTAGATCGGGCATATATTTTGCACGACGGTATGGTACTAATGGAGGGCGAGCCCTCGGAGATCGTAGCCCACAAGGATGTGCGGCGCGTCTACCTGGGTGAGCGGTTCAGCCTTTAGGCTTGTCGCAGCGTAGATTTCCGGGCGGGGCATGGCGCTTCAACAACGCCTCGATATCAGACAGACCCAGTCGCTGGTGATGACCCCCCAGCTGCAGCAGGCGATCAAGCTGCTGCAGCTGTCGAACGTCGAGCTGGCGGAATTCGTCGACCGGGAGATCGAGCAGAATCCCCTCCTGGAGCATGACGACGGCGACCGGTTCCGCGACAACGCCCCCGACGGCGTCGACCGCGAGGAGCCGCCCGAGCCCGTCCCGGACGGCCGCCAGCGCGACACGGTGGAGCTGACCTCCTCCGACCGGCTGGGCCCGGCGTCCGACGCGCCGCTCGACACCGACTACGAGAATGTCTGGACCAACTCCAGCGCCGTGGACGTCGCCAACGACGGGGGCGGCGACGGCGGAGAGGCGTTCGGCAACTGGTCGTCCCGCTCCGGCAGCTTCGAGGGCGACGAGTCGTCGCTGGAGGCGACGCTGTCGGAGTCGGCCAGCCTGCGCGACCACCTGACCGAGCAGATCACCATGGACGTGGCCGATCCGCTCGACCGCATGGTGGCCTTCGCGCTGCTGGACCAGCTGGACGAGGCCGGCTGGTTCGCCGGCGACGTGGCGCAGACCGCGGAGTCGCTGGGCACCGGGGCGGAGCGGGTGGCCTCCGTGCTGGCCAGGCTGCAGCGCTTCGACCCGCCCGGCATCTTCGCCCGCTCCCTGAAGGAGTGCCTGGAGATCCAGCTGCGCGAGCGCGACCGGCTGGACCCCTGCATGCAGTCGCTGCTGGACAACCTGCCGCTGCTGGCCGCCCGCAACCTGCCCCAGCTCCTGAAGGTCTGCCGCTGCGACGCGGAGGACCTGGCCGACATGGTGGCGGAGATCAAGGCGCTGAACCCGAAGCCGGCGCTGGCCTTCGACCACGAGCCGGTGCAGACCGTCGTGCCGGACATCCTGATGCGCGCGCAGCCGGGCGGCGGCTGGATCGTCGAGCTGAACACCGACACGCTGCCGCGCGTGCTGGTCAACCAGCGCTACCACGCCCGCGTCTCCGGCGCCGCCCGCAACAAGGCGGAGAAGGAATACATCGCCGAGCGGTTCCAGTCGGCGAGCTGGCTGGTCAAGAGCCTGCACCAGCGCGCCAACACGATCCTGAAGGTGGCGACCGAGATCGTGCGCCAGCAGGACGCCTTTTTCCTGCACGGGCTGCAGTTCCTGCGGCCGCTGATCCTGCGCGACATCGCCGAGGCCATCGGCATGCACGAGTCGACGGTCAGCCGCGTCACCACGAACAAGTTCATGGCCACCCCGCGCGGCCTGTTCGAGCTGAAGTACTTCTTCACCTCCTCCATCGCCGGCGCCGACGGGCAGGCCGCGCACTCCGCCGAGGCCGTGCGCTACCGCATCAAGACGATGATCGACGCCGAGAAGGCGGACGAGATCCTGTCCGACGACCGCATCGTCGAGATCCTCCGCGACGAGGGGATCGACATTGCGCGCCGGACGGTCGCCAAGTATCGTGAGGCGATGAAGATCCCCTCCTCAGTGCAGCGCAGGCGGGAGAAATCCCTTGGCCTCTGAGCGCGGCGCGGACACGATGGAAGACGAGATCGGGGCCACGGGTCACTCAGCCCTCCGGACCCCGGACCGGGAACGAATCCCGGTCGTCCTGGGCGGAAGCTAGTCGGAAAAACTGCCATGCATGTAACCGTCAGAGGCAAGCAGCTTGACGTGGGCGACGCGCTGCGCGGCCACGTCAACACCACGCTCACGGGCCTGGTGGGGAAGTACTTCTCCAACCCGATCGAGGCGAACGTCGTGCTGTCGCGCGACGCGCACCTCTTCAAGGCGGACATCCAGGTCCACGTCGGCCGAAATATCGTGTTGCAGTCGAATTCCGAGGCCACCGAGCCCTACCCCGCCTTCGACGAGGCGGCGGAAAAGATCGCCAAGCGCCTCCGGCGGTACAAGCGCCGGCTGCGCGACCATAGCCACAAGACCATCGGCGACACCCCGGACGGGGCCCTTGAGGCGACCAAGGCGCGTAAATACATCCTTGATGCCGGCCTCGATTCGGCCGCCGACCACGAGGAGGCGGCCGAGCCCGCGGACGGCGGACACCAGTCGATGGTGGTTGCCGAGATGGAAACGGCCATCGAACTGTTGACGGTGAGTGAGGCCGTCATGCGGATGGATCTGGCGGACCTGCCGGCGCTCATGTTCCGTAACCGGGCGCATGGCGGGCTCAACATGATCTACCGGCGTCCCGACGGGCACGTCGGCTGGGTGGACCCGGCCGAGGCGGCCCAGAAGGGCAATGGCAAGGCCGCCGCCACCGCAGGAGCGCACGCGTGATCCATGGTTTTGCAGCGGCCGATGTACATTGCTCCGATGAATGATCTGATCACGCCGGACGGCATCATCCCCAACCTGCGCGCCGGCTCGAAGAAGCAGGCGCTGCAGGAGCTTGCGCGCAAGGCGGCGGAGCTGACGGGCCACCACGAGCGGGCCATCTTCGACGTCCTGCTGGAGCGCGAGCGCCTGGGCACGACCGGCGTCGGGCGCGGCATCGCCATTCCCCACGGCAAGCTGTCCAGCCTGCCCCGGGTCATGGCGATCTTCGCCCGGCTGGAGCGGCCGGTGGACTTCGAGGCGATCGACGAGCAGCCGGTCGACCTCATGTGCCTGCTGCTGGCCCCGGAGACGGCCGGCGCCGACCATCTGAAGGCGCTGGCGCGGGTGTCGCGGCTGCTGCGGGACCCCGCTTTGTGCGACAAGCTGCGCGGCGCCGACACCGCCGACGCGCTCTACGCCCTGCTGACCCACAGCGAGGCGAGCCACGCGGCCTGACCACGGGGCATCCACGTATCGGGAACAAGGGCCTGCCGGGGCGACCCGGCGGGCCCTTTACTTTTGCCTCAGGCCCGGCGGCGCCCGGCCAGGAAGGCGGCCGCCAGCGACAGCAGGGCCGCGGCGGCGGTGGCGGCACCCGCGACAAGGGTCCGCCGCGCCAGGACGTCCGCCCGCCGGGCCGCCTCCGCCGTGAAGCGCTCGATGACGGGGTCGTTGGTGCGGGCAGCCGCGATCTCGCGGGGCAGCACCTGCGCCTTCTGGTGCTCCCAGGCGGCGGCGCGGTCGCCCGCCAGCGCCAGGTCGCGCATGCCCGCCATGGCGGCGCCGAGGTCGCGGTGCAGCCCCTCCATGCGGCCGGCCTCCGGCGCCCCTTCCGCCCGCAGCAGCGCGTCCAGCGCCGCCCCCTGCTCCGCCATCTGGCGCGAGCGGCGCTCGAACCGCTCCACCGTCTTGGCGTGGGCCTCCGCCTCCTCCAGCGCCATCAGCAGCACGTCGCGCTGGAGCGAGCGGCTGGTGGAACGCAGCTCCGCCGCCGTCGCCGCCACCTGCGCTGCCTGCCCGCGCCCCGCCTCCAGCCCGCGCAGGTGGGCAAGCCCGCCGAGGGCGGTGCCGGCGGTGAGGAGGAGCCCGGCGGCGAGGATGCCGGGATGGAACCGGGATGTCATGGCGGCGGGACCGGTGCTGGGGACGCTGCCCCCTTCTAGCACAGGCCCCCGGGGCGGCAAGGCGCCGGCTCAGTCGGTCGCCAGCGCCTCGAGCTCGGAGCCCCAGCTGCGGATGCGCACGGCGTCGTGCCGGGCGTTGCGGACAAGGTTGCCGCCGCCGGCGACGTCGCCCGCCTCCGCCGCGACGTAGAGCCCGGCGTCGCCCGACCCGTCCAGGATGTTGTTGGACAGCGCCACCCGGGCGATGCCGTTGGACACCTTGCCGCCGTCGGCCAGTTCCTTCTGGCCCCGGCCGCCGCCGATGAACAGCCCGGCATGGGTCACCCGCCGCGAGACATCCCGCAGCACGTTGCCGACGATGGCGACGTCGCTGGGGGCGAAGGTGTCGTAGCTGTCCTCCTGGTGCAGGTAGATGCCGGCGGCGTCGGTGCCGTCGATGACGTTGCCGGTGATGGCGACGTGCCGGGCGCCGAGGCAGGTGATGCCGCGCGCCTTGCCGTTGCGCCCGACATTGTTGGCGATGACCACGTGCTCCACCAGCCGCCCGTCCTTGGCGTAGCCGACCAGGGCGAACAGGTCGTCGCCGTTGTCGAAGGACTGGCAGCCCATGACCTGCCCGTGGCGGCTGCCCTGGGTCACGTGGATGCCGTCGGCGAGGCAGTCGTGGACGGTGCAGTTCACGATGCGGAAGTGCTCGCTCTGCCCGACGAAGACGGCTGCGGCCGCGGTGCGGGTGACGCGCACCCGGTCCAGCTCGGCGTACTTCGCCTTCAGCAGGCGCACGCCGGTGGCGTCGCCGCGGCCGGTGCGCTTCTCCGCCCGGCCCTCCAGCACCAGCTCGCGCACGGCCGGGAACTCGCCGGTCAGGCGCAGCGCGCCGGTGTCGGGGTCCTGCGGCAGCAGCCGCGCGCCCCCGGATCCGCGCAGCGTGGTGCGGTCCTTCACGACAAGGATGCCGCGGTAGGGATAGTCGCCCGGCGGCAGCACGACCTCGCCCCCGCCGGCGGCGGCGACGGCGTCCAGCGCCTCCTGCAGGGGCCCGGCGAAGTCCTCCGCCCCGCCGGGCTGCACGATCCGGAGCTCGGGCACAGGCGCCCTCCTCAGGCCGCCGCTTCCTGGCGCCGGCGGGTCAGCCCGCCGGTGTGCCAGCGCCACGCCGTCTCCACGATCCGGTCCAGCTCGGCGAAGCGCGGCTGCCAGCCCAGCACGGCCTTGGCGCGGTCGGCGCTGGCCACCAGCACGGCCGGGTCGCCCTCGCGCCGGGGGGCGGCGACGTGCGGGACCGGCCGGCCGGCGACGCGGCCGACGGCGTCCAGCAGCTCCCGCACCGAGGTGCCGCTGCCGGTGCCGAGGTTGCAGCGGGTGGTGGCGCCGCCCTTGCCCAGGTACTCCAGCGCCCGCACATGCGCCGCCGCCAGGTCCATCACGTGGACGTAGTCGCGGATCGCCGTGCCGTCGCGGGTCTGGTAGTCGGTGCCGAACACCTGGAAGGGCGGGCGCTGGCCCAGCGCCGCCTGGATCGCCAGGGGGATGGCGTGCGTCTCGGGGTCGTGGTCCTCGCCGATCTCCCCGTCGGGGTCGGCGCCGGCGGCGTTGAAGTAGCGCAGGGCGACGGAGCGCAGGCCGTACGCCTGGTCCGCATCGTCCAGCATCTGCTCCACGACCAGCTTGCTGCGGCCGTAGGGGTTGATCGGTTGGGTCGCGTGCTCCTCGTCCAGCGGCATGTAGCGCGGGTTGCCGTAGGTGGCCGCGGTGGAGGAGAAGACCATGTTGCGCACGCCGGCCTCGACCGCGCTCTCGATCAGCGCCAGGCTGCCGGTCACGTTGTTGCGGTAGTACAGCGCCGGGTCGCCCACGGACTCGCCGACATAGGTGTAGGCGGCGAAGTGGACGATGGCGTCGGGCGCGTAGCGGTCGATGGCGCTGCGCAGCTTGTCCCGGTCGGCGAGGTCGCCCACCACCAGCGGGCCCCAGCGCACGGCGTCGCGGTGGCCGCGCGATAGGTTGTCGTAGGTGACGGGCGTCCAGCCGGCCCCGGCCAGGACCTTGCAGGTGTGGCTGCCCACGTAGCCGGCACCGCCGGTCACGAGAACGGTCTTCATCAGTACGCTCCCTTGGCGGTGAGGACGACGCGGACGGTCTTCAGGAGGATCGTGATGTCGTGCCAGAGCGACCAGTTCTTGACGTACCAGGCGTCGAGCTTGACGCGCTGGGCGTAGCTGGCGTCATTGCGGCCGGAGACCTGCCAGAGCCCGGTGATGCCGGGGCGGGTCTCCAGGTAGTAGCGGATGTCGTCGGCGTAGCGGACCATCTCCGCCTCGACGATGGGGCGGGGGCCGACCAGGCTCATCTCGCCGCGGAAGACGTTGATCAGCTGCGGCAGCTCGTCCAGCGAGGTGCGGCGCAGGAAGCGGCCGATCGGGGTGATGCGGGGGTCGTTGCGCAGCTTGAAGTCGCGCTCCCACTCCGCCCGGGCCTCGGGGTCGCTGTCCAGCAGGCGCCGCAGCACCGCGTCGCTGTCCGTCACCATGGTGCGGAACTTCAGGCAGCCGAAGGTGCGGCCGTTCATGCCGATGCGCTTGTGGGCGTAGAAGGCCGGACCGCCGTCGCGCCGGATCACCGCCATGGCGAACAGGAAGAACGGCGCCAGCGCCAGCAGCAGCAGGCTGGACACGACCACGTCGAAGCCGCGCTTCACCGCCCGCGTCAGCGGCTCCGCCAGGTTGTTCTGGGCGGTCAGCAGCACGACGTCGTGGCTGAAGAAATAGTCGGAGCGCAGGCCCAGCACGCTCATCCCGAAGATGGAGGGGATGATGGCGAAGGGGATGCGCCGGCGGACCAGCTCGTTGACGACCGGCTCGGCCCGCGACAGGTCGGCGGCGTCGGCGGCGACGACCACGAAGCCGGCGCCGCGGGTGCGGTAGGCGTGGCGCACGGCCGACGCCGCCGCGTCGTCGTCGGACTGGCCGATGTCGACGTGGCCGATCACCTCGTAGCCCAGGTGCCGCTCGGAGGCCAGTGCTGCGCGGGCGGCGCGGATGGTGTCGCCGGAACCCACCAGCAGGGTCGGGCACTGCCAGGCGCCCGCCGCCATCAGGGCGGCCTTGATGCTGTGGCGGATGGTGAAGATCATCGCCGCCAGCACCACCCAGTTGGTGCCGAGCCAGATGCGCGAGAACTGCTGCTTGAAGGCGTACTGGCTGAAGCCGTCCAGCAGGCCCGCCAGCGCCACCGCCAGCAGCAGCTGCTTCAGCTCTGTCCAGAACGGGATGCGCCGGTTGTAGTGGCCCTGTACCGACATCCACAGCATCAGGCCGGCGACGAAGACGCCGTAGTGGATCAGGCGGCGAACGATGGACTCGTCCTCCACCGGCATCGGCGGGCCGCCGACCAGCACGTCCGACAGCACGGTGCCCAACATGCCGGAGATGACGAACGCG
>DASPKT010000040.1:0-20981 GCA_035627915.1 Azospirillaceae bacterium
CGGGATCCGGCCGCTAGCGGCGCGCCGGCGCCCAGTCCTTCAGCCCGTAGGCGGCCAGGATGCGCGCCAGCGTGCCGTCCCGGCGCAGCCGGTCGATGCCCTCGGACAGGAGGCGGGCATATTCCTTGGCGTGGGGCTGGCCGGGCGCGAAGCCGATGAAGACGTCGTCGGCGTCGTCCACCGGGTGCAGCGTGACCCGGTCCGCCAGGTTCAGCCGGCGCACGCCCCAGGCCAGCACGTTGGCGTCCTCCAGCACCAGGTCCACCCGCATCTCCACCAGCGCCCGCAGGCTCTGGTTCAGCAGCGCGTAGCCGAAGCCGGAGAAGACCTGGATGCGGGCGGGATCGCCGCCGTTCTCCTCGATGTAGCCGTCGAACAGGTCGCCGTAGGAATAGTCCCTGATGACGGCGACCCGGTGCGCCTCCAGCGAGTGCACGTCGTGGAAGGTGAAGTCGTAGCCGCGGCGCGCCGCCAGCGCGTTGGCGGACTTGCCCAGGGAGCGCTCCGGGAACACCAGCTCGGCGAAGTCGGTCTCGGCGGCCCCCACCAGCCCCTGGACCTTGCCGTCGGCCGCCAGCCGCAGGGCGGCGCTCCAGGGCTCCAGCCGGTAGTCGATGCGGTAGCCCAGCGGCTCGAACACCGCGCGGGCGATGTCGATCATGTAGCCTTCCTGGCCGTCCGCCTTGGGATCGCAGTTGTAGGGGCACCAGGGATCGGCGGCGAGGATGATGGTGTGGGCGCCGGCCGGCGGGCCCGCCTGCCCCGCCTCGGCGCGCGCGCCGGCTGCGGCGAGCGCCGCGAGGCCGCATAGAAGGACGAGCCGGATGGCGTCCCGCACGGGCGTTCCCCCCTTGCCCGCCGCACGCCGCGGCGGTTCCCCCGAAAGAGAGTATCGCGCAGCGGGGCGCGCGAGGGCAGAGGGAAATTAATGCGCCGGAGATTACTGGGACGGCGACCCGGCCGTCCCGTCCCAGTCGGTGAGGCCGTAGTTCGCCAGGATGCGGGCCAGCCGCCCGTCGGCGCGCAGCCGGGCCAGGCCCTGCTCGAACAGGCGGACATGCTCCGCCGCCTTCGGTGCTTTGCGGGAGAAGCCCAGGTAGAGGTTCTGGTCGTCGCGCAGGCTGACCACCTCGACCTCCCCGGCCAGGCGCAGCCGACCGATGTTCCAGAGCAGGACGTTCACGTCGTCCATGAACAGGTCGGCCCCGCCGCCGCGCACCAGCCGCAGCCCCTGCGGCACCTGGGAATAGCCGAAGCCGCCCAGCACCTCGATCCGGACCGGGTCGTCCTGGTGGGCCTTGACGTAGTCCTGCAGGGCGCCGCCGTAGTTGTATTCCCGCACCACGGCCAGCTTCTGGCCGGCGAAGCTCTCCGGCCCGGCGAAGGCGAAGCCGTGGCCCCGGCGCTGCGCCACCCCGTTGGCGGAACGGCCCTGGGGCAGGGCCGGCAGGATTAGCGCCCCCTCCATGTCGGTGCTGGCGCCGGGGACCGCGGTGGCGGACCCCTCCTGCATCATGCGCTTCATGACCTGGAAGTTGACGACCCGGTACTCCACGCTCAGCCCGGCGTCGCCGAACGCGGCGCGGGCGATCTCCACCATGTAGCCCTCCTGCCCGCCGGCAGGGTCGCAGGCGTAGGGGCACCAGGGATCGGAGACGATCAGGATGTCGGCCGCGGATGCCCGCCCGCCGGCCAGGGCCAGGACGGCGAGGCACAGGATCGAGCGGAGGATCGTCTTGGCGCGCATGGGGCCGGAAACGGGAGGTTGTCCGGCCGAATACAGCCGGAACGGGGCGGGACGGGCGACACGATAGCGTAACGGATTCAGCTTTAACAGCCGTTACTGATCGCCCGCCCCGGACCGCTCAGGCCAGGGTGAGGCGCACGTCGACGTTGCCGCGGGTGGCGTTGGAATAGGGGCACACCTGATGGGCCTTCTCCACCAGCGCCTCGGCCTGGGCGCGCTCCATGCCGGGCAGGGAGACCTTCAGGTCGATGTCCAGGCCGAACCCGCCGGCGGCGCGCGGGCCGATGCCGATGGTGGCGGTGACTTCGGTGTCGGCCGGAACCTGCAGCTTCTGCTGGGCGGCGACGAACTTCATGGCGCCGATGAAGCAGGCGGAATAGCCCATGGCGAACAGCTGCTCGGGGTTGTTGCCCTCGCCGCCGGCGCCGCCCAGCTCGCGCGGGGTGGTCAGCCTGACCTCCAGGCTGCCGTCGGCGGTGCGGGCGCGGCCGTCGCGGCCGCCGGTGGCCGACGCCTCGGCCCGGTACTTCACGTCGACGCTCATGCTCGTTCTCCCTTGCCCCTGTTCCTCCGGGACGCTTCCCGGGCGGCGGCAGTCTGGACCGCCGCCGCCCGGGCGCCAACTACCCCGATCGGGTCATTCGGCGGCGTCGCGGCCCCGCTCCCGCTCCGGCTGGCCGCCGGTGTAGGTCGGGCCCTTCAGCCGCTGGCCCGGCGGCGCCCGGTTGGGCAGGGGCGGCAGGGCCTTGGCCTTCTCCAGGTCGATGCCGGCGCCTTCCGCCACCCGGCGGCCGTAATCCTCGTCGCAGTGCCAGAAGTGCCAGACCATGCGCAGCGCGATGTGCTCCGGGCAGGCCTTCATGTCGGCCACCAGGTTGGCGACCAGGTCGTCGCGTTCCCAGTCCTCGAAGGTGCGGTAGCGCTCGCCGGCCTGGCGGTAGTCGTCGGCGGTGCGGGTGGTCTGGTAACGGCCCAGGTGCCCCTCGACCCACGGGTGGTAGTCCTTGGCCGGCTTCGGCGCCTCGGCCAGCCCGCCCATGGAGCTGGGCTCGTAGTTCACGTGCGGGTTCTCGCCGCCGGAATCGACGTGGTAGGCCATCTGCCCGTCGCGCTGGTTGGTGCGCGAGGGCTGCGCCGGGGCGTTGATCGGCAGCTGCAGGTAGTTGGGGCCGACCCGGTAGCGCTGCGTGTCGGAATAGGACAGGGTCCGGCCCTGCAGCATCTTGTCGTCGGAGAAGTCGATGCCGTCGACCAGCACGCCGGTGCCGAAGGCCGACTGCTCCACCTCCGCGAAGAAGTCGGAGGGGTTGCGGTCCAGCACCATCCGGCCGACGGGCAGCAGGGGGAACTTGTCCTCCGGCCAGCGCTTGGTGTCGTCCAGCGGGTCGAAGTCCAGCTCCGGGTGCTCCCCGTCCGCCATGACCTGGACGCACATCTCCCACTCCGGATGCTCGCCGCGCTCGATCGCCTCGTAGAGGTCGCGGGTGGCGTGGCCGGTGTCGCGGGCCTGGATCTCCGCCGCCTGGGCGCTGGTCAGGTTGCGCACGCCCTGCCTGGGCTCGAAGGAGAACTTGCACAGGACGGCCACGCCCTGGTCGTTCACCAGCTTGTAGGTGTTCACGCTGGAGCCCTGCATGTGCCGGTAGTCGGCCGGGATGCCCCAGGGGCTCTTCACCCAGGTGACCATGTTCAGGGCCTCCGGGTGGTGCATGACGAAGTCGTAGAAGCGCCAGGCCTCCTGCCGGTTGCTGATCGGGTCCGGCTTGAAGGCGTGGATCATGTCCGGGAACTTGATGGCGTCGCGGATGAAGAACACCTTCAGGTTGTTGCCGACCAGGTCCCAGTTGCCGTCCACCGTCTTGAACTTGACGGCGAAGCCGCGGGGGTCGCGGGCGGTCTCCGGGCTCTCCTTGCCGCCGATGACGGTGGAGAAGCGCACGAAGACCGGCGTGCGCACGCCGGTCTGGGTCAGCACCTTGGCGCGGGTGTATTTCGCCGCCGGTTCGTCGCCGATCCTGCCGTAGGCCTCGAACCAGCCGTGCGCCCCGGCGCCGCGGGCGTGCACCACCCGCTCCGGGATGCGCTCGCGGTCGAAGTGGGTGATCTTCTCGATGAACTGGTAGTTCTCCAGCGTCGCAGGGCCGCGCTCTCCCACGCTGCGCAGGCTCTGGTTGTCGGACACGGGGTGGCCCTGGCGCGTCGTCAGGATGCGCGGCGTCTCGGCCATGGCGGTCTCCTCTCGGGCATGGTCGTCCGGCCTCCGGCGGGCGGCACGGGCGAAAACCCGGCAACCGCCCGGCGCCGCGGGAGTCGCGGTTCCGCGGGCGGGGCATTGGGAGGAGGGGGCGCGCCCCTTACGCGGCGCTGAGCGCGTCGGCGACGGCGTCGGGGATGCGCTCGATCACGGTGATGTAGGCCAGGGCCGAGGGGGAGGGCATGCGCTGCCCCTGCTCCCACGCGCGCAGGGCCGTCAGCGGCACCCGGTAGCGCTCGGCGAAGGCCGCCTGGGTCAGGCCCAGCCGCTCGCGCAGCCGCTTCAGCCGCATGACCGTGCGCAGCCGCTCCAGCTCCTCGTCGGTGAGGGGCGGGTTGTCCGGGTCGGACAGGGCGGCGGCGGTCAGCTCCTCGTCGGTGCGGGCGTCCAGTTCGGTGAAGTCGAAGTCCTGGGTCGCCTTCAGCGCCTCTTCAAGGCTCATCCTAACGATGGGCATCGACTTCCCTCCTGTTCGCCTTCCTCACCGAGATGATGCGGTAGGCATCGCCGCGGACCGTGTACACGCACACATGGAGACGCCCGGCGACCACGCCGTACGCCTGGTAGCGCGTCTCGCCATAGTCCTGCCGCGCATCCTCCACCACGGTCGGGCTCCCGACCAGGATTCGCGCGGCGAAGGTCAGCGGCAGCCCGTGCTTGGCGATGTTGGCGTCGTTCTTCGCCGGGTCGAACTCGATCCGCATGGGGGAACGGTAAGGCAGCGTCTGAGTTCCGGCAAGCGGAAGCCTTGCCTCCGGAACGGAAAGGGGCGGTCCCGTCGCCGGAGCCGCCCCCTCCACTCAGAAGACCTGCCGGCGGAGGCCTACTCCGCCGCCTGGCTGCGCGGCTCGGCTTGCGGGGTCCAGCGCAGGATCGGCTTGCGGGCGGCGGCCGTCTCGTCCAGGCGGCGCCGCGGGGTGAGGCGCGGGGCGGCCAGGAAGTGGTCGGCGTCGCCGGCCTTCGCCTTCTCCGCCAGGTACCGCATGGTGTCGACGAACTGGTCCAGCGACTGCTTGGACTCCGTCTCCGTCGGCTCCACCAGGAAGGCCCCGTGCACGACCAGGGGGAAGTACATGGTCATGGGGTGGAAGCCCTCGTCGATCATCGCCTTGGCGAAGTCGAGCGTGCCGACGCCGGTGCCCTTCAGGAAGCTGTCGTCGAACAGCGCCTCGTGCATGCAGGGGCCGCCGAACGGCGCCGACATGACGTCGGACAGGCGGGCCAGCACGTAGTTGGCGTTCAGCACCGCGTCGGAGGCGACCTGGCGCAGCCCGTCGGCCCCATGGCTCATCATGTAGGCGAGCGCCCGGACGAACATGCCCATCTGGCCGTGGAAGGCCTTCAGGCGGCCGAAGGGCTTGCCCTCGGCGTCGCGGGCGTGCTCGACCAGCCGGAACCCGTCCTTGCCGTGCACCACGAAGGGCAGCGGGGCGTAGGGGGCCAGCGCGTCGGACAGGACCACCGGGCCGGAGCCGGGGCCGCCGCCGCCGTGCGGCGTGCTGAAGGTCTTGTGCAGGTTGATGTGCATGGCGTCCACGCCCAGGTCGGCCGGGCGGACGCGGCCGACGATGGCGTTGTAGTTGGCGCCGTCGCAGTAGAAGTAGCCGCCGGCGGCGTGCACCGCGTCGGCGATCTCCTTCACCTGGGGCTCGAACAGGCCGCAGGTGTTGGGGTTGGTCAGCATGATGCAGGCGACGTCGTCGCCCAGCTTGGCCTTCACCGCCTCCACGCTGACGCGGCCGTTCTCCTCGGCCGGGATGGCGTCCACGGTGAAGCCGCAGAAGGCTGCCGTGGCCGGGTTGGTGCCGTGCGCGGACTCCGGCACCAGCACGCGCTTGCGGTGGCCCTGGCCCTTGGCCTCCAGCGCCGCCCGGATGGCCAGCAGGCCGCACAGCTCGCCGTGCGCGCCGGCGGCCGGGCTCATGGCGACGGCCGGCATGCCGGTCAGCGTCTTCAGCCAGTGGGCCAGCGTGTCGATCAGCTCCAGCGCGCCCTGCACGGTGCTCTCGGGCTGCAGCGGGTGCACGTCGCCGAAGCCGGGCAGGCGCGCCAGCTTCTCGTTGATCCGCGGGTTGTGCTTCATGGTGCACGAGCCCAGCGGGTACAGCGTCGTGTCGATGCCCAGGTTCTTCTGGGACAGCCGCGTGTAGTGGCGCACGACGGCCGGCTCGGACAGGCCGGGCAGGCCGACGCGGGCGCGCGGCTTCACCGTGCCCAGGCGCAGCTCGGACGTCGGCGGGGCGGCGAGGTCGACGCCGGTGACGCCCTCGTTGCCCTGCTCGAAGATCAGCGCCTCCTCGTGCACCAGCGCGCGGTTGCCGGTGAAGGTGGGGGCGGAGAAGTCGCCCGTGCCGCCGCCCGCGATCTCGTCGGGGGTGGTCTTGCGGCCCTGGTTGTTCATCACAGCACCTCGTTCAGGCCGGCGACGAGCGCGTCCATGTCGGCCTCGGTGACGGTCTCGGTAACGGCGACCAGCAGCAGGTTGGCGGACTCGCCGTCCTCGGGGTGGAAGCGGGAGACCGGCACGCCGGCCAGGATCTTCCTGTCCGCCAGCTTCTGCACGATTTCCGCCGCCGGCTTCGGCAGCCGCAGCGTGAACTCGTTGAAGAAGCCGTCGTTCAGCAGCTCGACGCCCTTCACGGCCTTGAGCTTGCCGGCCAGCTGCACCGCCTTGGCGTGGTTCAGCCGCGCCAGGCCCTTCAGCCCCTCCTCGCCCAGCAGCGACAGGTGGATGGTGAAGGCCAGCGCGCACAGGCCGGAGTTCGTGCAGATGTTGCTGGTCGCCTTCTCGCGGCGGATGTGCTGCTCGCGGGTGGAGAGGGTCAGCACGAAGCCGCGGCGGCCGTCGGCGTCCACCGTCTGGCCGCAGAGGCGGCCCGGCATCTGGCGCACGAACTTCTCGCGGGTGGCGAACAGCCCGACATAGGGGCCGCCGAAGTTCAGGCCGTTGCCGATCGACTGGCCCTCGGCCACGACGATGTCCGCCCCCATCTCGCCCGGCGGGGTCATCAGGCCGAGGCTGACCACCTCGGCGACGGCCACCACCAGCAGCGCGCCCTTGGCGTGGCATGCGGCGGCGAGGTCGCTCAAGTCCGCGACGTGGCCGTACAGCGTCGGGTTCTGCACCACGACGCAGGCGGTCTTGTCGTCGATGAGGGCGACCAGGTTCTCGGTGCCCTTCGGGTCGAAGGGGGCCGACTGGATGTCGAAGCCCAGCACGCCGGCCGTCGTCTCCGTCACCGCGCGGTAGTGCGGGTGCAGGCCGCCGGACAGGATCGCCTTGGTCCGCCGGGTCACGCGGTTGGCCATCAGCACGGCCTCCGCGCAGGCGGTGGCGCCGTCGTACATGGAGGCGTTGGCGACGTCCATGCCGGTCAGCAGGGCGACCTGGGTCTGGAACTCGAACAGGTACTGCAGCGTGCCCTGGCTCACCTCCGGCTGGTAGGGGGTGTAGCTGGTCAGGAACTCGCCGCGCAGCAGCAGGTGGTCGACGGAGGCCGGGACATGGTGCCGGTAGGCGCCGGCGCCCAGGAAGAAGGGCACGCTGCCGGCCGGGACGTTCTTCGCCGCCATGGCGGACAGCGCCCGCTCCACCTCCAGCTCGCCCATGTGCATGGGCAGGCCCTCGATCGGGCCGGGCAGGCGCGCGTGCTCCGGCACGTCGCGGAACAGCGCGTCGACCGACGGCGCGCCGATGGCGGCCAGCATCTCCCGCCGGTCGCCCTCGGTCAGGGGCAGGTAGCGCATCAGTGCTGCTCCCCGGCGAAGGCCTTGTAGGCGGCCTCGTCCATCAGCCCGTCCAGCTGGCTGGGGTCGGCCAGGCGCAGCTTGAAGAACCAGCCCTCGCCCATGGGGTCGCGGTTCACCAGCGAGGGGTCGTCGGCGATCTGCTGGTTGCCCTCGACCACGGTGCCGGAGACCGGCGCGTAGACCTCCGAGGCGGCCTTGACCGACTCGACGACCGCGGCCTCGCCGCCGGCCTCCAGCTCGCGGCCGGCCGACGGCACCTCGACGAACACCACGTCGCCCAGCTGGTTCTGGGCGAAGTCGGTGATGCCGACGGTGGCGACGTCACCCTCGATCTTGATCCACTCGTGGTCTTTGGTGAAGCGGATGAGGCTCATGGTCCTGGTCCTTCCTGCGGCTGGCCTGTGTCGCTGGCGCGACGTTCCGTTCTGATCCTCGACCCGTCACGCCGGCGTCCGCCGGGGCGACGGGAAACAACAAGTCACGCGCGGGGGCGTCAGCCCCGGTAGTAGCGCTGGGGCGCGAAGGGCATGGCGGTGACCTTGGCCGGCAGCGGCTTGCCGCGCACGATCAGGTTGACCGGCGTGCCCACCGCGGCCGACGCGGTCTCGACATAGCCCATGGCGACCGGGCCGTTCACCGTGGGGCCGAAGCCGCCGCTGGTGACCTCGCCGATGGTGCGGCCGTCCATGTCCTGGATCTCGGTGTGCTCGCGCGCCGGGGCCCGGCCCTCCGGCAGGATGCCGACGCGCTTGCGGGACGCCCCCTCCTTCAGCTGGCGCTGCACGACGGCCGCCCCGGGGAAGCCGCCCTCCTCGCGCCGGCGCTTGGAGATGGCCCAGGTCAGACCGGCCTCGACCGGGGTGGTCGTGGTGTCGATGTCGTGGCCGTAGAGGCAGAGCCCCGCCTCCAGCCGCAGGCTGTCGCGGGCGCCGAGGCCGATGGGCGCCACCTCGGGCTGGGCCAGCAGCAGGCGCGCCAGCTCCTCCGCCCGGTCGCCGGCGACCGAGACCTCGTACCCGTCCTCGCCGGTGTAGCCGGAGCGGGTGATGCCGACCGGGATGCCGCCGATGGTGCCCGTGGTGGCCGACATGAAGGGCATCGTCGCCGTCTCCGGCACGAAGCGCGACATGACGGCGGCGGCCTGCGGGCCCTGCAGCGCCAGCAGCCCGCGGTCGTCGCCGAGATACTCGATCTCGACGCCCTTCAGGTGCGCGCGCATGTGGGCGATGTCGGCCTGCTTGCAGGCGGCGTTGACGACGACGAACAGGTGGTCACCCATGTTGGTGACCATCAGGTCGTCGAGGATGCCGCCCGCCTCGTTGGTGAAGTAGCTGTAGCGCATGCGCCGCGGGCCCAGCGCCCGGAGGTCGCCCGGCAGCAGCGTCTCAAGGGCACCCATGGGATCGTCGCCGCGGATGATCACCTGGCCCATGTGGGAGACGTCGAACAGCCCCGCCTTCTCGCGGGTGTGCAGGTGCTCCTTCAGGATGCCCATCGGGAACTGCACCGGCATGTCGTAGCCGGCGAAGGGCACCATCTTGCCGCCGAGCTCGCGGTGGAGCGCGTTCAGCGGGGTCTTCAATACGGTTTCGTTGGAGTCGGACATGTGACGCGGGGCCCCCTTCGGCGACAGAATCGTCCCGCCCGGGACCAGCCCCGCGCGGTCGTGCCCCCTTCTGTCGCGGCCCCTGAGAGATTCGCCGGGGATGTGCGGACCGGTGCCCGCGCCCCTGCTTACTCCGTCGGTGGGCGTAAGGCCGCGTGCCGGCCCCGCCTGCTTTCCAGATATGCTTCCCCCTGCGGTCCTTCTGCCTGAGAGTTTCCGGGGGCGGTTGCTCCTTCGGCGCCGGCTGCGGCCCGTCCGGCCGTGCCGGGGACCCGCCGATCTCTCCCGCGAGGGGTCGTCAGCATGTGGCGCCTAACCTAGCCGCCGCCGCCGGAAAGTCAATCCGCGCGGAAGGGCATCGGCAGCGGCGGCGCTAGACCTCGCCGCGCCACCAGCCGGGATCGCTGGCGGAGAAGGCGTGGCGGATGGCGGCCACGTGGTCCTGCTCCAGCGGCCCCTCCTCCAGGAGCGCCACGTTGCGCCTGAGGTGCTCGGGGTTGCCGGTGCCGACGATGCAGGAGTGGACGCCGGGGGTGAAGGCGGCGAAGCGCAGGGCCAGCTCCTGCCAGTCCAGCCCGCGCGGGTCGATCCCCATGGTGCGCCAGCGCCACCAGTACTCCTCGGCGTAGTCGCCCTTGGGGCAGTCCTGGAAGCGCCAGGGGGCGTTGGCGACCGGCCGCTTGGCGATGACGCCCAGCCCTTCCGCCCGCGACCGGACCAGCGCCCCGTCGATCACCCGCTGGTCGCAGATGCTGAGCGAATGCTCCACCGCGCCGAAGCGGCCGGACCCGACCGCCCAGTCCAGCGCCTCGTTCTCGCCCGAATATCCGGCGACGCGGACCTTGCCGGCGGCGACCGCCTCCTCCAGCGCCCGCACCACGTCGCCGCGCTCCAGCGTCTCGCGCGGGCAGGAATGCAGGTGCACCACGTCGATCACGTCGGTGTTCAGCCGCCGCAGCGCCGCGTCCACCCCGGCGGCGACGCAACTGTAGGTCCAGTCCTCGTGTCCCTCGATGCCGTAGCCGACCTTGGTGGACAGCACCAAGCCGCCACGCCGGTGGGCGAGGTGGCGGCCGATCCGCTCCTCCGACAGGCCGTAGCCGCGGGCGGTGTCGAACAGGGTGATGCCGAGGTCGGCGGCCAGGTTCAGCAGGCGCCCCGCCTCCTCCTCCGGCATCCGGGCGTCGCCCACCTGCCCCGCCCCGAACCCCAGGACGGAGACGGTGAGGCCGGTGCGGCCGAAGGGACGGTACTGCATGCGGGCACGCTCCGGGGGGTGGACCTTCCCCGCCACAATGCCGCGGCGGGGCGGCGGGGTCGAGGGGGCCGAAGCGGCTAGGCCGCCATCCCGCCCCGGTCTTCACGCTCCGGTCTTCACGCTTCCGCCGCCAGGGCGCCGCGCAGGGCGGCCGCCACCTGGTTGCGGCCCAGGTTCTTGGCCCGGTAGAGGGCGCGGTCGGCGGCGGCCAGCAGCGGCTCCCACCCCTCGCCATCCTCGCCCAGGGTGGAGACGCCGATGCTGGCGGTCACGCCCAGCATCTCCTCGCCGTGCGGGACCCGGACATCGGCGACGGCGGCGCGGATGCGCTCGGCGACGGCGACGGCGTCCGACTTCGCGGTCTCCGGCAGCAGCACCACGAACTCCTCCCCGCCGGCGCGGGCCAGCAGGTCGGTGCGGC
Source organism: Azospirillaceae bacterium (assembly GCA_035627915.1). Lineage (GTDB taxonomy): Bacteria > Pseudomonadota > Alphaproteobacteria > Azospirillales > Azospirillaceae > DASPKT01. The sequence continues at coordinate 11,037 of DASPKT010000040.1, forward strand.
GCAGCAGCGGCTGCACCGCGGCGGTCAGCGCCACCAGGGCGCGGTCGCCGGCGGCGTGCCCGTGCAGGTCGTTCAGCACCTTGAAGCGGTCCAGGTCCAGCAGCAGCACCGACAGCGGCCGCCCGTTGCGGGCCGCCCGCGCCACCTCCTGGTCGGCCATCTCCCACGCGCCGCGGCGGTTCACCACGCCGGTCAGGGGATCGCGGCGGGACTGGCGGAACAGCTCGCTCTCCAGCCGCATGCCGGCCATCCAGAGATAGCCCTGGGAGGCGCCGATGGCGACGATAATGGCGATCAGCGTGGACAGCTTCTGCACCGCGTCGCCGTAGAGCGGATCGGCCTCCGGCCCCACCGTCAGGGTCCAGGCGGCGCGGAACAGGCAGAAGACCGACCAGCCGAGATAGGTCACGGAGACGGCCAGGGCGGCCGGCCGCACCTCCCGCTCCACCCCCGTCGCCAGCCGCCAGGAGGTCACCGGGGCCAGCAGCCCCAGCCCGGCGGTCATGACCGCCACCCGGGCGGCCGTGTGCGGCTGCACGTAGGCGAACCAGCTGTGCAGCGCCAGGATCACGGCGCAGGCCGCCACCAGCGGCACGATCGCGGAGAGGTGCCGGTGGGTGAATTGCAGCACGCCCGCGTGCGTCACCAGGTAGCCGCACAGGATCAGCCCGTTGGCACCGGTGATGGAGACGACGTCGGGGATGTGGCCGCGCATGCCGATCAGCATCAGCCCGGCGGCATAGAGCGCGTTGGCGACGGCCCAGAGCGTCAGCCCCTCGACCCGGCGGCCGGTGCGCGCAACCATCAGCAGCCACAGCCCCGCCACCAAGTGGACGACGGGCTGCGTCAGGAACAGGGTGCGCGCGTCGAGCAGGGTCTGGTTGTCCATGCGGGCCCCAGGCCGACCCGAACCCTCCCACCGAGGGTCCGCAACCTTTGCATGCTAGCGCGGGAACCTCGTTCCGGCTACCTCGAAAGTGATAGCCCCGCTACAGCAGGTCGCGCAGCATGGCGACCAGCGGGATGTCGGCCGGCGGCATCGGGTAGTCGCGCATGCGGGCCGGGCGCACCCAGGCCAGGTTCTGCCCCTCCAGCCCGCGCGGCGTGCCCTGCCAGACCCGGCAGGCGTAGAGCGGCATCAGCAGGTGGAACGTCTCGTACCGGTGGCTGGCGAAGGTGAGGGGGGCGAGGCAGCTGGAGCGGGTGTCGATGCCCAGCTCCTCCCGCAGCTCCCGCACCAGGGCCGCCTCCGGCGTCTCGCCCGCGTCGACCTTGCCGCCCGGGAACTCCCATAGGCCGGCCAGCTGCTTGCCGGGCGGGCGCTGGGTCAGCAGCACGCGGCCGTCCGGGTCGATAAGGGCGACCGCGGCGACCAGCAGGATCGGCACCGCGCCGGCTGGCTCGGGCGCCCCGGTCCAGCAGGGGGTGTCGGCGTCGTCCGTCCTGGTGTCATCGGCCATCCCGGGCCTCCCATTCCTCGCGGGTGATGCGGTAGCGGCGGCCCGGCGACGGGGGCCCCCGCAGCCCCTGCGTATGCAGCGGGTCGACGTGGGTGAACTCCAGCCCCGCCTTCAGCAGGACCCGGTGCGACGCGTCGTTGGCGGGGTCGGTGCCGGCCTGGACGGCCCGCAGGCCCATGTGCCGGAAGCCGGCGTCCACCATGGCCCGCGCCATCTCGGTGCCGTAGCCGCGGCCCCAGGCGTGGCGGGCCAGCCAGTAGCCCAGCTCCCCCTCGCCCTGGCCCAGCGCCACCGGCTCGTGCCGGAGGCCGACGGCGCCGACCATGCCGGCCTCCCCATGCGGGACCGCCACCAGGTGCAGGCCCCGGCGCTCGCGCACCCAGGCGCGGGTGGCGGCCAGCCAGCCGGCGGCGTCCCGGTCGGTGTAGGGGTGCGGCACGTGGATCAGCCAGCGCGACACCTCCCACTCCCCGATCAGGCGCACCAGGACGGGAAGGTCGCCCGCCTCCAGCGGGCGCAGGGTCAGGCGCCCGGTCTCCAGCCGCTCCGGCCAGGGGTGCCGCGGCATCTCAGCTCCGGTAGCTGCCGTTGATGTCGATGTAGCGGTGGGTCAGGTCGCAGGTCCACACGGTGGCCCGGCCGCGCCCCAGGCCCAGGTCGACGTCGATGTCGATCTCCCGGCCCTTCATGTGGGCGGCGACCGGCGCCTCGTCGTAGCCCGGCACCTCCATCCCGTCGGCGCAGATCTGCACGCCGCCGATGGAGATGACCAGCCGGTCGCGGTCCGCCTTCTCGCCGGCGCGGCCGACGGCGGCGACGATGCGGCCCCAGTTGGCGTCCTCGCCGGCGATGGCGGTCTTCACCAGGGGCGAGTTGGCGACGGTCAGCGCGATGCGCTTGGCCGCCCGGTTGGAGGCGGCGCCCCGCACGGTCAGGGTGACGAACTTGGTCGCCCCCTCGCCGTCGCGCACGATCTGCTGCGCCAGGTCCAGGCAGACCTTGTCGAGGGCGCGCTTGAACCCGCGCAGGCGGGGGTCGGCGGCGTCGGTGATCGCCTCGTGGCCGGCCTTGCCCGTCGCGACCAGGATGACCGTGTCGCTGGTGGAGGTGTCGCCGTCCACGGTGGTGCAGTTGAAGCTGCGGTCGGTCGCGGCCGAGAGCAGCTTCTGCAGCACGGGTGCGGCGATGGCGGCGTCGGTGAAGAGGAAGCCCAGCATGGTCGCCATGTCGGGCGCGATCATGCCGCTGCCCTTGGCGAAGCCGCTGAGGCGGACGGTGACGCCGTCGATGACGGCAGTGGCGGTGCTGCCCTTGGGGAAGGTGTCGGTCGTCATGATGGCGCGGGCCGCCGGCTCCCACGCCGCCTCAGACGCCTTGGGGAAGATGGCCGCCAGCTGCGAGGCGATCCTGTCGGCCGGCATGGGCTGGCCGATGACGCCGGTGGAGGCGACGAACACCTCCGACGTCCGGCAGCCGGCCAGCCGCGCCGCCTCCTCCACCGTGGCCTTCACGAAGGCCTCGCCGGCGGCGCCGGTGAAGGCGTTGGAGTTGCCGGCGTTCACCACCAGGCAGCGGGCGGAGCCGCCCTTCAGCCCCTCCCGGCACCAGTGCACCGGGGCGGATGCGGTGAGCGAGCGGGTCAGCACGCCCGCCACCGTCGTCCCCTCCGGCAGCACGGCCAGCATCAGGTCGTCCCGGCCCTTGTAGCGGATGCCGCAATTGTGGCTCGCCAGGCGCACGCCGGGGATCGGCGGCAGGTCGGGGAACCCGGCGGGGGCGAGCGGCGACACGGGATTGGCCATGGGGGATGAGCTCCGGCTGCGTCTGGGCGGAAGGGGCGGGCGCCATGAAGCCGGGAGCGGGCGCCCCGGTCAAGGGGCTGGGCCTTACCTGTGCGCGCGGGGTAGGGCACCGCCAAAGTTCCGGCGCAATCGTCGGCATCATGCACTAAAAGGACGCCGTCCCGCGTGCGATGCCCTGCCGGCGCCGCTTCCGGGCGCGTGCAACAGCCGGGGCGTGGCGTCCCGGCCCGGGAAGAAGGCATGGTGCATAAGATGAAGCGGTCCGCATTCGCAGTCCTGGCCGTCCTGCTGGCGGCCTCGGCCCCCGCCGCGGCGGAGCAGATCAAGTCCCAGACCGGCTACAAGCTGACCCAGAAGGGCGTCGACGCCTGCCAGGGCGGCTTCCTCGCCGTCTACAAGGAGGCGGCGAAGAACCCGGCGCTGAAGGCCGAGCTGCAGAACATGCCCGACATGGGCGAGGACGACAGCCTGGACCAGTTCGCCGGCTTCATGAAGGCCAAGGCGCCGCTGGCGTCCGGCATCCTGCAGAAGAACGGCTGCGCCCCGGAGGAGCTGGCGAAGCAGATGAGCGCCCTGGTCGAGGCCGGCTTCGCCGCCATGGCCGCGCAGGCCGGCGGCAAGACCGCGGACCTGGACCCGGTCATCCGCGAGAACGCGGCCTTCCTCCAGGCCAACCAGGGCAAGTTCGAGAAGATGCAGGCCGAGATCGACGCCGCCCAGAAGGCGGCCGGCCTCTCCGAGAGCGACCCCGAGGCCGAGGAGCCCGCGGAGGAGCAGGAGTAAGGGGGCCGGGGCGGGGGGTCAGCCCCCCGCCTTCTCCCTCAGCGCCCGGAGGTCGGCCTGCGCCTTGCGGCCCGTCGTGACGATGCTGGCGAGGTCGTTGCCGACGGCGACGAAGCTGTAGCCCTGCTGGAAGGCCCAGGCCGCCTGCTCCGCGTCCGGCAGGACGGTGCCGATCGGCACCCCCAGCTTGGAGGCGCGGCGGCCGCAGTCGGCCAGCATCTCCTTCACCCTGGCGTGGGTCACCTGGCCCAGCAGCCCAAGGGACGCCGCGAGGTCGCCCGGCCCGATGAAGATGGCGCCGACGCCGGGCACGGTCGCGATCTCCTCCAGCCGGCCCACCGCGGCCTCCGACTCCAGCTGCGGGACGACCAGCACGTCGTCCTTCGCCCGGTCCAGGTAGCCGGCGTCGGCCAGGTAGCGCGAGGCGCGGTTCAGGCGGGAGAAGCCGCGGCGCCCGTGCGGCGGGTAGAGGCAGGCGTCCACCAGCGCGCGCGCCTCCTCCGCCGTCTCCACGAAGGGGAACATCAGCGAGTTGGCGCCGAGGTCCAGCGCGTGCTTCACGTTGGTGCGGCTGTGGTCGGGCATGCGCACGACCGGCGGGCAGCCCGCCGCGTCCGCCGCCATCAGCAGCGGCAGCATGCCGTGGATGGAGGTCGGCGAGTGCTCCAGGTCGAGCACGACGTAGTCCGCCCCGACATGGCCCAGCGCCTCCACCACGGTGGGGGAGTTGGACATGGACCAGGCGCCCTGGAGCCTGCCGCCCCCCTGGAGCGCCGTCTTGAAGCGGTTGCCGAACTGCGCGGCCATGGGTCCCCTCCCTCGGATTATCAGAAGATGTCGGGCTCGGCGGTCGGCGCCGTGCCGGTCAGGAAGTCGAAGTCGCAGCCGCGGTCGGCCTGCATGACGTGGCGGGCGAACAGCGCGCCGTAGCCGCGCTCGTACCGCGGTGGGGGCGCCACCCGCCGGGCGGCGCGCTCCGCCAGCACCGCGTCCGCCACGTCCAGGTGCAGCCGGCGGGCCGGTACGTCCAGCTCGATCCAGTCGCCGGTCTCCACCAGCGCCAGCGGCCCGCCGACGGCCGATTCCGGCGCCACGTGCAGGACGCAGGTGCCGAAATGGGTCCCGCTCATGCGCGCGTCGGAGATGCGGACCATGTCCTTGATGCCCTGGCGCAGCAGCTTCTGCGGGATGGGCAGCCCGCCCCATTCCGGCATGCCGGCGCCGACCGGCCCGGCGTTCTTCAGCACCAGCACGCTGGACGCGTCCACCTCCAGGGCGGGGTCGTCGATGCGGGCGTACATCTCCTTCGCCGTCTCGAACACCACCGCCCGGCCGCGGTGGACCAGCAGGTGGGGGGAGGCGGCGCTGGGCTTGATGACCGCGCCCGACGGCGCCAGGTTGCCCTTCAGCACCGCCAGCGCCGGCTCATGCGTGACCGGGTTGTCCAGCGTCCGGATCACCTCGTCGCTGTGGACCTGCGCCCCCTCCAGCGCCTCCCCCAGCGTGCCGCCCGACACGGTGCGGCAGGAGAGGTCCAGGTGCGGTGCCAGGCGCGACAGCAGCGCCCGGCTGCCGCCGGCATAGTACAGGTCCTCCATCAGGTGGCGGCCGGCCGGCATCAGGTCGGCGATGACGGGCACGCGGCCCGACCAGCGCTCCAGGTCGTCCAGCGTGAGGTCCACCCCGGCCCGCCCCGCCATCGCCAGCAGGTGCACCACCGCGTTGGTGGAGCCGCCCAGCGCGTAGTGCACGGCGATGGCGTTCTCGAAGGAGGCGTGGGTCAGGATGTCGCGTGGCTTCAGGTCCTCCCACACCATGGCGACGCAGCGCTCGCCGGCGCGGGACGCCATGCGGGCGTGCGCGCTGTCCACCGCCGGGATCGACGGGGCGCCCGGCAGGGTCAGGCCCAGCGTCTCCGCGATGATGGTCATGGTGGAGGCGGTGCCCATGGTGTTGCAGGTGCCGAACGAGCGGACGCTGACGTCCTCCAGCTCGCGCCAGTCATCCTGCGTGATCTCCCCGGCCCTGAGCGCGTCCCAGTAGGCGCGGGTGTGGGTGCCGGTGCCGATCTTGCGGCCCCGCCAGTTGCCGCTGAGGGTGGCGCCCGCCGGCACGTAGATGGCCGGCAGGTTGGCGCTGGTGGCGCCCATGACGAGGCCCGGCGTGGTCTTGTCGCAGCCGCCCATCAGCACGACGCCGTCCAGCGGGTGGCTGCGGATCAGCTCCTCCACCTCCAGCGCCAGCAGGTTGCGGTAGAACATGGTGGTCGGCTTCACCATGACCTCGCCCAGCGACATGGCCGGGATCTCCAGCGGGAAACCGCCGGCCTGCAGCACGCCGCGCTTCACCTGCTCCGCCCGGTCGCGCAGGTGGGCGTGGCAGGTGGAGATCTCGCTCCAGGTGTTGAGGATGCCGATGACGGGCTTGCCCGCATACTCCTCCCGCCGGATGCCGACCTGGTGGATGCGCTGGCGGTGGGCGAAGGCCCGCATCCCCTCCGCCCCGAACCAGCGGTGGCTGCGGAGGTCCTCGCTTCGGCGTTCTTGGGGGCGGCGGGCGGGCTTGTCCGTCATGGCGGTCGTCCGGGCGGGCTCCGTGCGGGGGTTGGCGCCGGCGGGCCCGGCGTCCTATCGTCCCCGACGAAGCCGGTTGGCGGGGACCAGTCTTATATATTATATTTTTATCGAAGGTGTCACGCGGAACCCTCGGCCGGTCGGTCCAACCACGGGAAATGGGGCACAAGGGACATGCGGCAGGTCGAATGCGTGCTGGACGCGAAGGCGGCGCTCGGGGAGTGCCCGCGCTGGTCGGCGCGGCAGAAGGTCCTCTACTGGGTCGACATCGCGCGGCAGGAGCTGCACCGCTTCGACCCCGCCACCGGGCAGGACACGAAGCGCGCCTTCGACCAGCCGGTCGCCTGCTTCGCCGAGCGCCGCGGCGGCGGCTTCGTGCTGGCGATGCGCGACGGCTTCTGGCTGCTGGACGAATTCGACGGGGAGCCGCGGCCCGTCCACCCGCAGGTGGAGGCGCACCTGCCGGAGAACCGCTTCAACGACGGGCGCTGCGACCCGATGGGCCGGTTCTGGGCCGGCACCATGGACGGCACGAAGAAGGCGTCCAACGGCACCCTCTGGCGCCTCGACCCCGACCTCGGCATCCACCGGGCGGCGTCCGGCACGCTGACCAGCAACGGCCTCGCCTTCAGCCCGGACGGGCGCACGATGTACTGGTCGGACACGCCGAACCACATCGTGCGCGCCTATGGGCTGGACATGGAGACGGGCGCCCTGGGCCCGGCCCGCACCTTCCTGACCTTCCCCTTCGGCAAGGGCCGCCCCGACGGCGCCGCCACGGACGAGGAGGGGCATTACTGGTCGGCCCTCTACGACGGGGCCCGGGTGGTGCGCGTCTCCCCGCAGGGCCGCATCGTGGAGGAGGTGGATATCCCCTCGCGCCACTGCACCATGATCGCCTTCGGCGGCGACGACCGCCGCACCGCCTACGTCACCACCGCCGCCCAGGGCCTGGACGCCGAGGAGCTGGCGCGCCGGCCGCGCTCGGGCGGCATCTTCAGCTTCCGGGTCGACGTGCCCGGCCTGCCGGAACAGGAGTTCGCGGGATGACAGAGTACGCGCCGAAGCCCTCCATGCCGCAGTCGCCGGCGCTGACCAACCGCTATCCCAGCCTGGCCGGCCGGGTGGTCTTCGTCACCGGCGGGGCGTCGGGCATCGGCGCCTGCCTGGTCCGCCACTTCGCGGCGCAGGGGGCCCGCGTCTGCTTCCTCGACCGCGACGCAGGTGCCGCGGAGGCGCTGGCGGATGAGTTGGCACACGCCCCGCCCTGGTGGCGGCAGGTGGACGTGCGCGACGTCGCCGCGCTGCAGGCCGCCATCCGCGACGCCCACGCGGCCCATGGCGGGCGCCTCGACGTGCTGGTCAACAACGCCGCCAACGACGCCCGCCACGCCTTTGCCGAGGTGACGCCGGAGGCGTGGGACGAGGCGGTGGCGGTGAACCTGAAGCCGCACTTCTTCGCCATGCAGGCGGCGGCGGCGCTGATGGGGCCCGGCGGCAGCATCGTCAACATGGGCTCGGTCAGCTGGAAGCGGCGGCGGCGCGGCTTCGTCGGCTACACCACGTCGAAGGGCGGCATCCACGCCCTGACCCGCACCATGGCGCAGGAGCTGGGCCCCCAGGGCATCCGCGTGAACTCCGTCGTGCCCGGCGCCATCGTGACGGAGCGGCAGATGAAGCTGTGGGTGGACCCCAAGCTGGAGCAGAGCTTCCTGGACGAGCAGGCGCTGAAGTTCCGCCTGATGCCGGAGGACGTGGCCGCCATGGTGCTGTTCCTGGCCTCCGACGATTCGCGCGGCTGCTCCGGCCAGGACTTCCAGGTCGACGGCGGGATCGTCTGACATGATCGTCGGCGGCGAGGCGACGGCGGCCCTGACGATCCGGCACGGCGCGCAGGAGGCGGTGCTGCTCCCCGACCTGGGCGGGCGCGTCGGCCTCTACCGCAGCGGCGGCACCGACTGGCTGCACCCGCTGCCGGAAGGCGGCCCCCCGGCGGAGGCGCTGCGCCGCGGCGGCTGCTACCCGCTGGTGCCCTATTCCAACCGCATCCGCGGGGGGCGCTTCACGTGGCGGGGGCGGGAGGTGCGGCTGCCCGCCTGGCCGATGACGGTGCCGCACAGCCTGCACGGCGTCGGCTGGCAGCGCGCCTGGGAGGTGGCGGAGCGGGCGGCGGACCGGGCCGTGCTGCGGCTGGAGCATATCGGGGACGAGCGCTGGCCCTGGCGCTTCACCGCCACCCAGACGGTGCGGCTGGACGATAGCGGGCTGACCCTGGCCCTGCGGATGGAAAGCCGGGACGCGGAGGCGCAGCCGGCCGGGCTGGGCTTCCATCCCTTCTTCCCCCGGCGTGGCCGCGCGGAGATCGCCTTCCGGGCGGAGCGCCACTGGCTGGCCGGGCCCGACCGGGTGCCGACCGGCTGGGAACCGGTGCCGCCGGACCTGGACTTCCATGCCGGCCGGCCGGTGCCGGAAGGGCTCGACGACGGTTTCGGCGGCTGGGACGGCACGGCGCTGATCCGCTGGCCGGGGGAGGGGCTGTCGCTGTCGGTGCGGGCGGAAGCCCCGCTCGGCCACCTCATCCTGTTCGTGCCGCCGGAGCGGCCCTTCTTCTGCTTCGAGCCGGTCAGCCACGCCACCGACGCCGTCAACCTGGACTTCCCGCCCGCGGTGACGGGGCTGCGCGAGCTGGCGCCGGGGGCGGTGCTGGAGGCGACCATGGAACTGAGGCCCGGACATCTGTAGGGTCGCGCGCCTGAACCGAGCTTGCACAGGGTCGCGGCCATGAACAGGGTCCCGGACAGGACGCCGGACGACGAGGATGAGGACGACGGGCCGAAGCTGCCGCCCGGCACCAAGAACTACATCACCCCCGCGGGCCACCAGCGCCTGGTGGACGAGCTGAAGACGCTGTCGCGCGTGGAGCGGCCCAAGGTGGTGGAGGTCGTGTCCTGGGCCGCCGGCAACGGCGACCGCTCGGAGAACGGCGACTACATCTACGGCAAGAAGCGCCTGCGCGAGATCGACCGCCGCATCCGCTTCCTCACCAAGCGGCTGGAGATCGCCGAGGTCGTGGACCCCGGGCGCCAGACCCGCCGCGACCAGGTCTTCTTCGGCGCCACCGTCACCTACGCCGACGAGGACGGCGAGGAGCGCACCGTCACCATCGTCGGCGTCAACGAGACCGACATGGGCGAGGGCCGCGTCAGCTGGGTCTCCCCCATCGCCCGCGCGCTGCTGAAGGCCCGCGTCGGCGACGTCGTCACCGTGCGCACGCCGGAGGGCCCGAAGGAGGTCGAGGTGGTGGAGATCAGGTACGGGGAGGGGTGA
>DASPKT010000041.1:0-3935 GCA_035627915.1 Azospirillaceae bacterium
GCCATGGCGGCGCTGTACCCGGCCGAGAGCAACCACATGCTGGACGTCGACGCGCTGCGCCGGCCGGGGGTGACCTTCCTGGCGGCGCGGCGCGGCGGCCGGGCGGTCGGCTGCGGCGCGTGGGTGCGGCGGGACAGCTATGGCGAGCTGAAGCGCCTGTTCGTCGACCCGGAGGCCCGCGGCCACGGGCTGGGGCGCCGGCTGGTGGCGGCGCTGGAACAGGCGGCGCGGGCGGAAGGTATCCGCCTGCTGCGCCTGGAGACCGGCATCCATTCGCACGAGGCGCTGGCCCTCTACCGCGCCGCCGGCTACGGGGAGACCGGCCCCTTCGGCGACTACCGCCCCGACCCGCTCAGCGTCTTCATGGAGAAGCGGCTGGGGGCGTGACGCCCGCCCGCAGCCGGGCCGCCAGCGCCCGGGCGATGCGCGGCGCGCCCTGGCCGTCCACGGTGCCGCCGATGCGCGCCGACAGGGCGGCGCGGGCGGGGGCGTCGCGCCACAGGGACAGGGCCGCGTCGGCGATGCGGTCGGCGGCACCCTCTGCGCGGCCGTCCAGGGTGACGCAGCGCCCCTCCGCCGCGGCGGCCCGGGCGGAGGGGACCTGGTTGTCGGCGACGGTCACCAGCAGCGTCGGCACCCGGAGCGCCGCCAACTCCCCCAGCGTGCCCCCGGCGGCGGAGACGGCGAGGCCGGCGCCGCGCATGAGGGCGCCCATGCGATCCGTCTCGACATGCAGCCTTGTGTTGGCGAAACGCCCCGCGGCGGCACGCAGGCAGTCCAGCCGGGGGTTGGCGCCGCCCGCCACCACCTCGATCGCCACGCCCGTGGGCAAAGCGGGGGCCAGGCGCTTCAGCACCGGCACCGTCAGGCCCAGCGGGTCGGTGCCGCCGAAGGTCAGCAGCAGCCCCGTCCGGCCGGAAATGGGCGGCAGCGGGTCCGCCAAGGCCTGCCGGAACTCCCGCCGCAGCGGCGCGTAGTCCGGGCCCAGCAGCAGCTCGGCACCCGGGGCGACGCGGTCGTAGGGCATCGACGCCGCGGCCGGCCCGGCATTGACCACCATGCTGGCATGCAGGTACGGCAGCGTGGCGAGGTCGTCGAAGGCCAGCACCGGCGGCCCTGCCGCAGCCAGGCCCGCGCGATACTCCCCCCCGAACTGGTAGCCGTCCAGCACGACCGCGGCGCAGCCGGCCGCCGCCGCAAGGGTCGCGGTCAGGTCCTCCGCCCCGCCGGGCTCCGCGTCCAGCGCCACCACCTCGAACCGGGCCGCTTCCAGCCGCGCGCGCAGCGCGTCCGGCAGGCGGGCGGCGGCGAAGCGGCAGGGGTGGCCCAGCTCCTCCAGCGCCTCCGCCAGCGCCAGGCAGCGCATGACGTGCCCCGCCCCCATGTCGGCAGAGGCGTCGCAGCGGAGCAGCACGCGTTCCGCCGTCGCCCGGGCCATCAGCGGCCGACCTCCAGCTCCCGGCGCGCCTCGGCGATGTCCCTGCCGCCGCGAACCACCCGGACGGTGCCGACATAGCGCTCGCGCAGCCAGCCGGCGGCCGGGCGCGGCACGGCGGCGCCGACGACGCGCAGCGCCTGGTCCTTCGGCATGTCCAGGTCCTCGCGCGCGACCACGTTGCCGGCGGCGTCGCGGATGCGCGTCTCCACCCGGTCGCCCTTCTCCAGCCCCATCACGTCGGCCCAGAACACCAGCCGCCCCGCTTCGGCGGGCAGGCGCAGCCCGTCATAGGCGCCCTCGCGCATGCGCTCCACGTCCACCTGGTCGGGGGCGAAGCCGGCCGCCAGCACCGCGGTCGGGTCGTAGGCGAGCTCGCGCGCCGCCGCCTCGTTCCACATCGGCCGGCGCGGCTGGCCGCAGGTCCAGCCCTCGGCCGGGCCGACGAAGGGATCGACGGTCTTCCCGTTCAGCCGCACGATCAGCTCGACGTGCGGGAACTGGGTGCGGCCGGAATATCCCACCAGCCCCAGGACCTGCCCGGCCTCCACCCGGTCGCCCGGCTTCACCGCGACCGAGCCCTGGCGCATGTGGCTGTACTGCGTCTCCCAGCCCCCGCCATGGTCGATGGCGACGCTGTTGCCGGCGAACTTGCCCTGCAGCGCCGCCGCCCCCTCCTTGGGGATGCCGGTGTCGGGCATGCCGTCGCGCACGCCCCGGACGATCCCGGGCGCCGCCGCCACCACCCTGACGCCGCGCCGCATGGCGGCGAAGTTCGGCAGGCGGAAGTCGGTGCCGGTGTCGCCGTCATAGCCGTGCCGGCCGCACATGTAGTCGCTGAAGCCGGGTCCCGGATCGACGTCCACATGGTTCTGGATATGGCAATCCGTGCCGGGATCGCAGGCGAGCGGCAGGCCCAGCACGGGCGCGTCGGCGGCGGCGGCGGGCGCCGCACCGGCGGCCAGCAGCAGGAGCAGGGGGAGAAGACCGTTCTTCATGGCGGCAAGGGTGCGACAGGCCCCCCGCCGGACCCAAGCGGAAAATCGGGGCTATCCCGCCGGCCGCCGCAACGGTGCCGTTATGCGGGCCTCCAGGCCTGGGGTGCCGTAGCGGACCTCCACCGTGGCGCCGATCTGCATCTGCAGCACCTGGTTCAGGAGGAGGGTCCCGAAGCCGCGGCGCCGCGGTTCCACCACCGGCGGGCCGCCGTGCTCCGTCCAGACCAGGACGAGGCAGGGACCCTCCTCCTCCTGGCGCAGGTGCCACGTCACGGAGAGGGTGCCGGCGGAGGTGCTGAGCGCACCGTGCTTGGCCGCGTTGGTGGTCAGTTCGTGGACCGCCATGCCGACGGGGGTCACCAGCTCCGCGGGCAGGTCCACCTCCGGCCCGTCCAGGACCAGGCGCCTGCCGGTGCCGTCGTCGTAGGGCAGGAGTTCCGCCCGCAGCAGCTCGCCGAGCGGCACCGCGTTCCAATGCTCCTGCGACAGCAGGGCCTGCGTCTTCGCGAGCGCCGACAGGCGGCCGGAGAACGCGTCGGCGAAGTCCTCGATGCCCGAGGAGGAGCGGAGCGTGGCCTGCATGACGGCCTGGACGGTCGCGAAGTTGTTGCGGACCCGGTGGTCCAGCTCCCGCATCAGCAAAGCCCGCGTCGCCTCCGCCCGGACGCGCTCGGTCACGTCGCTGCCCTCGACGAAGATGCCGATGGTCCGCCCCGACGCATCGGCGATCGGCTGGTACACGAAGTCCAGGTGTACGTCCTCGGCCGGCCCGTCGGGGTCCCTCCGCAGGGTGGCCCGCATCTGCCGGGCGACGTAGGGCCGTCCGGTCGCGTAGACCTGGTCCAGGAGTTGGACGAAGCCCTGGCCCTCCAGCTCCGGCAGGGCCTCGCGCACGGGCTGCCCGACCAGCCCGCTCCGCCCCACCAGCCGTTCGTAGGCGGCGTTGGTCAGCCCGAAGACGTGGTCCGGCCCGCGCAGGACGCACATGAAGCCGGGGGCCTGGTCGAAGATGCGGCGCAGGAACTCGCTGTCGGCCTCCAGCTTGCCGAAGGCGGCGCGGATCTCCTCGCTCTCGGCCTTCAGCTGGGCGACGGCGCGGTTCGCGGCCTCCGAGCGCTGCAGCCTGAGCGCCAGCACCAGATGGATCGCGAGCTGCTCCAGCACGCGCGCGTCCTCGGCATCGAAAAGCCGCGTGCCCTCGTGCGCGACCATCCAGATCGTGCCCAGCGGCTGCCGGCGGATGTCGTAGATGGGGACGATCAGCCCCTCGACGATGCGGTCCGGTGCCTCGTTGAAATACTCGAAGACCCGCGCCGGGGCGCTCACGAGGATGGTTTCGCCGGCATCGAGGCAGAGGCCGCAGGGGCTGTGGAAGCGGGGCGTGGAGCCGCCCACGAAGGAGGCGAACCGCCCGGCCAGAGCCACCCACCGGAAGATCGGCTGGCCGTCCTCCTGGTGGTCGAGCAGGCTGATCCCGGCCGACCCGGCTCCGCAGAGGTCCA
>DASPKT010000042.1:0-8678 GCA_035627915.1 Azospirillaceae bacterium
TGACACGCCCGGGACCGACGGCATGGTGACCGTCGCCGTGCTGGAGGCGCTGGACAGCGCCGTCCAGGAGGGCGGGACGGTGGAGGTCCGCTACCCCGCCGGGCTGGCGCCGGTGGCGGACGCCGCCCTCGGCCAGCAGGCGGGGTGACGGCGATGGCGACGCCCTTCCTCGACCTCACCGGACTGCACGCCGACCTCCAGGACGAACTCGACGAGGCGTGGCGGCGGATCACCCGGTCCGCCCATTTCGTGGGCGGGCAGGCGGTCGAGCGGTTCGAGGCGGAATGGGCGGCGTATTGCGGCACCGCCCACTGCGTCGGCACGGCGAACGGCACCGCCGCCCTGGAGCTGACCCTGCGGGCCCTGGGCATCGGCCCCGGGGACGAGGTCGTCGTCCCCGCCAACACCTTCGTCGCCACCGCCGAGGCCGTGGCCGTGGCCGGCGCCCGGCCGGTGTTCATCGACGTCGATCCCGCGACCCTCCTGATGACGGCCGACGGCCTGCGCCAGGCGCTGACGCCGCGGACGGCGGCGGTCATCGTGGTGCATCTCTACGGGCAGATGCCCGACATGGACGCCCTCGCCGCAGTCGCCGACCGGGCCGGGATCGCGCTGATCGAGGACGCCGCCCAGGCGCACGGCGCGACCTGGCGGGGCCGCCGGGCGGGCGGCCTGTCCCGCGCCGGGTGCTTCAGCTTCTATCCCGGCAAGAACCTGGGCGCCTTCGGCGACGCCGGCGCGGTCGTCACCGACGACGCGGCACTGGCCGACCGGGTCCGCATGATCGGCAACCACGGCAGGCCGGCGCACGACGCCCACCGGCACGACACCCTGGGAACCTGCAACCGGCTGGACGCGCTACAGGCGGCGGTGCTGTCGGTCAAGCTGCGGCACCTGGAGGGCTGGAACGCCGGCCGCCGCCGCGTGGCCGCCCGCTACGCCGCAGCACTCACCGGCCTGCCGGTGGAGCTGACCGCCGGCGTGCCCGGCGCCGTCGGCGTCCACCACCTCATGGCGGTCCGCTGCGACGACCGCGACGCGGTGCGCGGCCGGCTGGCGGCCGAGGGCATCCAGACGGGCATCCACTATCCCATCCCCTGCCACCGCCAGCGGGCCTTCCGCGCGGATGCGGGCGAGCTCCCCTCCCTGCCGGTCGTCGAGCGGGCGGCGGGCCGCCTGCTGTCCCTGCCGATGTATCCGCACCTCGGCGACGGCGAGGTGCTGGAGGTCGCGGCGGCGCTGGCCCGCGCCCTGGCGAAGGAGGCGGCGCTGGAGCGGGGGGACTGAGGCGCCGATCCACCGATACGAACCGGGAAACGGCCACCAGGGAGCAAGAAGGCATGACGGTTCAGCACACCAGGGGAGGCGCGGCGCTGCCCGCCGATCCCATCCAGGCCGCATCATTCCGGGACGACGCGGACGATCCCGGGTACCGGCGGGCCAAACGGGCGATGGACGTGGTCCTGTCCTGCCTGTTCCTGCTGCTCAGCCTGCCCGTCCTGCTCGGGGCGGCGGCGTTGATCTGGCTGACCGACCCCGGGCCCGTGCTGTTCCGCCAGGTCCGCATCGGCCTCGGCGAGCGGCCGTTCGAGATGCTGAAGCTGCGCACCATGCGGCCCGGCGGCGACGACCGGCTGCACCGCGCCATGAACGAGCGCGAACTCCGGGGCGATCCCGGCTGCGCCGCCGGGGACGGGCTGTACAAGCTGGCCGACGACCCCCGGGTGACGCCGGTCGGCCGGGTGCTCAGGACGCTCAGCATCGACGAGCTGCCCCAGCTGCTGAACGTGCTGCGGGGCGAGATGTCGCTGGTCGGCCCGCGGCCGTCGCTGCCCTGGGAGGTGGCGCTCTACACCCCGGCCCAGCGCCGGCGGCACGCGTGCCTGCCCGGGATCACGGGCCTCTGGCAGGTCAGCGGCCGCAACCGCCTCTCCATGCCGGAGATGCTGGCGCTGGACCTGGTCTATCTCGGCACGCGGTCGCTGCGGCTGGACGTCGCGATCCTGCTGCGCACCCCCGCGGCGGTCATCTGCGGCAAGGATTCCCGCTGAGGAGGCGGACCCATGGCGACGCTCTTCGTAGCCAGCAACGGCGGTCACCTGGCCCAGCTCCACCGGCTGGCGCAGCGCATGGCCGGCGTCTCCGCCGACCGGCTCTGGGTCACCTTCGACTGCGAGCAGGCGCGGACCCTGCTGGCGGGCGAACGCACCGTGTTCGTCCCCTACATCGCCGAGCGCGACCTCCTCGGCGTGGGCCGCGACCTCATGCACGCCCGCCGGATGATGCGCCCGCCGCACCGGGTCTCCGCCGTGGTCAGCACCGGCTCCGCCATCGCGCTGGCCTTCCTGCCCTACGCGGCCGCGCACGGCATCGAGGCGCACTACATCGAGAGCGCCGCCCGGGTGGCGGCACCGTCGCTGACCGGGCGCCTGCTGCAGGTGGTGGCCGGCGTCCGCCTCTACCGGCAGTACCCCTTCGCCGTCCGGGGGCGCTGGCTCTACGGCGGGTCGGTCTTCGACGGCTTCCAGGCGGGCCCGGAAGTACCCCGCCCGGTCCGCCGCGTCGTCGTCACCGTCGGGTCCGACCGCCGCTTCGCCCGCATGATCGAGGCCGTCCGGGCCGTCGTCCCGGCGCAGGCGGAGGTCCTCTGGCAGACCGCCGACGCCGGCGACGCGAGGTCCTCGGCCTTCGTCCCGGCGCCGGTGCTGGAGGAGGCGGTGCGGCAGGCGGACGTGGTCGTCGCCCATGCCGGGTGCGGCTCGGCCCTGATGGCGCTGGGTGCCGGCAAGTGCCCGATCCTGGTCCCCCGCGACCCCGGCCACGGCGAGGTCGTCGACCACCACCAGATCGAGATCGCCCGCTGGCTTGACGAGCGCGGGCTCGCCATCGCCCGGCCGCCCGAGGCGCTGCACGCCGACGACCTCGCCCTGGCCGCGGGACGCTCCGTCCGGCGGCTCGACCAGCCGCCCCCCTTCCTCCTGTCGAGGCCGATATGACCGCCAGCATCGTCGACGCGCGCAGCGGGGCCGTCCAGGCGGCCCTGGCCGCCCATCCCCTGGGAAGCCTCTTCACCGCGCCGCCCTGGCTGGACGCGCTGGCCGAAACCTACGGGTTCGCCATCGCCGCCAGCGTGCCGGGCCAGGGCTCCAACCGGCAGGGCGCCGTCCTGTTCAGCCGGATCAGCGACCTGCGCGGCGAGCGCATCGTCTGCCTGCCCTTCTCCGACTACTGCGACCCCCTGGTGGAGGACGCGGAGACCTGGGAGACGCTGGCCGCGCCGCTGATGGAGATGGGGCTGCCCATCACGCTGCGCTGCCTGCGCCACGGGCATGCCGTGGCCGATCCCCGCTTCGCCGCGACCGGCCAGGCGCTGTGGCACGGGGTGGACCTGACCCGGTCGGAGGAGGACCTCTGGGCCGGCCTGTCCGGCTCGGCCCGGCAGAACGTGCGCAAGGCGCAGCGCGGGGGCGTCACCGTCCGCGAGGCCAGCGGCCTGGACGACGTCCGCGCCTTCCACCGCATGCACTGCCACCTGCGCAAGACCAAGTTCCGGCTGCTGGCCCAGCCCCGCGCCTTCTTCGACGCCCTGCACGCGGCGTTCGCGCCGGAGGGCCGCCTGACCGTGCTGTTCGCCGAGGTGGAGGGGGCGCCCGTCGCCGGCATCCTCTTCCTGGAGTGGGAGAACCGCCTCTACTACAAGTTCAACGCGTCGCTGGACCCCACCCTGTGCCCCAACGACCTCCTGGCGTGGGAGGGCATCCGGATGGGCCGGCGCCGGGGCCTGGAGCTCCTCGACTTCGGCATCTCCGAGACGCGCCACCCCGGCCTGATCCGCTACAAGCGGAAATACGCGACCGAGGAGCGCACGATCTCGCTGCTGCGCTGGCAGCCGCCCGGCCATGCCGACGCCCGCGCCGCCGAGATCGGCCGCGCGTTCGGCCGTATCACCGAGCTGCTCACCGACCCCACCGTCCCCGACGCCGTCACCGAGGCCGCCGGCGACGACCTCTACCGCTACTTCTGCTGACCGCCGGATGGCCGGGACCATGCAGGCGGCGGAGCGCACGACCGGCACGGCGGCAGGCCTGGTGGCGGACTCCCGCACCGTGGCCCTGTGGACGCTGGCGAGCCGCCTGACCGGCTTCGTCCGCGTGGCCGCCATGGCGGCGATCCTGGGCCCGACCTTCTTCGGCAACCTCTTCCAGACCACGGCCCTGGTGCCCGGCCTGCTGTTCGGCCTGCTGGGCGGGTCGCTGGTCGGGGCCGTGCTGGTGCCGCGCCTGGTCCATCCGGCCGATGCCGGCGACGGCGACGCGGTCCGGCGCCTCGCCAACGGCTTCCTGGGGGCGGCGCTGCTGGTCCTGCTGGCGGTCGCCGGCGCGGTGCTGCTGGCGGGGCCGTGGCTGCTGGCGCTCGCCACCGCGGCGGTGGACGACCCGGAGGTGCGGTCGGCGCAGCTGCGCCTGGGCGTGCTGCTGCTGGCGATGCAGCTGCCGCAGCTGCTGCTCTCCGCCGTGGTCGCGACCGCCATCGCGGTCCAGCACGCGCACGGCCGCTTCGCCCTGGCGGCGGCGGCCCCCATCGCCGAGAACCTGGTCGTGATCGCCGTGCTCGGCCTGTCGGCCGCCCGGTTCGGCGCCGGCACCGAGATCGGCGCCGTGGACCCGGCGCAGGTGGCCCTGCTGGGGCTCGGCGGGACGGCGGCGGTCGCGGTGCACGCCGCGCTGCAATGGTGGGGGGCCCGGCGGGCCGGCGTCACCCTGGTGCCGGGTGCCGGATGGCGCATCGCGGAGGTCCGCCGCGCCCTGCGCGCCAGCGCCGCCGCGAGCCGCTACACCGGCCTCCACACCGCGGTCGGCTTCGCCCTGGTCGGCGCCGCCGGCGGCGTGCCCGGTGCGGTGGTGGCGCTGCAGATCGGCCAGAACTTCGCCAGCCTGCCGGTGGCGCTGGGTGCGGCGCCGATGGCCGCCGCCCAGCTGCCGCGGCTCTCGCGCAGCCACAGCGCCGGCGCCCTGGCCGAATTCCACGGCACCTTCCGCGACAGCGTCGCGCTGACCCGCTTCGTCGCCCTGCCGGCCGGGCTGCTGCTGTTCGCCCTGTGCGAGCCGCTGGCGCGGGCGGTCGCGTTCGGGCCCATGGACACCGCCAACGGCACCGCCATGGTGGCGGCCTGCATCGGCGGCCTGGGGCTGGGCGTGCTGGGGGAGGCGGTGCTGGTCGTCGCCACCTCCGCCTCCTACGCCCGCCACGACGCCGCGGCGCCCTTCCACGCCATGGCCCTGCGCCTGGCGGTCGCGGTCGGCGGCATCGCCACTTCCCTGGCGCTGCTGGACGGCGTGCCCCTGCTCTGGGGGCTGGCCGCCGCGTCGTCGGCGGGCAGCCTCGCGTCCGCCGCCTACCTGTACGGCCGGACGGTGCGCGGACTGCCCCGCCTGCCGCCCGCCGGCGGGCGGCTGCCGGCCGAGGCCGCGGTCGCCGCCGGTTCCGTCCTGGCGGGCGGGCTGCTCGCCTGGCCGCTGGCGGCCGCGGCGGAGGGGCCGCTGGAGCGGATCGTGATCGCCGGGACCGCCCTCCTGGTCAGCGGCGCCCTCTACTTGGCTCTGCAGCGGCTGCGCGGATCGCCGGAGGCGCGGGCGCTGCTGCCCGTCCTGTTCCGCCCCGGCCCGGCCCAGCCGGCCGGGCGCTGACGGCGGGGGAGGGATAGGCGATGCTCCTGGCGGCGGCGATGGGGATGGCGGTCCTGGCACTGGTGGTGCTGCGCCCGGCGGCCGGCGCCGTCCTGTACCTGGCGGCCACGCCGCTGCTGGTCGGGGTCGCGCGGGGCGACCTGCTGCCGGGCGTCCGCCCCAACGAGTTCCTGCTGCTGGCCATCGCCGGCGGCCTGGCGGCCCGGACGGTCCTGCTGATGCTGGCCGGCCGGCAGCCGCGGGCGGAGGTCTGCCGGATCGACGCCGTGCTGATCGCGCTGGCCACCACGGGATCGCTGCTGCCGCTGGCGTTCCGGTCGGCGCGCGGCCTGCCGGTCACGACGGAGGACCTGCTCTACGCCCTCGTGCTGTGGAAGTACTACCTGCTCTACCGGGTCGTGCGGGCCGGGGCCGCCACCCCGGCGCAGGCGCGGCGCTGCCTGCACCTGTCGCTCGCCTCGGGTGCCGTGGTCGCCGTCGTCGGCATCCTGCAGGTCGCCGACCTGGCGGGCGTGCCGGCCTTCCTGCACGAGCATTACGACCAGCCCTTCGAAGGGCACACCGGCATCATGACCGACCGCGGCACCTCCACCGTGGGGTCCTCCTTCGGCTTCGCCGACCTCATGATCATGAACCTCGTGGTGGCGCTCGCCCTGCTGCGGCAGGGGGGCCCGCGGCGGCGGCTGGTGCCGCTGGCCGCCCTCATGCTGGCCGGGTGCATGGCGGCGGGCGCCTTCTCCGGCTATCTCGGGCTGTTCGTGGCCGTCCTCGCCTTCGGCGCCGTCACCCGCCAGCCGACCCGCCACCTGCTGCTGACGCTTCCGGCCGCCCTGGCCCTGGCGCTCGCCTTCTGGCCCGTCGTCGGGCGCCGGCTGGCCGGGTTCGAGTCCGCGGCCGGGGTGCCGCAGAGCTGGAGCGGGCGGTGGGACAACCTGCGGGACTTCTTCCTGCCGGAGCTGCTGTCGGGGGCCAACTGGCTGGTCGGCGTGCGGCCGGCGGCGCGGCTGCCGGCGCCGGAGAGCTGGCGCGACTGGATCTACATCGAGAGCGGCTATGTCTGGCTGCTGTGGACCGGCGGGCTGCCGTTCCTGGTGGCCTTCCTGGCCTTCCTCTGGATCGCGGGGCGCCGCCTCTGGGAGGTCGCGCAGCACCGGCCCCCCACCGCCGCCGGGGCCGCCGCCGCGGCCGGCTTCGCCTATCTCTGCGTCATCGCGACGCTGATGCTGTTCGACCCCCATCTGACGGTCAGGGGGTCGGCCGACCTGTTCTTCCCCCTGCTCGCCCTCTCGCTGGCAGGCACGGGGCAGGAACGGCGCCCCGTCCAGGCCGGCGCCGCCCTTCCGCGGCGGCCGCTTCCCCTGCCGCAGGCCTATCCCCAGTCCTGACGATCCGCATCGTCCCCAGGACGCGGGCCGCCGGCCGGCGGCCCGGTGGAAACTTGCATCGTCCGCGGCGAACAATTCCTTGATAATCCAAGCATTAACTAAGATCGCGTGAGTATTTCTGCGCGTTAACCAAGAATAAATGTTGCCAATTTTATCACAATTCCATGCCCATCCGATAAAGACTCCCTTAATCCCGCGCTTCCTAGGATTCCCCATCAGCCGATCAGGTCTACGGCACTGCCTGGACTGCCGAACGCAGTCCTCGCAGCCCGGGATCGACGGCATGGAGCCTGCCCCACCGCGCGCCGACTGGACCGCGCCGCGGAAGTTCTGGGGTTTCCTTGGATCGGGAGAGCGTGGTTGACCAATTTCTATGTTGACGGATCGGTCGGGTCGTCCGGGAACGGGACCTCCTGGGGCTCGGCGTGGAAGAGCTTCTCCGACATCGCTTGGTCGAGCCTGCGCCCGGGCGACACGCTGCACATCTCCGGCGGCAGTTCCGGCCAGACCTACCGCGAGACCCTCACCGTCGGCGCCAGCGGCGCCGCCGGCGCCCCCATCACCATCAAGGCCGCCACCGACCCCGGCCACGACGGCCCCGTCGTCATCGACGGCCAGAACAGCCGCGCCGCCGGCGTCGTCCTCTCCGCCCGCAACCACGTCGAGGTCGAGCACCTCTCCGTGCGCAATCATGCCGGCGCCGGCTTCAGCGTCAAGGGCGCCACCGCCGGCGTCGTCATCGAGCACAACGACGTCTTCTCCGGCGATCCCGGCGGCGGCAACGCCCGCGGCTACGACGTCCGCAACTCCGTCGGACCCGACGCCGTCATCGTCCGCCACAACAGCTTCTCCACCCCCGCCCGCACCGCCGCCCAGACCGACGGCATCTGGAGCTCCGGCAATGACGGCGTGGTGTTCGAGTACAACCGCATCGTCATCTCCAACGCCGACACCACCGGCCACAGCGACGGGCTGCAGTCCTACCTGGATCGCTCCATCACCATCCGCGGCAACTGGTTCGAGCAGGCCAACGCCGCGGCCACCGACAACCACGGAATGTGGCTGTCCGACACCCGCAGCGGCGGCGTCATCGAGGTCTCCAACAACGTCGTGCTCGCCCCCAACCTGACCCGCGACAGCGCGGTGACGCACTGGGCGGAGCCGAGCTGGAGCGAGACCGGCACGGTGCGGTTCTGGGGCAACACCATCGTCGGGGGCTCGCGCAGCCTGAACCTGGACAAGACGCCGGCGGCGCAGGTGCACAACAACATCCTGGTGCCGGCGGCGGGGGGCGTGGGCGTGTACATGGTGAACGGCGACCTCTCCCCCGCCAACGTGAGCCACAACCTGGTCTGGGCGCCGCAGGGTAGCGTAGCGTCGGTGAACGGCCGGACGCTGGGCTGGTCGGGGTGGCAGGCGCTGGGCTACGACGCCGGCGGCGTGAACGCCGCCCCGGGCTTCGCCGACCTGGCGGGCAAGGACCTGACGCTGGCGGCGGGCTCGGCGGCGATCGACCGCGGGCGCGTGCTGCCCGGCATCACCGCCGACTTCGACGGCACCGCGCGCCTCCTCGGCGCCGCACCCGACATCGGCGCGCATGAGGCGG
>DASPKT010000043.1:0-18009 GCA_035627915.1 Azospirillaceae bacterium
CCGGCCACCAGCCTTCCGGCGACTGGCCAGTGAGCAGCACCTCGATCAGCGGCTCCGGCGCCGCCCGGCGTAGCCGCGCCGAGGCGATCACGACCCACGCGTTCGGCACCGTCAGCGGCAGGCTGTAGGAGAAATAGCAACTGCAGCCCGGTTGCCGCGCCGTCTCCAGCCGCTGGAAGAAGCGGACGGTGAGCAGCCGCTCCTCGTCGGGCGCCCCGGCGATCGCCTGCGCCACACCCCACACCCAGCTTGAGCTGAGATCGCTGGAATCGTTGGCGAAATAGCGGGTCGCCGCCTGCATCGCCCGGCCGCGCGCCGGCACCTCCGCGGCGGCCGCTGCGCGCAATTCCTCGGCGCTCAGCGGCGGCGCGTCGGGATCGTAGCTGATCGAGGGCCAAGCAAGAATCAATGCTGTGGCGAGAATGGCGAGCACCGCCAGAACCGCCGCGGGAACGACCCAGCGGCGCGGTCGCGATGCCTCCCTCGGCGCGTGCGGCGCAGGCGCCGGCTGCTCGCCGCCCAGCATCTCCGCGACCTCCCGAAGCAGCCGCTCGCGCGCTGCCCCGAAGCCTGCCGCGTCGCGGCCGATGTCGAGCGCCTGGACGTGGAACAGGCCCATCGGGAAATCGGACGGCTTCAAATCCTCCGCGATAACCGGCAGCAGCTTGCCGGTCTCGCGGGCGAGGATCGCCTCGTGCCGGACGTTGGGCGATTTGACGCTCGCTTTCGTCCAGACCACGACGACCAGCCGCGCCCCGGTCAGCTCGTCGCGGATCCAGCCGTCCCAATCCTTGCCGGGCGGAATCTCCCGGTCCCAGAAGACGTCATAGCCCGCCGCGGTCAGCGCGTCGTGGACCCGCTCCGCGGTCGGCCGGTCGGCGCTGGAATAAGAGATGAAGATGTCGGACAGGCGAGTCTCCCCCGGCGGCGATCATGCGGGGGCGCGGCGGCGCCGGCAAGGTCTGGCTCTTGGGCAGGGGCGCGGTTATGCCTCCTGTCGATGAGCGACGGGGCGACACGCAGCGATCGGGTAAGGGCGCATCCCGCTTACCGGGCCTTGGTGAGGAAGCGCCGCCGGCTCGCCTGGACGCTGACCGCAATCATGTGCGCTGCCTATTTCGGCTACATTTTGCTGATCGCGTTCGACAAGCCGTTGCTCGCCACGCCGATCGCCGGCGGCGCGACGACGCTCGGCATCCCGATCGGCTTCGGCCTGATCCTGCTCGGCATCGCGCTCACCGCCTTCTACGTCCGCGTCGCCAATCGCGACCATGACGCCCTGCTCGCCGAGCTGATCGCGGACGTGCCCGAATGAACTGGACCGCGATTGCGATGTTCGCGGCCTTCGTCGCGCTCACCCTGATGATCACCCGCTGGGCCGCCTTGCGTACCCGCACCGCGGCCGACTTCTATGCCGCGGGCGGCGGAGTCACCGGCTTCCAGAACGGCCTCGCCATCGCCGGCGACTACATGTCGGCGGCCAGCTTCCTCGGCATCTCGGCGCTGGTCTACACGTCGGGCTTCGACGGGCTGATCTATTCCATCGGCTGGCTGGTCGGCTGGCCGCTGATCCTGTTCCTGATCGCCGAGCAGCTGCGCAACCTCGGCAAGTACACCTTCGCCGACGTGGCTTCCTACCGGCTGCGGCAGACGCCGGTGCGCTCGCTGGCGGCCTGCGGGTCGCTGGTGACGGTGGCCTTCTACCTGATCGCGCAGATGGTCGGCGCCGGCCAGCTCATCAAGCTGCTGTTCGGCATGGAGTACACCTACGCCGTGGTCATCGTCGGCGTGCTGATGATCGCCTACGTCACCTTCGGCGGCATGCTGGCGACCACCTGGGTGCAGATCATCAAGGCGGTCATGCTGCTGTCCGGCGCCACCTTCATGGCCGGTGCCGTGCTCTGGCACTTCGGCTTCAGCCCCGAGGCGATGTTCCGCGAGGCGACCGAGATCCACGCCAAGGGCACCTCCATCATGGCGCCGGGCGCCCTGATCCAGGACCCGGTCTCGGCCATCTCGCTGGGCATGGCGCTGATGTTCGGCACCGCCGGCCTGCCGCACATCCTGATGCGCTTCTTCACCGTCGCCGACGCCAAGGAGGCGCGCAAGTCGGTGTTCTACGCCACCGGCTTCATCGGCTACTTCTACATCCTGACCTTCATCATCGGCTTCGGCGCGATCATCTTCGTGTCGACCAACCCGGCCTACAAGGACGCCGCCGGCGCGCTCTTGGGCGGCAACAACATGGCGGCCATCCACCTGTCCGACGCGGTGGGCGGCGACTACTTCAAGGGCTTCATCGCGGCGGTGGCCTTCGCTACCATCCTGGCCGTGGTGTCCGGCCTGACCCTGGCCGGCGCCTCGGCGATCAGCCACGACCTGTACGCCAACGTGTTCCGCCGCGGCCGGGTCAACGAGGTGCAGGAGATCCGCGTGTCGAAGATCGCCACGGTCTGCCTCGGCATCGTCGCCATCCTGCTCGGCATCATCTTCGAGAAGCAGAACGTCGCCTACATGGTCGGGCTGGCCTTCGCGGTCGCGGCCTCGGCCAACTTCCCCATCATCCTGCTCTCCATGTACTGGTCCAAGCTGACCACCCGCGGCGCCGTCATCGGCGGCTTCATGGGCCTGGTCAGCGCGGTCGTGGGCGTGGTGCTGGGGCCGGTCGTGTGGACGAAGGTGCTGGGCAACGCCGCCCCCATCTTCCCCTACGAGAACCCGGCCCTGATCTCGATAACCCTGGCCTTCCTCGGCACCTGGTTCTTCTCGGTCACCGACAAGAGCCGGTCCGCCCAGGAGGAGGAGAGGGCCTACGAGGCGCAGTACATCCGCTCGCAGACCGGGCTGGGCGCGGAGGGTGCGGCCGCCCACTAGAGGCACCATGGAGCAGGCGGCGCAGGACCCGACCCACCCGGACGGCATCCTCGCCGCCTATGCGCCCGGCCTCCTCGACCGCATCGCGGAGGCCGGCACGATCGACGGGCTCGCCGTGGCCGCCGCAGGCCATGGCGGGCTCGTCCGCGTTCTGGCCCAGGTCGGCGTGCCGGTCATGGCGGTGGCCGGCGCCGTCGCGCTGCTGAACGCCCGGCTGATGGAGCGGCTGTTCCGCCTGACCGTGCCCCCCGGGGTCGCCGACCACGCCTGCCTGATCGTCATGGGCAGCGAGGGGCGGGCGGAGCAGATCCTGAGGACCGACCAGGACAACGGGCTGATCCTGCCCGACGACGGCCCCTGGGACGCCGCCGCCCTGGCCGAGCCGCTGGCCCTCTTCTCCTTCCGCCTGACCGAGTTGGGATGGCCCCCCTGCCCCGGCGGGGTCATGGTCAGCAACCCCGACTGGGTCCGCCGCGCCGGCGCCTTCGCGGAGGCGGTGCGGCTGTGGATACGCCTGCCGGACGATGCCGCCTTCATGCGCCTCGCCATCTTCGCCGACGCCGCCGCCGCTGCGGGCGACGCCGGCCTGCTGGACGGCGCGCGGGCGGCCATGCTGGAGACGGTGGCCGGCCACGGCGCCTTCCTCTCCCAGTTCGCCCGGGTGGCGCTCCAGTTCGAGACGCCGCTGGGCCTGTTCGGCCAGTTCGACACCGACCGCCACGGCCGCATGGACCTGAAGAAGGGCGGCATCTTCCCCATCGTGCACGGGGTGCGGGCGCTGGCGCTGGAGGCGGGGCTGGCGGAGACCAACACGGTGGCCCGGCTGGCCGCCCTGTCGGAGGCCGGGCGGCTGGAGAAGGGGCTGGCGGTCGACCTGCGCGCCGCGTTCGAGTTCCTGTCCGCCCTGCGCCTGAAGGCCCGCATCAACGACGACCACGCCGCTACCGACACCCTGGTGGAGCCCGCCCGCCTCGACGCGGACGAGCGGGAGGAGCTGCGCCACGCGCTCCGCACGGTCAAGCAGTTCAAGGAGCTGCTGACCTACCACTTCCACCTGGGGATGTTCTGAGAGGGCAGCGGGGCGGGCAGCGGTGATGGAGTGCGGCCTTCTGACCGCGCTCAGGCTGAGGGTCGTGTTGCTGCTCCCCCTGAACACCGGGCCTGGCATCCCCCGCCCCTCATCCTGAGCTTGTCGAAGGACGCACAGCCTCCCAGCCGCACCGGGAACCGCCAAGCCGGACAGTAGGCAGCGGGGACGGCGTGCGGCCTTCGACGGGCTCAGGCTGAGGGACGTGTTGCTGCTCCGGAAGGTTCACTTCCCATGCCGGCCATTAGGTCGCATGGAGCGCAGCGCAATGCGACGTGTCGGCCGGGGCCGCCCCTCAGTCCCGCGTCGCCCACAGCATGTAGTTGACGTCCAGGTCCCGGCGGTCCAGCGAGAAGCGGTCGCGCAGCGGGTCGTAGGTGATGCCGGCGAGGTCGCGGACGCCGAGGCCGAGGGGGCGCAGGCCGGCGGCGATCTCGGAGGGGCGCAGGAAGCGCTTCCAGTCGTGGGTGCCGCGGGGCAGCCAGCCCAGCACGTACTCCGCCGCCACGATGCCGAGCGCGAAGGACTTCGGCGTGCGGTTCAGCGTCGCCAGGAACAGCACGCCCTCCGGCCGCATCAGGGCGGCGCAGCTCCGCAGGAACAGCGCCACGTCGGCGACGTGCTCGATGATCTCCATCGCCACCACGGCGTCGAAGGTCTCGCCCGCGGCGGCCAGCGCCTCGGCGGTCGTGTGGCGGTAGTCCACCGCCGCCCCCGTCTGCGCCGCGTGGGCGGCGGCGGTCTTCACGTTCTCCTCCGCCGCGTCCACGCCGACCACCTCGGCGCCCATGCGCGACAGCGGCTCCGACAGCAGCCCGCCGCCGCAGCCCACGTCGACCAGCCGCAGCCCTGCCAGCGGCCTCGGCGACAGGGGATCGCGGCCGTAGCGGGCGCAGAGCGCGTCGCGGATGTAGGCGAGGCGGATCGGGTTCAGCCGGTGCAGCGGCCGGAACTTGCCCATGGGGTCCCACCACTCCGCGGCGATGGCGCCGAAGCGGCGGACCTCCTCCGGGTCGATGGTGGTCGGGCCGGGGGTGGGATTGGGGGACGCGGTGCTCATGGGGCGAGGTCCTGGAATCGGTCGCGGCGGAGTATGGCGGGGGGCGGCGCGGCCGGCAACCGGGCTCGGCCTGCGGCGGTTCAACCCATCTCGAGGCCCACCTCCGGGCCCACCTCAAGGCCGGCCACCAGCCCGGACTCCACCCATTCCCGCATGTGCGCGGCGGCGGCTATCGGCGCCTGGTCGCCGACCTCCTCCAGCAGGCGGGCGCAGAGGTCGCCGAAGCTGCCGCCCGCCGCCATGAGGTCGAGCGCCGCCGCCTCCTGCGCGTCCAGCGACCGGTACATCGGGTCCAGCCCGGCGCGCCAGACCAGCCAGCCCAGGCGCCCCTCCGGCCAGGGCACCGGCACCCGCTCCGCTTCCGGCCCGTCCCCCGTCACGGCGCCCCAGGCCTGCGGCACGGTCCAGGAAAGGTCCAGCCGGCGCAGCGAGGGGACGAAGCGCAGGCGCAGCCCCGGCCAGCGTTCCGGCGGCACGGCGGCCACCTCGGCGATGCCCAGCGGCTCGGCGTCGGCGGCGTCGAACGCCTCCCCCAGCGCCCATTCGAAGGCCGCCATCTCCGCCGCCGGCCCGCCGGGCAGGGCGTCGGCCAGGAAGTCGGGCAGGTGCCGGCCCAGCCAGCGCACGGTGAAGGAGCGCGACGGGTGCGCGGCGACGTAGCGCACGGCCAGGGCGGCGAACTCCGCCTCCCCGACCAGGGCGAGGGTGGCGGGAAAGTCCTTCTCCAGCACCTCCACCAGCCGGGCGCGGTAGGCGTGGCGGTAGACGCCCAGCAGGGTCGCGCGGTCGGCCGCGGGGCCGTCCAGCACCGCCCCGGCGATGGCCGCGTCGCCGTCCAGCAGGTGGGCGCGGAAGGCGGCCTGGAGGTCGGCGAGGCGCATCAGGCGCCTCCCCCGGCCAGCGCCCCCGCCGCCACCGCGCGGGCGCGGTCCAGCTCCGCCACCAGCTCGGCGAAGGGCGGGATGGCGTCGTCGCGCTCGATCATGGTCGCCACCGGGCCGAAGCGCCGCACGGCGTCGGCGTAGAGGTCCCAGACCTCGTCCCGCACGGCCTCGTCATGGGTGTCGATCACGTGGGTCCCGAGGTCGCTGTGCCCGGCCAGGTGGAACTGGCGCACCGCCGCCGCGGGAATGCCGGCCAGGAAGTCGCGCGGGTCGAAGCCGTGGTTGCGGGCGCTGACATAGACGTTGTTGACGTCCAGCAGCAGGCCGCAGCCGGTGCGCCCCGCCAGCTCCGCCAGGAACTCCCACTCGGCCATGGCGCTGTCGGCGAAGGCGACGTAGCTGGAGACGTTCTCCAGCACCAGCGGGCGGCCCAGGACCTCCTGCACCCGGTGCACCCGCCCGGCGACGTGGTCCAGCGCCTCCGCGGTGAAGGGCAGGGGCAGCAGGTCGTGCAGGGAATGGCCGCCGAGGCCGCTCCAGCAGAGGTGGTCGGACACCCAGGCGGGCTCCACCCGGGCCGCCAGCGCCTTCACCTGCGCGAGATAGTCGAGGTCGAGCGGGTCGGTGCCGCCGATGGACAGGGACACGCCGTGCAGCACGACCGGCCAGTCGGCCCGCACCCGGTCCAGCGTCGCCAGCGGCCGTCCGCCGGCCACCAGGTAGTTCTCCGTCAGCGCCTCGAACCAGTCGACGCGCGACGCGTCCCGGCCCAGCGCCAGGATGTCCTCATAGTGGTCGGGGCGCAGCCCGAGGCCGAAGCCCAGGCCGCGCCCCGCCGTATCGAATGATGTGCCGTGTGCCGCCAAGTTACTTCTTGGCGTCGGTCACGACCTTGCCGCCGGCCTTGGTGCACTCCTCGGCGGAGGCCGAGGTGGTCCAGCCCTGGCCCTTGCAGGCGTTCTGGCCCTTGCAGGCGTTGGTCGCGGTCTTGCAGGCGCTGGTGCCCTTGCAGGAATTGATGCCGGCGCACTTCACGCCGTCGGCGGCCTTCGCCTCCTTGGCGACGAAGGAGGTGCCGGCCGTGAACAGGGCGGCCGCCGCGGCGGCGACCAGGACGGCGGACGAGGTGGACTTCAACGCGGACATGACTTCCTCCCTGCGATCGGTTGTTGGTAGGGCGCAGCATAGGCCCACGGGATTAGGCCCCGAAATCACGAGCCTGTGAAGCGCCCGTTTGGGGAGCGTGTCGCGGGGCGTGCCGGGGCGCCCGTGACCGGGCGATGACAAAGACAAGCCTTTCGTTGCGCGCCGTGCTGCACTGCGGTTGCTTTCCTTGCCTAGGCGGAGTCGAGATTGTATGCATGTCGCCGCCCCGGCGAGAGGCCGGCGGCGGCAATTCCTGACGCATCTCGGCAAGGTCTCCCATGGCGCGCCTCGTCCTCAAGTTCGGCGGCACCTCGGTCGGCGACATAGATCGGATCAAGAACGTCGCCCGCAAGGTGAAACAGGAGGTCGACGCCGGCCACCAGGTCGCCGTGGTGGTCTCCGCCATGTCGGGCGTCACCAACCAGCTGGTGGACTATTGCCGGCAGATCGCCAAGGTGCACGACCAGGCGGAGTACGACGCGGTCGTGGCGTCGGGCGAGCAGGTGACCAGCGGGCTGCTGGCCATCGCGCTGCAGGAGCTGGGCGTCAAGGCGCGCTCCTGGCAGGGCTGGCAGGTGCCGCTCCTCACCGACGAGACGCACGGCAAGGCCCGCATCCAGCGCATCAACGCGCCGGAGATGATCCGCCGCATGGAGACGGGCGAGGTCTCGGTCGTCGCCGGCTTCCAGGGCGTGACCGAGGGCGGGCGCATCACGACGCTCGGCCGCGGCGGCTCCGACACCTCGGCGGTGGCGCTGGCGGCTGCGCTCGAGGCCGAGCGCTGCGACATCTACACCGACGTGGACGGCGTCTACACGACCGACCCCCGCATCGTCGCCAAGGCCCGCAAGCTCTCGCGCATCACCTACGAGGAGATGTTCGAGATGGCGTCGCTGGGCGCCAAGGTGCTGCAGACCCGCTCGGTCGAGATGGCGATGAAGCACCGGGTGCGGGTGCAGGTGCTTTCGACTTTCGAGGAGGCGGCCGGCAGCTCGCTTCCGGGTACTCTCGTGGTGGATGAGGACGAAATCGTGGAACAGGAACTGGTCAGCGGCATCGCCTACAGCCGGGACGAGGCGAAGGTGACGCTCGTCGGGGTCGAGGACCGGCCCGGCGTGGCCGCCCGCATCTTCGGCCCGCTCACCGACGCCGCCATCAACGTCGACATGATCGTGCAGAACGTCTCGGCCGACGGCGGCTCCACCGACATGACCTTCACGGTCACCAAGGCCGACCTCGACCGCACCGTGCAGGTGCTGGAGAAGGCCAAGGAAGAGCTGAACTACCGCCGCCTGCTGGCCGACAGCAACGTGGTGAAGGTCTCCGTCATCGGCGTCGGCATGCGCAGCCACGCGGGCGTCGCCCAGCGCATGTTCAAGGCCCTTGCGGACCGCGGCATCAATATCCAGGTGATCTCCACCTCCGAGATCAAGGTGAGCGTTTTGATCGCGGAGGAGTATACTGAGCTGGCGCTGCGCGCCCTGCACACGGCCTACGGGCTGGACCAGGCCTGACGGCACGGCGCCGCCGGCCCCCTGTCGCAGGCCCCCTGTGGCAGGCGTGGACGGGCGGATCACTCTGGACGCGGAAGGAACCGGCATGACCGCAAGCGCCGCCCGCCAGCGCCTCGATGCGCTATGGCGTCGGGGCCGCGAGTTCCTGGGCACCGACCTCGCCATCCTGGGCGGGGCGATGACCTGGGTGTCGGAGCGCAACCTGGTGGCCGCCATCTCCAACGGCGGCGGCTTCGGCGTGCTCGCGTCCGGCTCCATGTCGCCGCGGCAGCTGGCGGCGGAGATCGACGCCACGCGCGCCCTGACCGCCAGGCCCTTCGGCGTCAACCTCATCACGCTGCACCCGCAGCTGGACGAGCTGGCCGACACCTGCCTGGCGCACGGCGTGCGCCACGTCGTGCTGGCCGGCGGCCTGCCGCCCGCCACGGCGATCCGTCGGCTCAAGGACGGCGGCGCCAAGGTCATCTGCTTCGCCCCCGCCCTGGTGCTGGCGAAGAAGCTCATGCGCATGGGCGTCGACGCGCTGGTCATCGAGGGGATGGAGGCCGGCGGCCACATCGGCCCGGTCTCCACCTCCGTCCTGGCGCAGGAGATCCTGCCCGAGGTGGCCGACGTGCCGGTCTTCGTCGCCGGCGGCATCGGCCGGGGCGAGGCCATCGCGTCGTACCTGGAGATGGGGGCGGCCGGCGTGCAGCTGGGCACCCGCTTCGTCTGCGCCGCCGAGTGCCAGGCGCATCCCCGCTTCAAGCAGGCCTTCATCCGGGCGTCCGCCCGCGACGCCGTGCCCTCGGTCCAGCTCGACCCGCGCTTCCCCGTCATCCCGGTGCGCGCGCTGCACAACGAGGGGACCCGCCGGTTCCAGGAGTTCCAGGCCGAGATCATCGCCCGCTTCAACCGCGGCGAGCTCGGCCAGAAGGAGGCGCAGCTCGAGATCGAGCACTACTGGGCCGGCGCGCTGCGCCGCGCCGTCGTGGAGGGCGACGTGGAGACCGGCTCGCTGATGGCGGGCCAGAGCGTCGGCATGGTCACGCGCGAGCAGCCCACGGCCGAGATCCTCGCCGACCTCGTCGGCCAGGCCGAGAAAGCGCTGGCGGCCCGCATGGTCGGGACGCTGCCGGGAGCCGCCGAGTAGTGGGCGGGCCTCCCGGGCCGATCACCCCGGGGCAGGACCTCCCGGGGAGCAGGGCGGCGGACCTCGCCGCGGGCGCCCGGCGCCTGCTGGCGCGCCTGCGCGACGTCATGGCCGGCAGCGGCACCGCCCAGGGCCGGCTCGACAAGATCGTCACCATCATCGCCGCCGAGATGGGCGCCGACGTCTGCTCCTGCTACGTCATGCGGGCGGGCGAGGTGCTGGAGCTGTTCTCCACCCTCGGCCTGAACCCGGGCGCCGTGCACAAGACCCGCCTGCGTGTGGGCGAGGGCCTGGTCGGCGACATCGCCGCGCACGCGCGGCCGGTGGCGCTGGCCAACGCGCCGGCGCACCCGAACTTCGTGTACCGGCCGGAAACCGGCGAGGACCCGTTCAACAGCTTCATGGGCGTGCCGATCCTGCGCGGCGGCCGCGTGCGGGGCGTGCTGGCGATCCAGCACAAGGACCGCCGCGACTACGACGAGCAGGAGGTGGAGACCCTCCAGACCATCGCCATGGTGGTGGCCGAGCTGGTCGCCGCCGGCGAGCTGGTGGACAGCAAGGAGCTGTCGGTCGCCAACGACTTGGTCCTGCTGCCCTCGCGCCTGGAGGGCGTCAGCCTCAACCGCGGCATCGCCATGGGCTTGGCCGTGCTGCACCGGCCGCAGCTGACCATCCGCCAGATGGTGGCCGACGACCCCGAGGCGGAGCTGCGGCGCCTGCAGGAGGCGGTGGACAGCATGCACTCCGCCATCGACCGGCTGCTGATCGCCGCCGGCTCCAGCGGGGGCGAGCACCACGAGATCATCGAGACCTACCGGATGTTCGCCGCCGACCGCGGCTGGCTGTCGCGCATCCGCGAGGCGATCCGCAGCGGCCTGACGGCGGAGGCCGCGGTGCAGCGGGTGCAGAACGACAACCGCGCCCGCATGGCCGGCGTCTCCGACCCCTACATCCGCGAGCGCCAGCTCGACCTCGACGACATCACCAACCGGCTGCTGCAGCACCTCGCCGGCAAGCAGGAGGCCGACGGCGGCACCCTGCCGGACGAGTTCGTGCTGGTCGCCCGCAACATGGGCCCGGCCGAGCTGCTGGACTACGACAGCCGGCGGCTGCGCGGGCTGGTGCTGGAGGAGGGCTCGGCCTACAGCCACGTTTCCATCGTGGCGCGCGCGCTGGACATCCCCGTCGTCGGCCAGTGCACCGACGTGCTGAACCGGGTGGAGCCGCTGGACTTCCTGATCGTCGACGGCGACCACGGCCAGCTGTTCGTGCGGCCGGCGGAGGACATCCAGGACGCCTTCGTGAAGAGCCTGCGGGTGCGCGAGCAGCGCAAGCGCGACTTCGTCGCCATGCGCGAGCAGCCGGCGGTGTCGCGCGACGGGGTCAAGGTCCAGCTCATGCTGAACTGCGGCCTGCTGATCGACCTGCCGCACCTGCACGACACCGGCGCCGACGGCATCGGGCTGTACCGGACCGAGATCCCCTTCATGGTCCGCCACACCTACCCGGAGACGGCGGCCCAGCAGGAGACCTACGCCAAGGTGCTGGCGGAGGCCGGCGACAAGCCGGTGGTGTTCCGCACGCTGGACGTCGGCGGCGACAAGACCCTGCCCTACTTCCCCGACCTGTCGGAGGAGAACCCGGCGCTGGGCTGGCGGGCCATCCGCATCGGGCTGGACCGGCCGGCGATGCTGCGCAAGCAGCTGCGCGCCATGCTGCGCGCCGCCGCCGGGCGCGAGCTGCGCGTCATGTTCCCGATGATCGCCGAGGTCGCGGAGTTCCGGCAGGCCCGCCGCATCCTCGACCTCGAGCTGGACCGCCAGCGCGCCGACGGCGGCGGGCTGCCGGCCTCCGTCAAGGTCGGCGTGATGATGGAGGTGCCGTCGCTGCTGTTCCAGCTCGACGCGCTGCTGCCGCTGGTGGACTTCATGTCGGTCGGGTCCAACGACCTGCTGCAGTACCTGTTCGCGTCCGACCGCGGAAACCCGATGCTGAACAACCGCTACGACCTGCTCTCCCCGCCCCTGCTGCGGGTGCTGCGCATGCTGGTGGAGCGGTGCGACGCGGCCGGCGTGCCGCTGTCGCTGTGCGGCGAGATGGCGAGCCGCCCGCTGGAGGCGATGGCGCTGGTCGGCTGCGGCTTCCGCTCGCTCTCCATGGCGCCGCCGGCGGTGGGCGAGGTGAAGAGCATGCTGCGCTCGCTCGAGGTGGGGTCGCTGGCCGACTACATGCAGGGCCTGTACGGCCTTGCCGACCATTCGGTGCGCGGCCGGCTGAAGGCGTTCGCGCGCGACCATGGGGTACTCATCTGAACCCGGGTTGCGGTCCGGTCCCGCGGTTGATAGAAAACCCCGCAAATCCGGGGCTTTCGGCGGCCCCGCCAACGTCTAGCGCAGGTACTCCGACGTGATTGACCACAACCCGCCGGGTGCGGCGGCGTCGACCCAGGCGCCCCGCGTGGGCACCCTGCTCCGCCAGCGCCGCGAGGAGCTGGGCTACGCCCTGCCCGACGTGGCCGCGGCGCTGCGCATCCGCCAGCCCTACCTGGAGGCGATCGAGTCGTCGCGCTACCAGGACCTGCCGGGCCAAGCCTACATCAACGGCTTCCTGCGCACCTACGCGGAGCACCTGGGCGTCGATCCCGGCGACGTGCTGTCGCGCTTCAAGGAGGAGATGGCGGGCGAGCCGCAGAAGGCGGAGCTCTACTTCCCCGAGCCGGTGAACGAGAACCGGGTGCCCGGCGGCGCCCTGATGCTGATCGCCGGCCTCGCCGTCGCCGTCGTCTACGGCGGCTGGTACGTGCTGTCCTCGGCCGACCGAAGCGTCGCCGACCTGATCCCGGCCCTGCCCGACCGCCTCGCCAAGACGGTGGAGACGCCGGAGGTGCCGCCGGACCCGGCGGCGGTGCTGCCGGCCCAGGACGCGGCGGAGCTGATCGGCCAGTCGCAGCCCACCGCGCCGGAGGTCGGCGCCTCCACCCAGTCGGCGGGCACGGCCCCCTTCAACGGCGTCTCCGCGACCGACGCCGCCGGCCAGCCGGCCCCCGCCGCGCCCACCGAGGGTGCCGAGGGCGAGGCCGACAGCGAGGTGCCGCAGCTGCCCGAGATCGGCGGCAACCCGGCCGCCCCCGCCCCCTCCCAGACCGCCGCCGCCCCGCCGGCCCCGGCCGAGCCGCCGGCGCCCGTGCCGGCGGCACCGGCCGACACCACCGGCCAGCCCCCGGCCCCGGCGCCCGGCACCCCCGCCCCGGCGCAGCAGGCCGCCGGCCGCGTCTTCGGCCAGACCGGCGGCCCCGCCCGCGTGGTCATCCGCGCCACCGAGGACAGCTGGGTGGAGGTCCGCGACGGCCGGGGCACCAACTGGGCGCTGCGCACGCTGCGGCCGGGCGACAGCTTCCGCGCCCCCATGGTGGAGGGGCTGACGCTGAACACCGGCAACGCCGGCGGCATCGTCATCTCGATCGACGGGCGCGACCTGCCGCCGCTGGGCGGCAGGGGCCAGGTGGTGAAGAACGTCTCGCTCGACCCCGACCGGCTGGCCGGCGGCACCGCGCGCTGAGCCCCGCACCCGAGGCGTGCCCGGCGCGGGCCGCGGCACTTCGGATGCCCCCTTGATCCCGCGGGGGCGCCGACGCACCTTCCCGGTGTCGCCCGCCCGACCGAGCCGCGGCACAAGGACCAGGACCCCATGAGCACCACGCACCGCGCCTACCGCCAGATCCTCCGCCGCCCCTCCCGCAAGATCATGGTGGGCACCGTGCCGGTGGGCGGCGACGCGCCGATCACCGTCCAGACCATGACCAACACGCCGACCCCGGACGTGAAGGCGACGCTGGAGCAGATCCGGCGGGCGGAGGAGGCCGGCGCCGACATCGTCCGCGTCTCCTGCCCGGACGAGGACAGCACGGCGGCGCTGAAGGAGATCGTGCGCGGGGCCAAGGTGCCGATCGTCGCCGACATCCACTTCCACTACCGCCGCGCCATCGAGGCGGCCCAGGCGGGTGCCGCCTGCCTGCGCATCAACCCGGGCAACATCGGCAGCGCCGACCGGGTGCGCGAGGTGGTGCAGGCGGCCAAGGACCATGGCTGCGCCATCCGGATCGGCGTCAACGCCGGCTCGCTGGAGCGCGACCTGCTGGAGAAGTACGGCGAGCCCTGCCCCGAGGCGATGGTGGAGAGCGCGCTGGACCATGCCCGCATCCTGGAGGACCACGACTTCCGGGAGTTCAAGATCTCGGTCAAGGCGTCCGACGTGTTCCTGGCCGTGGCCGCCTACCAGGGGCTGGCGGAGGCGTGCGACTACCCGCTGCACGTCGGCATCACCGAGGCGGGCGGCCTGCGCGCCGGCACGGTGAAGTCCTCCATCGGCCTCGGCATGCTGCTGTGGTCCGGCATCGGCGACACCATCCGCGTGTCGCTGTCGGCCGACCCGGTGGAGGAGGTGCGCGTCGGCTACGAGATGCTGAAGAGCCTCGGCCTGCGCCGCCGCGGCGTCACCGTCATCTCCTGCCCCTCCTGCGCCCGCCAGCAGTTCGACGTCATCAAGACGGTCGAGGTGCTGGAGGAGCGGCTGGGCCACATCACCACCCCCATGACCGTGTCGGTCATCGGCTGCGTGGTGAACGGCCCGGGCGAGGCCACCATGACCGACATCGGCTTCACCGGCGGCGGCAAGGGCGTCCACCAGGTCTACCTCCAGGGCCAGCCCGCCCACCGCCTGCGCGACGAGAGCATCGTCGACCACCTGGTGAAGCTGGTGGAGGAAAAGGCCGCTGCCATCGAGGCGGAGAAGAAGGCCGCCGCGGAGACCGTCGCGGCGGAATAGCGGACGCCGGGCCGGGTCGCCACGGACCCCGGAGGGTCACTCCGAAGGGCTTCCCCGGAGCGCATCCCGGAAACCCATCCTCCCCCCTTTTCCGTCACTCCGGCGTTTGGCAGCTGACGCGGAGCGTCAAAGCCGGGGTCCAGGGGACCCAGACCCCATGGGCCGATTCTCAGGACCGGTGTTGCCCTCTCCCGTCACCCCGGCGAAAGCCGGGGTCCAGGAAGCCTGGGCGCCACGGCAAGCGGCCCCTGGATTCCGGCTTTCGCCGGAATGACGGCTGACGACAATGCAGACAGGCATTTCCCTCCCATAGCCTGCGCCTGGACGCCGCCCCGCCTCACTCCCCCAGCAGCGCCGCCAGCGCGTCGCGCACCGCCCTGATCCTCGGGACGCCGCGGGTGTCGGCCGGCTGCACCAGCCAGAGCTCGCGCTCCAGCGGCGCACCCTCGGGGTCCAGGCGGACCAGGTCGGGCGTCGCCATGAAGTCGGCCAGCGCCCCCACCCCCATGCCGGCCTGCACCGCCGCCAGCAGGGCCAGCGGGCCGTTGGTGCGCAGCGCGAAGCCGGCGTCCGGGAAGCGGCGGCGCAACCACCCGGCCTCGGGCAGCCGGTCCAGGCCGTCGGCGTAGCCCACCAGCCGGTGCGGTGCGCCCTCCTGGTGCCGCGCCAGGTAGGCGGGGGCGGCGTAGGCGTCGAAGCGCACGCGGCGCAGGCGACGCGCGATCAGCCCGCCCTCCTCCGGCCGGGCCCAGCGGAGCGCCAGGTCCGCCTCGCGCCGGGCGAGGCTGACCGACTGGCTGTCCGCCACCACCTCCAGCGCCAGGGCCGGGTGATGCTCCAGCAGCGGGGCCAGGCCCGGCACCGCCAGCCGCACCGCCACCCCTTCCGTGGCGGACAGCCGCACGGTGCCGGACAGCCCCTCCGCGGCTGGGGCGCCCTCCAGCTCGGCCAGCTGCGCCTCCACGGCCAGGGCGCGGTCCAGCACGCGGCGCCCGGCCTCCGTCAGCTCGAACCGGTCGGCGCGGCGCTCCACCAGCTCCTGGCCCAGCGACCGCTCCAGTGAGCCCAGGCGGCGCGACACCGTGGCGTGGGTGACGCCCAGCGCCCGGGCCGCCGCCGACAGGCTTCCCCGCCGCGCCAGCGCCAGGAGGAAGCGGAGGTCGTCCCAGTCGGACACCCCCGATCGTTTCCGCACAGCCATTGTGAAAGGATAGCCTATTTCCGCACAGGCGGCGACGGGGCATGCTGCCCCCGTCCTGAAACCCCGTCCTGACCGACCGGAGCCGCCCCATGCCCGACACGTCCGCCCGCCACGGCCTGCCCTGTGACTGCTCGCGCCGGGGCTTTCTCGGCCATGCGCTGGGCTGCGGCGCCTACGTGATGGCGAGCCTCGCCCTGGCCTCGGTGCCGGAGCGCCGGGCCTTCGCCGCCGACAGGGCCGACGCCGCCGTGCTGACCGCCCCCTTCGCCCGCATCGAGAAGGTGGCCGAGGGCGCCTGGGCCGTTATCTCCACCCCCTTCGGGCCCGACGGCGGGCGCGGCGACCGGACCACCCTGGCCAACGGCGGCATCGTCGCCGGGCGCGACGGGGTGCTGGTCGTGGAGGGGTTCTACACGCCGGAGGGGGCGGCGTGGCTGTCCCGGGCGGCGGAGTCGCTGACCGGCCGGCGCCCGACCCACGCCGTCGTCACCCACTACCACGCCGACCATGTCGCCGGGCTGACCGGCTACATCCGCGACGGCAAGGGGCCGGAGATCGTCGCCACCGGGCGCACCAAGGAGCTGCTGGCCGAGCGCGTGGCCGCCCCGGAGGGGGACGCGAAGAACGGGCTGCGGGCGGCCGCCGGCCGGGTGGCCCTGCCCACCCTGGTGCTGGAGGGCGACGGCCCCGTCGAGATCGACCTGGGCGGCCGGACGGTGCGGCTGGTGCCGGCGTCGGGCCACACCGACAGCGACCTCCGGGTGGAGCTGGTGGAGCCGCGCGTTGTCTGGGCCGGCGACCTGGTGTGGCAGGGCATCTTCCCCAACTACGTCGACGCCGTCCCGTCCCGCTGGGCGGCATCCGCGGCCGCCGCGCTGGCGGAGGAGAAGGCGGCCGTGGTGCCCGGCCACGGCGGCACCGGCACCGGCGCCTCGCTCCGGCCCTTCCTGGACCTGATGGGCGCGGTGGAGGAGGCGGCCCGCACCGCCCACAAGGCCGGCCGCCCCGCCGACGCCGCCGCGGCGGAGTTCCGGCTGCCGGAGCGGCTCGGCGCCTGGACCCTGTTCAACCCGCGCTTCCACGGCACCGCCTTCGCCGCTTGGTACCGCGAGTTGGGCTGAGCGCGGAACGCCCCGCCCGCCTCCCTGTTGAGCCGGCCTGGACCATGAACCGGACAGGAGGACGGGAGATGGGTGCGTTCGATTCCGTGTTGGGCGGGTTGCTGGCGAGCGGCATGGGCGGGCGCAGCGCCCGGGGGCCGGCCTTCGCCGCCTCCGCCATGGCGCCGGCCGCGATGAGCCGCGGCGGCTTCAAGCAGACCGCCGGCATGGCGGCGCTGGGCTACCTCGCCTACAAGGCCTACCAGGACATGAAGGCGCGCGACCCGGCCTCGGTCCAGGCGCCGACCGTGCACCTGCAGGGCCGCTCCGCCACCGGCGACGGCCCCTCCCTGGGCGACCGGCTGGGCGACCTGCTGTCGCGCGGCCCGGCGCCGGAGATGCCCTCGGCCAGCCTGGGGGACGAGAAGGCGATGCTGCTGATCCGCGCCATGGTGGCCGCGGCCAACGCCGACGGCGTCATCAGCCCGCAGGAGCGCCAGGCCATCCTGTCCAAGCTGGACGCCGCCGGCGCCGGCCCGGAGGAGCGCCGGGCGGTGGAGCGGGAGCTGGCCGACCCGCCCTCCATCGACGACATCGTGCGCCAGGTCAACGACCCCGAGATGGCGGAGCAGGTCTACATCGCCTCGGAGGTCGCGGTCGGCGCGGACAGCCCGGCGGGCGAGTCGTACCTGCGCTACCTGGCCGACCGGCTGCACCTGACGCCGGAGCAGATCATCGACCTCCGGGTGGCGTGAGCCTCAGCCCCGCCGCTGGGCCATCAGCCGCTCGCCCGCCCGGATGTAGTTGTCGTCCGCGCCGGCGAG
Organism: Azospirillaceae bacterium; assembly: GCA_035627915.1. Taxonomy (GTDB): domain Bacteria; phylum Pseudomonadota; class Alphaproteobacteria; order Azospirillales; family Azospirillaceae; genus DASPKT01. The sequence continues at coordinate 17,647 of DASPKT010000043.1, forward strand.
CGGCATCAGCCCGCCGATCTCGGCATTGAACTCCGCCGGGGTGCAGAGCAGGCTGGCCTCCGGGCGGACGCCGTCGAAGACGTTGTCCGGGTTGCGGAAATGGTTGTCGGCGTTGAAGTAGTGGCAGAAGTGCCACCAGCACCGGTAGCCCAGCCGCGCGGTCTCGGCGATCAGCTCGGCCGAGCCCGCCGCCGTGTTGTTGGCGACGTAGAGGATGGGCCGGTGCCGGCGGATCGTCTCCCCCGCACCCCGCAGCGCCGCCAGCCCTTCCGGGCCGTCCAGGTCGATCCGGATGAAGTTGCAGCGCTCCAGCGCCAGCGCGTCCAGCTGCAGCACGGGCGCGTCCACGCCGGCCGCCGCCTC